>JBGTNI010000125.1:0-46773 GCA_041743105.1 Mycobacteriales bacterium | reverse complement strand
CTCACGAACACGACGACCCGCGCCCAACTCGCACTCGCAGCGCACGATGGCGTGCTGTGCGGATTGCTGAACGGCGTCGACGCATTGCGGGCAGTCGGTGCGACGGTCGACGGCAGGGTGTTCCTGGTGGGTGGAGGCTCTCGTTCCGCCACGTACCGCCAGCGCGCCGCCGACCTCCTCGGTCAGCCCGTGATCGTGCCCGCCACCGACGAGACGGTCGCCACCGGCGCGGCCGTTCAAGCCGCCGTGATCGCCACCGGCGACACATTCGAGGAGGTCACCACACGCTGGAATCTCGGCAGCGGCACCATCATCGAACCCGCGACCGACGCCTCCAACGTTCGAGCCCGTTACCGCTCCGTCACCTGAATCCTCGAAAGGTGGGCGGTATCGTTCTGATACCGTCCAGGTATGGCAATGACATTGCGGCTGACAGAGACCGAACACGAGGCACTTCGTGAACGCGCCGATGCCGAAGGTATCTCGATGCAGGATGCGGCCCGGCGGGCAGTCCGCGAGTTCGTGGGGCGGGCGGACCACCGAGACCGGGTCGGCGATGCCGCTCAGCGGATCATGGACGTCCATGCCGACGCGCTCGAGCAACTGGGCAAGTGAGCCGCCCGGTTGAGTTCCTCGACCTCGATGACCTGACCAATCTGGCGGTGGCGTTGTTCGGGGACCCACCACCGATCCGCGATGTCGGCCTGCTCGGCTCAGCGGCAGCTCGTCCGCAGACCACGGTGTTCGGCGAGGACGCCTACCCGGATCTGTTGACGAAGGCGTCAGCCCTCCTGCACTCGATCGTGAACAACCACGCGCTCGTCGACGGCAACAAGCGGCTCGGGTGGCTCTCCACGGCGACGTTCCTCGTGATCAATGGCGTCGACGCGAGTCGCATCTCCAACAAGGATGTGTACGACCTGGTGCTCGAGGTCGCCGCCACCGACGTCGACGTCGACCATATCGCCGCCGCGCTCGGTCGTCTCACTGCCTGAGCGACCTCGAGTCGTCGCAGGTGATGCGGAAATTTCGGCGAGGTCAGGCGTGACGCCGCCCATTGCGTGATCTTCGTGCGCAGCTCCTGCGCACAAAGATCACGCGTTCGTCAGGGGTGGTCGTTGGGGCTTCGGTCGTCGGGGGGTTCGCGTTCTTCGATGACGGCGCGGGCCTGGCCGAGCCAGTCTTCGCGTTCGGGGCGACCCTCGTACACGTCGGGCAGCATCGTCTCGATCGTGTCGGTAGACGTGCCGGCCAACTGCGCGAACGTGCGGATGCCCCCGGCCTTGAGGAGTTCCTGGATCATCGGCCCGATGCCGGTGATCATCGTCAGGTCGTCACTGTCGTCGTCGGAGATGTCGTGCGTCGCAGCGATCTGAGGTTCCAGGGTGGCCGTGGTGGCACCGGAGAACCCGGGCATTCGTAACGGCGTGCCCATCGGCACGTTGAGGTGGGCCTCCGGCTCCGCCCGCATCGACTCGCCGTTCTCGATCGCGTCCAGCAGGTGGATCGCGAGGTCGGCGACCTTGACCTCGTCCTCCTCGACCCCGGCACCCTTCACGCCGTCGTCGAGCATGATGTAGCAGAACGGACACGCGGTCGCGACCCGGGTGGCACCGGTCGAGAGGGCCTCGGCGGCACGCTCGTCGTTGACCTTGACACCGGTGTCCTCCTCCATCCACATCCGGGCACCACCCGCACCGCAACACATGCCGGTCGTGCCGTTGCGGGGCATCTCGACGATCTCGATGCCCTTGATCGAGCCGACGACCTTACGGGGTGCGACGTAGATGTCGTTGTGACGGCCGAGGTAGCAGGAGTCGTGATAGGTGATCCGCTCTTCGAGTGTGGCCTGCGACACGTCGAGTTGGCCTGACTCGATCAGTGATTCGAGCAGCTGCGTGTGATGCACGACTTCGTAGTTGCCGCCGAGCTGCGGATATTCGTTGGCGATGGTGTTGAAGCAGTGCGCGCAGCTGGCTACCACCGTGCGCGCCGACCGATCAGGGCGGTTGGAGAACGCCTCGTTCAGCGTGGCGATGTTCTCCTTAGCCAGCACTTGATATACGAACTCGTTTCCGATCCGCCGCGCCGGATCGCCGGTGCAGGTTTCGCGTTTACCCAAGATCGCGAAGCTCACCTGCGCGGCATTTAACAGCTCGGCGATGGCGCGTGTGGTCTGCTTGGCGGAGGCGTCCAGCGCTCCCGCGCAACCCACCCAGAACAAGTACTCCACATCGTCGCCGATGGGTTGGCCGGGCGCGATCCGCGGCACCTCGAAGTCCAAGCCGGCGGTCCAGTCTTCCCGCGTGTTGCCCGCGGCACCCCATGGGTTGCCTTTGCTCTCCAAGTTACGCAGCATGGCCCCGGCCTCACTCGGAAATTCTGAGTCCACCAGCACCTTGTGGCGCCTCAGGTTCACGATGTGATCCACGTGCTCGATGTCTACCGGACATTCCTGCACGCAGGCGCCGCACGTTGTGCACGACCACAACACGTCTGGATCGATGACGCCGCCGGAGCTCTCGTCTCCGACGAGCGGGCGCGCCGCCTCGGCGAGCACATCACGGTGCACCGCCTCCAGCTGCTGTGGGGTGACGGCCTGTTCGCCGTGTCTGTTCGCGTTGCCCCCAGCGAGCAAGTACGGCGCTGTGGCATAGGCATGGTCACGTAGGCCGGTGATCAGCAGCTTCGGCGACAGCGGCTTACCGGTCTGCCACGCCGGACAGACATCCTGGCAGCGGCCGCATTCGGTGCAGGTACTGAAGTCGAGCAGATTCTTCCAGGTGAAATCCCCCACCTGCCCCGTGCCGAAGGTGTCCCGTTCCGGATCGGCCTGCTCGAAGTCCAGGACCTCGCCGTCGGCGGTACGCAGCGGCGGTAGCCCGCCGAGTGCGGGTGAGCCGTCGGCGTTGCGTTTGAACCAGATGTTGAAGAACGCACTGAAGCGGTGCCAGGCCACGCCCATCTTGATGTTGGTGGCGATCACGATGAACCACGCCATCGAAATCAGCACCTTCACGGCGGCCAGTACCGCCACGGCGTTCTCGCTGCTGGGCGCGGCGTCGGCGAGCGCGTGACTAACCGGAGTGGCCCATCGCGGGTAATCGAAGTAGCCGAGGTTGACCTTGGTGGCTCGGATCGCGAACACGCATGCGATCACTCCGGCGATCGTCCACTCGACGTAGTAGCCCTGCCACATCGTCGACCCAGCGAAGCGGGAGCGCCTGGCCATGCGGCGAGGATGGCCCCATAGTCGCACCAGGATCAGCAGCGCGATGCCAAGACCGCCGGCCGCTGCAATCAGCTCCGTCGCAAGGCCGTAGGCCACCCACCCTTCCAGGAGCGGAAGTCCGAAGTCGGCCTGGAACAACTCCCCGTAGGCCTCCGCCAGGGTGAACAGCAGCGCCCCGAAGGCGACGAATACGAACCAGTGCGCAGCGCCGACCATCGGGCGCCGAAGCATTCGGGTATGGCCCAGCGTCTCGCGCAGCATGGTGCCCCAGCGGGCCTTCGGGCTGTCCCTCCGAGTTGGGTCTGGGGCGCCGCTGCCGATGATGCGAATCATGCGACGCGCGGTGAGGGCAACCCATACGAAAGCCACGAAGGTCACCGCCAGCGCGAGGCCGGCGAAGACATTGACTATGGCGCTCATTGTGCAAGCCTAGTTGCTTTGGTCGGACGAGTTTGCTTTAACGCTGGCGTTTGGAAGGCGGGTCGAAGTGTCTGCTAGCTCTGTTAGCCTCGGAACATGGAAACGGAGTTAACGGGCAAGCTGGCCGGAAAGGTCGCGTTAGTCGCCGGAGCCACGAGAGGGGCTGGCCGCGGGATAGCCGTGCAGCTGGGTGCCGCGGGCGCGACCGTCTACGTCACCGGTCGGTCCAGCGGCTCCTCGCGGTCGGAGATGGACCGACCCGAGACGATCGAGGAGACCGCGGCGTTGGTGGATGCCGCCGGTGGCCGCGGGATAGCGGTTCGGGTTGACCACCTCGTGCCGGATCAGGTGCGTTCGTTGGTTAACCGCATCGAGGTTGAGCAGGGCGCCCTACACATCCTCGTTAACGATATTTGGGGTGTCACCACGATGGAGTGGGGCAAGACGGTCTGGGAATCGTCGTTGGATGTTGGACTGCGCACTATGCGGCTTGCCGTGGACACTCACGCCATCACCAGCCACTTCGCGTTGCCGCTACTTATTCGGACGCCGGGCGGCCTGGTCGTCGAGGTGACCGACGGGACGGACGAGTACAACGCCACCAACTACCGCGTTTCCTTCTTCTACGACCTGGCCAAGGCGGCGGTGAGCCGGATGGCCTTTGCTTTGGCGCATGAGCTGGCCGATCACGGCGCCACTGCTGTCTCGCTCACGCCGGGCTGGCTGCGGTCGGAGGCCATGCTGGATGCTTACGGCGTTACCGAGGCCAACTGGCGCGCCGCAACAAAGCATACGCCGCATTTCGCCATCTCCGAGACGCCTGCGTTTGTGGGGCGAGCCGTCACGGCGCTTGCCCAAGACCCAGACGCATCCCGATGGAATGGAAGGTCGTTATCCAGCGGTCAATTGGCAAAGGTTTACGGCTTTACGGACCTCGACGGCAGCCAGCCCGACGCGTGGCGATACGTCCCGGAGGTCGAAGACGCCGGCAAACCCGCCGATGTGACCGGCTATCGCTAGGCATCCTCAAGCGAGCGGGCTAGCCCCGCAGCAACATCCAGGCGGTAAGTCCAGCGACTATCAAGACAATGGCCGTCACCCCAAACTTGATCATTCGGGCTCGCCTGGGCCGCACTAGCCTGCTAGTAGACGCCGGTCGGCTCGGATAGCCGGTCGCCGATGCGGGTCGGGCATGCGTCGGAGTCGCCTGTCGCGTGTGGTTGGGACTCGCCGGCGCGCGATTGGGTGGGCCCTGGCGAACCGATGGGACGGTCGATGGCAGGACAGGAGCGGTACTCGCCGCCGGTGTCGTCGATGCGCCGCTGGTTATCCGCTGCAACGCCACAATGGCGCGCTCTACGTCCCAACGCTGTTCGGGGTCCTTGGCGAGAAGTCCTCGTAGGAGCGATGTCAGTGCTCCGGCGTGTTGCGGTTGCGGGATCGGCTTGGACGTCACGGCTGTCATCACGGCCAATGGATCATCTCCGTAGAAGGGGGGATGTCCCTCGGTGGCGGCGTAGAGCGTGCAGCCCAGTGACCACAGATCGCCGGCGGGACCTGCCTCACCGTGGGTACGGAGCCGCTCAGGCGCCAGATACGACGGTGAGCCCACCAACTGCCCGGTTCGAGTCAGCGACTCATCTCCGGTGATGGAAGCGATGCCGAAGTCCGTGAGCACTACCCTTGCCGTAGCGCAATGCGTGGTGATGTCACCGCCAGCCGGAAGACTGACCAGTACGTTGGCCGGTTTGACGTCCCGATGTAATACTCCGGAGGAGTGCGCGGCTGCCAGCGCCGTGGCTAGCTGTAACCCCAGCTGGGCCACGATAGGCGGAGCCAGCCGCCGATGCCTGCTGATCAGTGCCGAGAGGTCACTGGCTCTGATCAGCTCCATCACGGTCCAGACGACGCCACCGTGATGATCCTGCTCATTTGGAGGTTGCGCGACCATGTCGTATACCGCCACTACGTTGGGATGGCGCAGCCGTGCCGCGGCGCGCGCCTCGCGCATGTAGCGGTCCCGCAAGCGCTGCGCATCGGCGTGCGGAACGCCTACAGGGATGACGACTTCCTTGATCGCCACCGGACGCTCCAGCGAGGTGTCCCAGCCGCGCCACACCGTACCCATTCCGCCGGCGCCCAATTTGTCGTCGATTCGGTAGCGCTGGGCGATAATGCGGCTTTGATCAGGGATAACGGACACCACGAGAGCTTACATCCATCGGATGGGACTAGCATGCCGGCGGATATATCGATCGGTTTAACCGCCAAAAAAGTTGCGTGGACATCGCTCAACTTTTAGCGTACCCTTCCACTCATAGCGTCGGCGGTTCTCCGCGGCGTCAATTGAAACAATGACTATTCGGAGGCATCAGATGGCTCGAGCGGTCGGTATCGACCTAGGCACCACTAACTCCGTAGTCTGCGTTCTGGAGGGTGGCGAGCCTACGGTGATCGCCAACTCCGAGGGAGCCCGGACTACCCCTTCTATCGTGGCATTTGCCAAAAACGGCGAGGTACTCGTCGGGCAGCCGGCCAAGAACCAGGCTGTCACCAACCCTGACCGCACCATCCGCTCGGTGAAGCGTCATATGGGCACCGACTGGACCACCAACGTCGACGATAAGGCCTACACCCCGCAGGAGATCAGCGCGCGCGTGCTGCAGAAGCTCAAGCGCGACGCCGAAGCCTACCTAGGCGACACCGTGGCCGACGCGGTCATCACGGTGCCGGCCTACTTCTCCGACCATCAGCGCCAGGCCACCAAGGAGGCGGGCCAGATCGCTGGGCTCAACGTGCTGCGCATCATCAACGAGCCTACCGCGGCCGCGCTGGCCTACGGCCTGGACAAAGGTGCGAAGGAGCAGACGATTCTGGTCTTCGACCTCGGCGGTGGAACCTTCGACGTTTCGCTGCTGGAGATCGGCGACGGCGTTGTTGAGGTGAAAGCCACCTCTGGTGACACCAAACTCGGTGGCGACGACTGGGATCAGCGCATCGTCGACTGGCTGGTTGAGAAATTCAAGTCCAGCAACAGTATCGATCTGTCCAAGAACAAAATGGCGATGCAGCGGCTTCGGGAAGCCGCGGAGAAGGCCAAGATCGAGCTCTCGCAGACTTCACAGGCTTCGATCAACCTTCCCTACATCACTGCCGACGCCGACAACAACCCGCTGTTCTTAGACGAGACGCTGACCCGCTCGGAGTTCCAGCGGCTCACGGCCGACCTCCTCGAGCGCTGCAAGAAGCCGTTTCACCAGGCGGTCAAGGATGCCGGCATCAAGGTTGGCGACATCAACCATGTCATCTTGGTAGGCGGGTCGACCCGCATGCCTGCCGTGACCGGTCTCGTCAAGGAGCTCACCAGCGGCAAGGATCCGAACAAGGGTGTCAACCCCGATGAAGTGGTCGCCGTCGGAGCCGCGCTGCAGGCCGGGGTACTCAAAGGTGAAGTCAAGGACGTGTTGCTGCTCGACGTCACCCCGCTTTCGCTGGGGATCGAGACCAAGGGCGGCATCATGACCAAGCTGATCGAGCGCAACACCACCATTCCCACTAAGCGCTCGGAGATTTTCTCCACCGCTGACGACAATCAACCGTCGGTGCAGATTCAGGTCTATCAAGGTGAGCGCGACATCGCCGCGTACAACAAGCGATTGGGCATGTTCGAGCTCACGGGCCTGCCGCCCGCGCCGCGCGGCGTGCCTCAGATCGAGGTGACGTTCGACATCGACGCCAACGGAATCGTGAACGTCTTCGCGAAAGACCGCGCGACCAACCGGGAGCAGTCGATGACTATCACAGGTGGTTCCGCGCTACCCAGCGACGAGATCGACCGGATGATGCGTGACGCCGAGGCCCACGCCGAAGAGGATCGCCGTCGTCGCGAAGAGGCTGAGGTCCGTAACACCGGTGACAGCATGCTGTACCAGACCGAGAAGTTCCTTAGCGACAACGACGAGAAGATCCCGACAGAGAAGAAGACCGAGATCTCTGACGCTCTTACTGAGCTCAAGACGGCGCTGAGTGGCTCCGATGTGGCTGCCATCTCTGCGGCTAGCGAGAAGGTAGCCAAGGTCTCACAAGAGGTCGGGGCTGCGATGTACGCCGACTCGCAAGCCGCGGCGGAGCAGGCCGATAGCGATCACACCCCAGGTGCTGACGGCTCGGCATCGAACCGCTCGGCCGACAGTTCAGCCGATGACGTGGTCGACGCCGAGATCGTGGATAACGATGGGACTGAAGGTAACAAGAAGTGAGCGATCCACGTAGTTCAGATCAGCAGCCCACTGCCGATGGACAGCGGGAACCGAAGATTGTGGTGCGGGACCGTCGCCGGATTGACCCGGCGACGGGCTCCGCGCGGGCCGGATCGGCGAGCAAATCCGACGGCGCTAAATCTGAGACCGCAAAGCCGGCGCCGTCGACCACGGATGTCCCGAGCTCCTTGAACAACCCTGAGCTCACCGCGCTGCGCACACAGCTTGCCGAACGCACCAACGACCTACAGCGCATCACCGCCGAGTACGCCAACTACCGCAAGCGCATGGAGCGGGATCGAATCGCCGTAGTGGAGCACGGCACCGCGGTGCTACTCACCACGCTGCTGCCGGTGCTCGACGACATCGAGCGGGCCCGCTCGCACGGCGACCTGGAAGGTGCATTTGCTTCGGTATCCGAGCAGCTGTTCACCATCCTGGAGCGGAGCGGCCTGCGCGCCTTCGGTGAGGTGGGCGAGAAGTTCGATCCGTCGCAGCACGAGGCGGTTATCCACAATGTCAGTCCCGATGTCACCGAAGCCACCTGCACGCAGGTACTTCGGCAGGGCTACTGGCTCGGTGAGCGGTTGCTGCGTACCGCGCTGGTCGCGGTGACCGAACCGGCTAGCAGTTCGACGCCCGACGTCAAGTCTGCGCCAGCCGGAGCATCCGATATTCCTGACTCCGCCGCTGCTCAAGCGGACAGTGCTCAGTCGAAGTAGTCGCCGATTGATGGCAGGAAATGACGGCCGGCATACCGGCACGGTAGGGCACACACTCAGAAGGGAGGGCGCTGGCGTGAGTACCAAAGATTGGCTCGAGAAGGACTACTACGCCGTACTGGAAGTGGCCAAGAACGCCAGCGCCGAGCAGATCAAGAAGTCCTATCGCAAGCTTGCTCGTAGCCTGCATCCTGATAAGAATCCCGGCAATGCCGAGGCCGAACGCCGCTTCAAGGAGGTAGCTGAGGCCTACGATGTGCTGTCGGTTCCTAACAAGCGTCGCGAGTACGACGAAGCGCGCGCGTTGTTTCGTTCCAGCGCGTTTCGCCGACAAAGCCACCGGGGGGGATCGGGCGCAACGTTCGATCTGTCAGATCTGTTCGGTGGTTCCACCGCATCGGGCACGCGTGGTTCCGGCGGATCGAGCCAGCCCGGGGACTTCGGAGATCTCTTCGGGGCCATGTTCGGCCAGTCCACGCGTGCCTCGACTGGTCCTAGGCGTGGCGGGGACGTCGAGACAGAGGCGAACCTAGAGTTCGCCGAGGCCGCGCACGGCGTCACCGTACCGCTGCGGCTGCGAGCCCCTGGTGTCTGCGAAACCTGTCACGGCAGCGGAGCTAAGCCGGGTACCACCCCGGTTACCTGCGGCATCTGCCATGGCAGCGGCATGGTTACCCAGAACCAAGGTGGGTTCTCTTTCAGCGAGCCATGCCGTCAATGTCAGGGCACCGGCGTGCTGATCAGCGACCCTTGCCAGGAATGTCATGGCTCGGGCGGGGTCACCAAGACCCGTACGCTCAACGTTCGAATC
The DNA here is from genome assembly GCA_041743105.1 of Mycobacteriales bacterium. Lineage (GTDB taxonomy): Bacteria > Actinomycetota > Actinomycetes > Mycobacteriales > QHCE01 > QHCE01. The sequence goes on along the minus strand of JBGTNI010000125.1, from coordinate 37,329 downwards.
CCGGCAGGCGTCAGCGACGGGCAGCGCATTCGTATCGCCGGCAAGGGCCAGCCCGGCCATCGTGGTGGTGCGCCCGGCGATTTGTATGTAATTATCCACGTCAACCCGCACCGGGTGTTCGATCGTCAGGGCGACAACCTGGCCATCACGGTTCCAGTGACCTTCCCGGAAGCTGCGTTGGGCACCGAGATCGAGGTTCCCACGTTGAAGGGTTCGGTGACGCTGCGGGTCCCCGCGGGCACGCCGAGCGGCCGTACGCTACGGGTGCGCGGTAAAGGCATCGCTAACGCCGCTGGTCGGACTGGAGACTTATTGGTCACCATCGAGGTGACGGTGCCCCAGAAGCTCAGTCGTGAGGCACGCGAGGCGTTGCAGGCATATCAGGCTGTGACGGTGAGCAACCCGCGCGAGAATCAGGCATGGGAGGCCAGCCATGGATGAGATGTTCGACGCCGATCCCGTAGCTGGGGGGTACGGCGGTGGATCGTTCGACGGGCCAGTTTTCGTGATCTCCATTGCGGCGGAGCTCGCGGGGATGCATCCGCAGACGTTGCGACAGTACGACCGGCTCGGGCTGGTACAGCCGGGCCGATCTGCCGGTGGTGGCCGCCGCTACAGTGCCCGTGACGTGGTGTTGCTGCGGGAGATCGCTCGACTCTCTCACGAAGAGGGGGTAAACCTTGCCGGGATCAAACGCATCATGGAGCTTGAGCGCGAGGTGAGCCGGCTCCGTGAGGAAGCTGCCGCATTGATCTTCGAGCTTGAGCATGCTCGTTACCGGCTCAACCGGACCGCGCTCGTGGTGTGGCGGCCATCGCAGCGATGACTCCTCCAGCATGAGCCGGTGAAGGCGCATCCGGGCTCGAGCCCGGTAAGCTCTATCCGTGCAAGTTGAGCGAGATAGACTCAAGCTTATGAATCCTGAACTGCTGACCTCCAAAAGCCGTGAAGTTGTCGCGGCGGCGGTATCTGCCGCCACCCAGGAAGGTCATGCGACGGTGGAGCCTCCCCATCTGCTGCAGGCGTTGTTGGCTACGGCCGGAAGTACGGCCTCGGATCTGCTTCGCGCCGTCGGCGCAGATCCCGGTCAGCTCGCGCAACGTGCGCGCACTTCGCTGGATCAGCTGCCCAGACTCACCGGAACCACCGTCGCGCAGCCACAACTATCCCGCGCGCTGAGCAACAGCATCATTGCTGCCGAGCAAAGCGCTCGTTCACTTGGCGACGAGTACGTATCTACCGAACATCTGCTGGCGGGACTTGCCAAGGCCGGTGGCGAGGTCGGCGACTGGCTAAGGGCGGTGGGCGCGACCACCGATGCCTTAGTAGATGCGTTTGTCACCGTGCGCGGTAGCAACACGCGCGTCACCTCTCCGGATCCCGAGGGCGGCTATCAGGCACTGCGGAAATACGGGCTCGATCTCACCGAACAAGCTCGGGAAGGAAAACTAGACCCGGTCATCGGTCGCGACGCCGAGATCCGCCGCGTGATTCAAGTGTTGTCACGACGCACTAAGAACAACCCGGTGCTCATCGGTGAGCCTGGGGTGGGCAAGACCGCGGTCGTAGAAGGCCTGGCGCAGCGGATCGCCGCGGGGGACGTCCCGGAGTCGTTACGCGACAAACGGTTGGTGGCGCTGGACCTGGGCGCGATGGTTGCCGGGGCGAAATATCGCGGTGAGTTCGAGGAACGGCTCACTGCCGTGCTCAACGAGATCAAAGCCTCCGATGGGCAGATTGTCACTTTCATCGACGAGCTGCATACGCTGGTGGGCGCCGGAGCGAGCGGGGATTCCAGCATGGATGCCGGAAACCTGCTCAAACCCATGCTGGCTCGGGGAGAGCTACGCATGGTGGGGGCCACCACACTGGACGAGTATCGCCAGCGCATCGAATCCGACGCTGCGCTGGAGCGCCGTTTCCAGCAAGTGCTGGTCGGCGAACCCACCGTCGAAGACACCATCGCGATCTTGCGCGGACTCAAGGAACGGTATGAAGCGCACCACGGCGTGCGCATCGCTGACGCCGCACTGGTGGCGGCCGCTGCGCTGTCCGATCGCTACCTCACTTCTCGCTTCCTGCCCGACAAAGCCATTGACTTGATGGACGAGGCCGCCTCGCGACAGCGCATGGAGATCGACTCGCGGCCGGTAGAGATCGATGAGCTACAACGCTCGGTGGATCGGTTGCGCATGGAGGATTTGGCGTTAGCCAAGGAGAGTGATGCGGCTAGTCAAGAACGACTGCTCCGGCTGCGCCGCGAGCTAGCGGACAAGAACGAGCAGCTCACCGCGCTGAACTCCCGTTGGGAACGGGAGAAGACCGGACTCAACCGGGTCGGCGAAGTGAAGAAAGAGCTTGACGAGCTGCGTGGCCAAGCCGAGCGAGCGCAGCGGGAAAGTGACCTGGCACAAGCGTCCGAACTGCTCTACGGCAGGATCCCCGCGCTGGAGAAAGAACTAGCCGATGCGGTCGCCGCTGCCGAATCCATAGACGCGATGGTGAAAGAAGAGGTGGGCCCCGACGACATCGCCAACGTGGTGGCGGCATGGACGGGCATCCCGGCCGGTCGGTTACTGGAAGGTGAGACCGCGAAGTTGCTTCGGATGGAATACGAGCTCTCCAAGAGAGTCGTGGGTCAGCCCGAGGCGGTGAAGGCGGTCTCCGATGCGGTGCGGCGCGCTCGCTCCGGTGTCGCCGATCCCGACCGCCCCGTTGGGTCGTTTATGTTCCTTGGCCCCACCGGAGTCGGGAAAACCGAGCTTGCCAAGACACTAGCGGCCTTCCTGTTCGACGACGAACGGTCAATGGTGCGCGTGGATATGAGTGAGTACAGCGAAAAGCATTCGGTATCGCGGCTGATGGGCGCCCCGCCCGGTTACGTGGGATACGACGAAGGGGGGCAGCTCACCGAAGCGGTGCGGCGCAGGCCCTACAGCGTGATACTGCTCGATGAGGTCGAAAAGGCGCATCCCGATGTCTTCGATGTGCTGTTGCAGGTGCTCGACGATGGCCGGTTGACGGATGGTCAGGGCCGCACTGTGGACTTCCGCAGCACCATCGTGATCCTCACATCTAACCTTGGCTCGGCCACCTTCGCGGCCAACAGCTCCGTTGACTCCGACTCCGCGGATTTCGAGTCACAGCTGCGGCGTGCCCAGAAAGAGACCGTGATGTCGGCGGTACAGGCGCACTTCAAGCCGGAGTTCCTCAATCGACTTGACGCGATTGTCGTCTTCAACTCCCTTGGCACCGCCCAACTGGAGCGGATCGTGGAGATAGCGCTGGATAGTCTCCGTAGCCGGCTAGCCGGGCGCCGTCTACGGTTGGAAGTGAGCCCCGCCGCGCGAGATTGGTTGACCCAAAGAGGCTACGACCCCGTCTACGGCGCACGACCACTGCGGCGGCTAGTGCAGTCGGCGATCGGTGACCCGTTGGCGCGCGAACTCCTTGCCGGACACATCAGCGACGGCGACGTCGTGCAAGTGGACGTGGCCGAAGATCCACTAGCGCTGTCGGTTCGCGGCGCATCCCATGGCTGAGGCAATCCTGAACCTTGCGGCGCAACTACAGGCCCCCGAGGGCGGGGCACTCGTTGCGCTATGCGCGGCGTTGATAGTAATCGGCCTAGTCGGTGTGGTCGTGCCGATCCTCCCGGGTCTGCTGCTCTGCCTGACCGGCGTGTTCGTATGGGCTTACTTCGGCGAGTACGGCAGCCTCGGCTGGGTTATCTTCGGTAGCTGCGCGGTCTGGTTTGTGGCCGGCACTGTGGTCAAGTACGTCTGGGCGACGGCGCGCGCCAAACGTGACGGCCTGCCCACTCGGACACTGCTCGTCGCGGGTCTGCTGGGGCTGATCGGGATGTGCGTCATTCCGGTGGCCGGTCTATTCATCGGGTTCGTGGCCGGGGTATGGCTGATGGAGGCTAACCGGCTCGGTAGTACGCAGCGGGCCTGGCCGGCGACGGTTGTGGCGTTGAAGGCGGTGGGCTTAGCGATTTTGATCGAGCTTGCGGCGGGTATGCTGATCGTGGGCACCTGGCTTGTCGGGGTGCTGGTTGTAAATGTCGGTTAGGCATGCGTCAGACTCGCAGGGTGGTGAGTTTCGCGCGATGGCGGGCAGATCCGAACGCAGCCATCGAAGAGTTCTGGTCCTGGTGGCCGACGGTGGCCTCCCAGGTTGCCGGCGATTTGCAGGCCGCTGATGACGGCGATCCCGATGCCGGCGGCCACGGAGATATCACCAAACGGGGACGTCGGACGCTGTCTAACCGGATTGTACGGGCGCTCTCGGACAAGGTCTCGGCAATCCATCCGGAGCTGACGTGGGAGCTGCTGGATGGCATCTTGGCTCGTCACGCGCTCGTGCTCACCTCCGAAGGATCGCCCGAGCTCCGTCCGCTCACCGAACGATGGCGACGAGCCGGGCCTGGCGACGACGAGTTGTGGGAATACTACCCAGCTCGCCCGCCTAATCCTGGCGCGTTACGGCGACCGCTCACCTGGCGCGGAGTGTCCATCTTGCCGCAGCAAGCGCGGTTCGTCGCCGAGATCGACCATGATCGCGGACGGATGCACGTGGTGGTATCTCACCCTAAGCTCCCCTATCTCGACGATGCCGAGCGGCTGCGGCTGGCTTTTCTCCTACTGGACTGGGCGTTAGGAGAGGACGACACCGAGCGCTGGATCGGCGAAGTTCGGTTCAGCGAGTCCGCGCAGGAACTCGATGTCTCCGGCCTTCGGGCGGCACTTACCGGATTAGCCCGGGAGTTTCGTGGTGTGCACTGGGCACAGTTGGAGGGCGTGGACGAGCAAGGCCGCTCCGCCCGCCTACAGGTGCGGATCCCGTTGCCGAGGTTGGACTATCCGCTGTTTGACTTTCTGGGAACTATCGAACTCCCATACCAACAGCCGGCGAGTATTTCTGACACCGCGGAACCGTTCGCCGATGTTGAGCCTGACACCGCCGAACTGATCGAGCTAGAAGGACTTACGCGGGGGCTCGTGGTGCTACTGGGCGATTCGGCGGTGCTAGCGGCGTCGGCGATTCTTCCCGACCGGATGACCCTGCACTTCTATGCCTCAGCGCAAGGCGTGGTGCCTGACCAGGTCGCGGCATGGAGCAAGCAGCAGAAACGCCCGGTGCGGGTGGCGTGGACGGCAGACCCAGGCTGGGATACCGTGCGGCATTTCGTGTAGTACGAGCGTCCGAATCTAGCCACAATCGATGTATGATTATGAGAAAGTAGCCACTGGAGGCGTCGTGATTGAGGTAGGAGTCCGGGAATTTCGTGACGGACTAAGCCGCTACTTGACGCGGGTGCGTCGTGGTGAGCGGTTGACGGTAACCGATCATGGGCGTCCGATTGCCGAAGTCACTCCGCTTGGCGACGATCCGATCGAGCGTTTGATAGACCAAGGCTTGATCCAACCGGCCAAGCGGTCGCGCCAACTCCCGCCCACTCCGGTACCCACCACGGGCTCAGTCAGCGAACTCGTCGCAGAACAGCGACGATGATCGTCTACTTCGACACGTCTGCGTTCGTACCACTGCTTACACACGAAGCTGCTTCAGCTAAAGCCCGTCAGCTCTGGATAACCGCTCGAAGAGTGGTTATCTGCCAACTTCTATATGTCGAGGCTGCGGCTGCCATTGCCCGTGCGGAGCGGTTAGGCCGGCTAACCCAGACGGCCATGCGGAAAGCAATGCGGGAGCTCGACGTGACGTATGAAGCTTGTGACATCATCAAGGTGTCCGAGGCGTTGATACGGCGAGCAGCCGTTGTTGCAATGCGACAGCGGCTGCGGGGTTACGACGCGATGCACTGCGCTTGCGCCGAGTCGGTAACCAGCGCGTCATTAGTCGTTGCCAGTGGAGATGCGGAACTCCTCAACGCGTGCCAAAGCCTCGGCATGTCAACGGCGAATACGCATCGGTGATGCTGTTCGAGCCGACGAGGTATTTTTGGGGAAACGTCGTTAAATCAACCCCTGGACGACGTCTCCCTGAATGTCCCCAAAAAGTAACGCCCAATGAAGTCCGCCTCCGAGGGCGTGCGAGTAGCGTGATGCCATGCTGTCATCAGTACGGGGCCGTTAGGTCGGGGAACATCGGAAAATGACGAATGTTTCGCGTGAGGAGCTCGCAGCCCAGCTCCAGTGCTGTCGAGGCGATGAGGAGATCGGCGGTATCGATCCCACCATGGCTTGGCAACCATTCGCGCCCGAGTCTCCCAGCTGTCTCTGCGATAGCGGAATTCACCTCGTGCCACTCCAGCGCTGCCAGCAGACCTAGCGTCTGCGTCTCCTCGGTCGTTCGCATCCCCGCTAGCACTTCTGCCTTAACGACCAAGCTCGAGCACAGCGGCCCCCGAGCTCTGTGTTGCCGGAGTAGGTTCGCGGCGGCTTCGGATCCTCGAAGCACATCGATCAGGATCGAGGTGTCGACGAGGGTCTTCATGCCGCCAGGTTGCGTTGCGCTGGGCGCAGGCGTTCGACATAGTCCGCCCCGTCGAAGTCGCGATCCTGCCAGGCCCCTAAGGCTCGCGCGATGGCATCGGAATCGGCGCGCTCACTGCGCTGCTGGCCGTAGCAGTTGTCCACAGCCTGTCGGATCAGTTCGGAAATCGACCGACCCGTGTGGTTAGCCAAGTCATCTAGCTGACGCTTTTGCTGCTCGGTGAGTGAAATTTGGGTGCGTACCATGATGTAACCCTACATCATGGTACGCACCCATGGGCGGCATTTCACTTGTCCTGCTTAGTGTGTGGGGAGGATGAGTTGGCCGCGGGCTTCATAGACGGTGATTGCTACGTTGGGGCTGGTGGCCTGGAGGGAGCCGGTGATGGGTTGCCAGGTACCGCCGTTGACGGAGTATTGGCCGTTGATCACGACGGTGAGGCTGATGGTGGCTTTCCCGGTGTCGGTGAATCGGTGCGTGACCGGGTATTGGTCTTCGACTTGATCGACCCGGTCGGTGAGGTCGGGATCGTAGGGTTTACCCGGTTCTGTCGTGGTCAGCGACTTGTCGTCGCTGAAGTTCCAGGTGTATTTCACGGGGGTGAACTTTAACCGCACGTCGGCGTTTTGGATGTCGGTGTCGTGTTCGTAGCCGGTGAAGTCGCTCCACAGCACATTCGGCAAGTTCACCAACGTACGTTGATCCGGCGGATGCATCTCCGGAGACGGGATTTTCACTTGCGTTTGGTAGAACTCCTGAACGGCAAGGGACTGGATGCTCTGATCGGGTAGGCCGCACTCCAAGTCTTCGGTGACTTTCGGCGGCGCGCCCGGCGATTCGATCCGCCGTGTGATGACCACGTACTCGATCTGACCTTCCGCACACGACACGCCACACAGGACACCACCTGCGGTACCCTCAACATCGCAACTGGGTGATATCGAACGCGTCACCTGCGGATACGACACGGAACCTGACACCGGTGACGGCGGGTCGGGCTGCGTATTCTGACCGTCCAGATCGAGATACGTGCTAGCCCACTTTCCCTCGCCTTCTGCGGTCACGTTCGGTGTCGGCTCAGCAGCAACCGGGGCAGTCGGCAACAAACCCAGCAGCACAAGGACAGCAACCATTACGACTCGTGTTGACATTGCTGCTCCTTGGGTCCGTTAAGTGCCGTATATTCGCCATGCACCGCTGTCGTAGGACAGTCTCAGCTCGTATGTACCTAACGGGTCGGCTGGCTCTTCACCAAGAAAGCGCCCGTCCTTATCGAGACGTTTACCGGGAACTGATTTAATCTCTGCTTCGATGGTGCCGCGATATTCGCCGCTATCGTTGCGCCGCACGGTGATGTCGGCGACGGAGACCACCGTGTACTCGCCGCCCTCGACGTAGCTTCCATTAGTGACGAGCTTCTCGATAGCAGCGACGAATCCCCGGCACACCGCGCAATGTTCCAGGTCGTATATCCGTTTGAGTGGCAGCACGTCTCCGGTGCGTTGTGCGTAGTTGGCTGCGTCGAAGGAGTACCTAACCGTGGCCTCCACGCCCGCCTTTGTGGGCTCAGACACCGCATCGGGCAGCTCAGGCGGTTTCTCGCGGGGACGGGTCGAAGTGCTGGGCGTGGCCGTCTGGCTGTCGGCGGTGTCACGAGGCCGGGCGGGCGGCTCGTCGTTATCCCGAAGGTAGAACGGTAACCACCCCGCTAACCCAATCCCCACCGCTAGCACCACCACGGCGATGATGGCCGGAACCCGCTCCCGCCACCACCAACCCTGCCGCCACCCCGGCTTGAGCTTCACATCCGGACCCAAAAAACCCATACCAGCACACTAACCGCACACCACCCACCACCGCTTCAGTTATCCACAGTGAGGGATTACCTTCGTGGGCGGATGAGCGGGTTATCCACTGGCGTTGCTGTCTTAAGGTGATCTGCCTCCGAGATCACGGAGCTATATGCAGGCGGTGCAAGCTCTTAGTCGATTTTCATGCTGTCCAGCACCTGCTGACATCCCTTCTCGAGCGTCTCCTTGGCTGCGCTGGTTCCGCCGCACCCCGTGACGACGATCTTCCCTCCGGTAGTTACCGCGTAGTGGTAGATGCCGTCTCCTCGCCTTGACGTAGCGGTCAGGCGTAGCGCCTCCTCGCCGTCGATCCGGATCCTTGATGATGAGGTGGGGGTATGGCCTTCCTTAGTAAGACGACGCTTGACATCTTCTTCGACCCGGTCTAAATCAGTGCCACCCGCATCGACAACGTTCACTAAGATCAGCGCGTCTTTGCTAATTCCAGCAGGACTTACCGCGGTCGTATACGAAGATCGTGGTAGGTCAGGGGCCTGGGGTGATTTCACAAAGCCTGCTGGAAGGCGGTAGGAGTAGGGCGCTCCTTCCGGTTGTATTAGCTCCCCGAGTGGGGCCTCTTCGTCACCAGTACTGGCCTGCGCGCCGAAGGGGTCATTGTTCCCGAGGCTTCTGTCCGACGACGCCTTCTCACTCGATGCGCTGCTGGTCGAATCTTCGTCCCTGTCGAGCAGCCATAATCCGCCGATGCCTCCCAGCAACCCCAGCACCAGCACCGCGGCAATGATGCCGGCAACCAGGGGCGTCTTACTCTTTTTCGGTGGCGGCACGAAATCACCGTAGAATCCCGCTTGGGGATACGCCCCTTCCGAGGCGTACGGGGCATTGCTATAGGAAGTGCTTCCGTAGGGACTAGAAGGCTGGCTGCTAGGTGGATACGGCGATACCGAACTCATGGTGTGACCTTGCCTGACGTGCTACAGGTGACCGGGGATAAGGGTAAAGCTACGATACGCCGGGCGTCGTAAGATCCAGCGCGATATCCAGAATTGGCGACGAATGCGTCAGCGCCCCCACCGATAGGTAGTTCACGCCCGTGGTGGCGTACTGGGTGACGTTGTCGAGCCGGAGCCCGCCCGTCGCCTCCAACTCGGCGGCACCGTCAACCGCACGCACCACTTCGCGCAACTGTCGCGGTGACATGTTGTCGCAGAGTAGAAATGTGGCCCCGGCCGCGACCGCCTCTAGCGCTTCGGCCACCGACGTCACCTCGACCTCGATCGGCAGCGTAGTGGCCGAACACACCGCACGAAACGCCGCCGTGATGCTTCCCGCGGCACGCTTGTGGTTGTCCTTGATCATCGCCACATCGAACAGCCCCATGCGCTTGTTTGCGCCACCGCCACAGCGCACCGCGTACTTCTCCAGCGCGCGCAGCCCCGGGGTGGTTTTGCGGGTGTCGAAAATCGTCACCGCAACATCAGCGACCGCATCCACCCAGGCCCGCGTATGGGTGGCGATGCCGCTGGCCCGGCATAGCAGGTTCAGCGCGCTGCGTTCGGCCAGCAGTAGTTGACGCGTCGGACCGGTAACCGTTACCAACACGTCGTCGGCCGCGACGCGGCTCCCGTCGGTGACATGTGTCTTCCAGTCCAGCTCCCCGCCACCGGCCACGTCGAACACCGCGGCCGCCACCGGCAGACCCGCCACGACACCGGACGCTCGGGCGACGATGACGGCGCTATCACGCTGCGCGGCGCCAATGGTGGCGGTACTGGTGACATCGATACCGCCAGCACCGCCGAGATCTTCGGCGAGCGTGCGCCGAGCCAGATCCGCGATGTACTCGGCGGACAGTCCAGCATCGCGCAGCGCGGCGATGGTGTGGACGCCAAGTTCACCGTTCATTAGTCATCGTCTGATCTTTCGAAGTCGATACTCAACGAGCCGGAGTCGAGACCGGGGCTCATTCGCGCCACCAGATGCCCCCGCCAGCGTTGCGACGGTTCGCTGAAATCCTCACGCCAGTGGCACCCACGGGTCTCTTGCCGCCGCAGTGCCGCCGACGCGATCAGGCTCGCGACAGTGTGCACGTTGGTCGCCTCCCAGTTCACTGGGCGCGGATCGGCCGAGCGGCGCTCTCCCAGAACGGCTAGCTGTCGATTGACTTGCGTGAGGCTGTCCGCGGTGCGGAGCACACCGGCACCTCGCGACATCGACTCGGCGACCTCGCTACGGGTGGCCGACGACACTACCCGGGCTTCGGGATGTGCGTCGACGATCGGATCGCTCTGCGCGGGAAGGTTAGCGGCAATGTCCGTGGCGATGCGACCGGCGAACACCAGCCCTTCCAGCAGCGAATTCGATGCCAGTCGGTTCGCACCGTGCACGCCAGTGCATGCGACCTCGCCGCAGGCGTAAAGGCCGGCCACATCGGTGTGGCCGCGCATATCCGTACGAACCCCGCCGGAAGCATAGTGCGCCGCTGGGGCCACTGGAATCGGCTGCTGCGCCGGGTCTATCCCGAGGGCGGTGCAGCTGGCGACGATGGTCGGAAAGCGCTCCCGCAGCATGCTTTCGCCAAGGTGGCGGGCATCAAGGTAGACGTGATCGACGCCTTGCTCGATCATCACCGCAACACTGGTCTTGGCCACCACATCGCGGGGGGCCAACTCGGCCAGCTCGTGCACACCGACCATGAACCTGCGCCCCGAGGCGTCCACCAGGCGTCCACCCTCGCCACGCAGCGCTTCACTGACCAGCGGCTGCTGCCCCGAGGCACCAGCGCCCAGGTAGAGCGCGGTGGGATGGAACTGCATGAACTCCAGATCGGTGACCACGGCGCCGGCGCGTAGGGCCAACGCAACACCATCGCCGGTGGAGACTAGGGGATTGGTGGTCACAGCGAACGCCTGCCCGATGCCGCCGGTCGCCAACACGATGGCGCGCGCCAACACCGCACCCACTCCGTCTTCGGTTCCCTCGCCTAGCACGTGCAGCGTGACACCGGCGGCCCTTCCTGAGCGATCGTGCAGCAGGTCCAGCACCAGCGCGTGCTCGATCACATCGATGCTCGACTCGCTGACGATCGCGGCCAGCAGAGCGCGCTGCACTTCAGCTCCGGTGGCGTCGCCACCGGCGTGGGCAATCCGGTGTGCCCGATGTCCACCCTCCCGGGTCAGCATCAGCGAACCATCGCCATGCCGATCGAACTTCGCGCCTCGGGCCATCAATTCCCGCAGTCGTGACGGGCCTTCGGTGACCAATATGTTCACTGCTCGCCGGTCGCAGAGTCCGCCACCGGCGGCGATGGTGTCCGCCGCGTGCGCGGCTGGCGTGTCATCGGCGCTCAGCACCGCCGCGATACCACCCTGTGCCCAGCGGGTGGAGCCGTCGTCCAGTCGTTCCTTGGTTACTACAGTCACCCGGTGACCGGCGTCTGCCAGGTGGAGCGCGGTACACAGCCCGGCGATACCCGAGCCGACTACACAGACATCCGTGCGCCGACTCCAACCCGGTTCTGGCGCCAGCAACCGAGGCGGCAACAGCTGTCCGATAGCTGGAAGCTCACCCGTGTGGCCGCGCAGGCGTGGAGATTTCGCCGCGGTCGCGGGCGAGGCACTTCGCACAACAAATCAGCGTAGTCCGGTGCGCACACGGCGAGTGTCTTTAGGTGATGTCTATTACGCAGCGGTCGGTACGAGATCGGCGATGTCTGCATGAAGCGCAGCGAGACCGGCATCAAAAGTGGCCAGTCTGCCGCCGTGCCGGCGCGCAAGCTGAGCAAGGTAGGCGTCGGTGACCTGTCGATGCCCGACCAAGCCAGTGAGGTCGACGTTGTCATAGCCGATGTCATCGGACCAGAACTCATGCCGAGAGTCGGCGACCAGATCGGCGAGAAGTTGCTTCGCCTCCACCGCAGAGCTGCCCGCCCGTATCGCCAGTCGTAGCAACGTGCCTTGCGTGATCGGGCAGGAAGCGACCTTCCCCTTGTTAGCGGACAACCAGCGTTGAGCCGCGTCATAGTGGGCATGGTCGAAAAGGCTCAGTGCAATGAGTACATTGCCATCTAGCAACACGGTCACTCGTCGTCCTCCAAGGACCGCACATCCTCGCTTGTGATAGGCGTCCCGAGACGCATAACAGGCCAACCGGTGACCGGGTGACGCATTATTTTTGGACCTGTTTCAACGCGGCCAAGACCACGTTCCATCAGATCGGCCACCGCTTCGCTCAGCGTCTGCGAGCGATCCCGCGCGATGGACTTCGCGATCTCATGCAACCTTTCGGGAAGATCTATGGTCGTTCGCATGCCTACATAGTAGCATCGTCGCATCTTGATGCAATGATGTTCCGCGAAGGAATTGATGCCAGGCAGTCGATTACGATTCCACCATTTCGATGCTTAACTGCTTTGGGTGATTTGGTGATGAGGACGACGTATCTGGTGGACTAACCCAACGTGACCGCGATGTTGTCGATCAGGCGGGTGCTGCCCACGCGTGCCGCTATCAGCAGCCTGGCGGCACCGAAGCTCGGCACCGGTCCCAGAGCGGGGTCGGTAAGCGCTAAGTAGTCGCGATGCATCGGTGTCTGACAGCCGTCCCGTAGCCGGTCGAACTCGGCCACTGCTGCCTCGAGAACCTCGTTTGGTCCGGCGGTCGCACGCGCTGACCCGGCGTGTAACGACGATGACAATGCCAGCGCCGCCCCCCGCTCCGCAGCGGACAAGTATCGGTTGCGACTCGACAGCGCGAGCCCATCGGACTCCCGGACAATGGGCACGCTCACGATCTCGACGCCGAAACTCAAATCGGCCGACATCTGCTGGATCAGCGTGAGCTGCTGGTAATCCTTCTCACCGAAGAACGCCCTGTCGGGTTGGGTGAGGTGCAGCAGCTTCGCCACGGCGGTGAGCACCCCGCGAAAGTGACCTGGCCGGCTCGCACCCTCCAGCACGGCCCCCAGCGGCCCGGGGTCTACCCCGATCAAAGCGCCGCCGTGGGGGTACATCTGCGCCGCGTCGGGGGTGAATACCGCATCGGCGCCTTCGCGGGCGCACAGCGCAAGATCGGCTTCGAGGGTACGCGGATAACGCTGGAAATCTTCGCTCGGCCCGAATTGCAGCTGATTGACAAAGATGGTGGCGATCACGCTGCCACAGCTAGCTTTGGCGGCGCGCAGTAGCGCGGCATGACCGTCATGTAGCGCGCCCATGGTCATCACCACACCTACCGGACCCGGCATGCCGGGACGCACCGCCGCTAGCTCTGCGGTGTCGCGCACATGTGTGGTTCTCGCCTGTGGCACTCCGAGTTCCTTCTTTCGGGCGGGGTAATGGAGTCGCAGTCATTTGCAAGACTGTGCCGACTCAGACACGATCAGCAGTCGTGGGTAGTCCCAAAGTGAGCTGTATTGCTTCTTCTACTTGTCGCATAGTTGCCGGTGCCAGCGCTCCAGCGTTGTCGGCAAACCATTCTCGGCGAACTTGCATGAGCGTGGAGGCTAGTATGCAGCCGTCCAGGGGATCGTTGTGACCAAGCTCTACCACGGTGGGTATATCACGATTCTTCATGGTGGTAGTGAGTCGGACGGCGATAACACTGTCAAGTTTGCGATTGTGCGCATTGGCGGAGACGACCAGCCAAGGCTTACGTCCCATTCCCGGTACCTCCACCCAGTAGACCTGACCCCGTAGCGGCGTCACATGGTTTCCCGTGAAGCCGGGGTACCGTGCACATGTGCAGTCAAGGCGCTCAGCTCGGCGTATATATTTTCTTCGCGATAGATTTCCTGGACCTCTTCGTATCCTCGCTCAAGAGACAGTTCACGTATGCGCTCAATTCCCACTGAGACCACCAGGCGCAGCAGCTCCGCCTCGCTTCGCACGTTGGGTGCCAATCCATGCTCGACCGCCCAAAGGGTGAGGGCGTCTTTAAGTGCTCCGCCGCCGCCGAGCCGGTCAAGTAGCTGGGTCTGGGGCTCGGTGAGAGTGAGAGATGTTCGTTTAGTCATGCACCAGATATTACACCAACTTTTACACCTTTACTAGGTGTAATGGCTTGACGTGGCAGACTAACCCAGTGACAGGTGGCGACGCGGCTGTGGACCAATTTTTGCCGTGGCGCAAGGCGATGGATCACGCGCTGTATGGTGCAGGCGGGTTCTATCGTGCGGCTGTCTCCAGCTACGGTCCGGCAGCGCACTTCCGCACCTCACCGCATGCCTCGCCGCGGTTTGGTGCGGCGCTATGGCGGCTCATTTCTGGAGTAGATGCCGCGCTGGGCCATCCGGACCGACTCGACGTGGTGGATATGGCCGCCGGCGGCGGTGAGCTGCTAGCGGTCCTACACCAGATCGCGACCGGGCGGGCGGATGCGAAACGTTTAGGGCGGCGGGTTCGGCTTACCGGCGTTGAGCTCGCGCCGCGACCCGCTAACCTCGCCACCGGCATCGAGTGGCAGTGCGAATTGGGCGAGCTGACCGGGGTGCTGGTCGCCAACGAGTGGCTGGACAACGTGCCTCTCGACATTGCGGAACTCGACGAAGGTGGAACAGTAAGAACGGTCACTGTGAACCCGGCGACCGGAGCCGAAAGGCTTGGTGAACCGGTCGACGGGGAGGAGGCCGCCTGGCTGCGACGCTGGTGGCCGCTGCACCATGAAGGAGACCGAGCGGAGATAGGACAGCCTCGGGAGGCCGCCTGGGCAGCAGCCGTGGGCCGGGTACGTGCCGGGTTGGCGTTGGCAATCGACTACGGCCACCTCAGAGCCGACCGCCCACCCTTGGGTAGCCTGACCGGCTACCGTGCCGGCGGCCAGGTTGTGCCGGTACCCGATGGTTCCTGCGATATCACAGCCGACGTGGCAGTCGACGCCGTAGCCGCCGCGGGGCGCACAACCCAACGCAACGGGGATTCGCCAAGCACACTGATACGGCAGCGCACCGCGCTGAACACCCTCGGTGTAACCGGCACGCGCCCGCCGCGCGAACTCGCCACCGAAGACCCGGCCGCGTATCTGGCGGCGCTTGGTCGCGCGGGCCAGGCAGCCGAACTAACCGACCCGGCCGGGTTAGGCGGCTTCTGGTGGCTGGCCCAGCCGATAGGCCTTAGCGTGGAGCATCAGCGCACGTTGACGCAGTGTCTGGGAGCGCGGCTCTAGCGGGTGGTTTCAGTGAAACGCCAGGAACCAGCTTCGATGGGCGTTGTCAGGGAAAACGCCGTAGATCCCAACGTGCCAGGATGGACAGGTGAGTAACCTCCCGCCGCCGCAGCAGATCATCGTCGGAATCGGTAGCGGCGCCGACCAGGTGGCGGCCATGAAAGCTCCGGACTCGGCCGCCACTGACATGGTGCTCAACGTCGGACCGCAGCATCCGTCCACTCATGGCGTACTGCGACTACGGCTGGTCCTGGATGGTGAGCGAGTGCGCAGCGCCGAACCGATCGTCGGCTACATGCATCGGGGAGCCGAGAAACTGTTCGAGGTCCGCGACTACCGGCAGATTTTGGTGCTGGCGAACCGCCACGACTGGCTGTCGGCATTCTCTAACGAGCTGGGCGTGGCGCTGGCGGTCGAACGACTTGCTGAGATCGAGGTGCCCGAACGCGCAGTCTGGCTGCGGATGCTGCTCGCTGAGTTGAATCGGGTGCTCAATCACCTGATGTTTCTAGGCGCCTACCCGCTGGAGATCGGCGCGATCACCCCGATGTTCTACGCGTTCCGGGAGCGCGAAACGCTGCAGGCCGTGATGGAGGAGGCCTCCGGCGGGCGCATGCATTACATGTTCAACCGCGTCGGTGGGCTACGGGAGGACGTGCCAGACGGTTGGACCGCACGGGTCCGGGATGCCATTGGTCAGGTGCGTGGCCGCCTGGGTGAGCTAGAACGTGTGATCCGGCATAACGAGATCTTCTTGGCCCGGACCCAAGGCGTTGGAGTCCTGTCACGACAGGTGGCGTTGGAGTACGGCGCCTCGGGCCCGGTGGCGCGGGCCAGCGGCGTCGACTTCGACCTGCGGCGAGATGAACCCTACCTGGCTTACGGTGAGCTCGGATCGGCGCTGCGCGTGGTCACCCGCAGCGCCGGGGACTGCCATGCTCGCTTCGAATGTCTGTTCGATCAGGTTGTGGCATCGCTAGATCTGGCCGAAGCCTGCCTGAATCGGCTCGGCACCCTGCGCGGACCCGTGAACGTGAAACTACCTAAGGTATTCAAGCCGCCACCGGGACACAGTTACACCTGGACGGAGAATCCGCTGGGTATCGCAGGCTACTACCTGGTCTCGGCCGGGGAGAAGACGCCCTGGCGGTTGAAGCTGCGTACGGCCTCCTACGCGCACGTGCAGCTACTGACCACCATGCTGCCCGGCACGCTGTTACCGGACCTGGTCGCGATTCTGGGGTCGATGTTCTTCGTCGTCGGCGACATCGACAAGTAACAACGTGTCGATGTGAGTCAGCCAGACCAGGATGCGTCGGTGCCCTCGTCGGCGCAGTGGCGCCCGCCGCCACGGTGCCGGGTAGGCGCGGAAGCAGACGACGGTGCTGCCGGGCCTTGTGACCGCGAGGCGCTGCTGGGCCGACCATTGACGTAAGCCTCGGGTGCGGGGTTAACCGCGTATCCGGGCATTGGCAGCCCATCCAGGCTCGGCAGATCGAAGTCCGGTTGCCAGTCTTGGGTAGAGGTAGAGGTTGCCCAGCTCCACTTGTCGCCGCTGTCGTAGCTGTCATGTTGCAAGGGGAGTACATCACCGAATACGGCGTCGCTACCGTAGGAGTCCGTCATAGAACGATCGCGCGACGTCATGCCAGTATCGGCATGAGAAGGCACAGCGCGATCTACATAAGAGTCGCGTTGAGATGGGACCCACGTCGAAGAGTACTTCTCGCGGATAGGTTCCACGGTGTAGGGATCAGAGAACGGCTGACGTGCGGATGCCTGTGTCACGATCGGGTGCGATGCCGTCGATGCCAACGGATCGTAGTTGGGGTAGCCGCCGCCCCTGCCGTTGCTGCCCTGCAGCGCGGCACGTGCATCGTCGTGCACCACACTGCGGCGTGCGATCGCGCCGTAGCCGTTTTCGCGCGATACGGCGCTGGGAACCTGCTGGGCTACGGGAACTGCATCCGTGGGTTCTGCAACCGCGGCAACGCGCCGCTCGAGAAGGTTCTTGCGCGGCGGAATCGGCGAACGTGCCGACGACCGGGCTGGAACCGGGGTAACCCCCGGTTCTGGGCTCCGGGCTCGCCCGGTGCCCGGAGGCAGCCGGGTGGCCTCGGTTCGCAACACTTGCTGGGCGGCCTCGAGTTCACCCCGGACCCGACCCAGCTCGCGGTTGACGGTGAGTTGCACGCCACGTCGCAGCGTCTCCAGCTCGGATCGGACCTCGTCCACTTCACGCTGTAGATCTTCGGCAAGCTCGGCATGGGCGGCGTTGGAGCTATCTCGCAGTGTGACGCTAAGGCCGATGCACACCACACCCAGGATCGCCAACGCCGCGGCCGCCCGCAGCGGATTGACGCCTTGTCCCATGACGAGCAGCACAGCGGCTACCGGAGCAAGCGCCGTCCCCACCCAGAACAACCAACGCAACCAGGTGTTGCGGCGACTGGCCAGCGGTTCGTCGTCGGCATAGGCATCCTCATCGAGCTCGTCGTAGTAGAGCTCTTCGGAGGCCTCAAGCGTGCGTCGAGAAGGGGGCACGGTTATATAGGTTAGCGCTTTCTCATTAGCGCGGGGGTCCCGTGGCATGCGCGGGCCTGGACGCCGCTCCGGTGCCGCTCGTGGCATGGGCGGGAGACCTGTCTGGGCCAGGGGCCCCGGGCCTGCCCTGGCCGCCGGTAGCCGCAACTGGGTTGCGGATAACTTCTACTTCGGTGAATCCCGGTCGCCGTTGCCGTTGTGGCAGCTGAGCCCGATCAGCTGTGGCATAGACGGTCTGCCCGCTGCGCTCAGTCGGGGTAGCCGGAGACACCGGATGGGCTGCGTCATCCGAGCCACGAACCAACTCCGGATCAAGCGGTGGTACTTTCCCGAGTTCGTCGCCATCGACTGGCGCTGTACGCTGTGGCGCCGCTTCGGAGGTAGCAGTCTCCGCGGAGTCCGCAGCCGCGACAGGCTGTGGTTCGTGCCGAATCTGCTGGTCGGACTCCGCGTCCGCTGTCTCGCGCGTCGGCTCCTCATTGAGGCCGGCGTCGTCTGGCTGCCGCTCATCCCGAACCTGTGCGTCAGGCTCCGGCTTCGCTGCATCGGCCTCGACTCCATCTCGCTCGCGTGCCGCATCGGCATCGTGCTGTCTGTTTCCGGCGTTGATCACACGCTGATGGATCCTGGCATCTCGCGCTACCACTAGCGCATCCCGCGCATCCGACTCGTCGCCGCCGGCGACATGGCTTGCTACGACGGGCTTATCCTTTTTCGCCATGCTGGCAGCTGTACTGCTACCGTCACTGTCGTCGTCAGCTTCAGGCAAAACTCCCCTGGTGAATGCGCTACGACCTGCCTGCCCAGCGGGCTCGCTAGGTGTCCCGGAGGAATCGTTAGGCTCCAGGCTCCCGTCGTCGGCACTCTCGGCGGGACGCGCCACTACAGGTTCACCCTGGGCCGCGCGCCGCTCAACCTCGCGATGCTGCTGCCGGGAAGCAGAGTCCGGACTCGCGCTCACCACCGACCCGTCGGCCGGATCAGGCAGTTGGGTGTCGCTTGCGAGGTGGTCAGTTGCCTTGGGCACAGACTCGACTCGACCACCAGAACTGTGGGCTACGTCAGCGTCCACGCGGTCAGTGCCCACACTATCGGCATCCACGCCCTCGCTCACCAGGTCGAGTTGTGGTGCCGCATCAGCGGGTGCTTGCTCGGTGCCCTCCTCGGAATCGGGTACACCGGCAGCAGTATCGCGACGCCGAGGGGCGAGCGGTTCGATGTCAGGACTCGCCGGTATGTCCGGCGGCGTGGCAACGACAGGTTCGGGTCCCGCATCGGGCTGTGGCCCGACGTCCGGCTGAGTCGGCACCACAGGCGCCGGTATGACGGCCGGTTCCTGCTCGGCTGCCGCCTGCTGCGCAGATACCTCTGACCCCAGCGTCTGAACCGCTGTTACTCCGCGCTCCTGTGACGGCGAGTCGGCGTCAGTGTCAGCGCCCACGGAGTCCAGCGTCTGGTCGACAGTCACGTCGAAGTTTCCGGTGACCTCGTCGACGTTACTGAGCGAGATGCCGGGAGGCAGTTCAAGTTCCTCCACCGCACTGACCAGCTCCGCGGGAGGCTCCGGGCTCTCCAGTTGCTGCTGCGCCCAGTCTGCGATCTGGGTATCTGTCTCGACCACGGTGACGTGGGCCGCGTCCGCCACCTCCTTCGCGGTTGCTCCCACAAGTTCGGCATCCGCGGTGACCGATTCCAGTTCGGCGACGCCGGAAGAAAGCTCACTCGCCACCGCGCCCGGTCTGGTCGTGGTGGCGCTCTTGTGCAGCGCGGACTCGACGTCGTGGCCGGCACGGTATATCGATCGTTCGGCCGTGTCGAGCTGCTCCATAGCGAGCTGGCCGAAACGCACCAGGTTGACCAATGCACCGATACGCTGGTCAACATCGGCCAGGCGCATCTGCTCCGACTCCGATAGTTCGCGTCCGCCGGCTAGCAATGTCACACGTTGTGCCCACAGCTGTTTCAGCGCGGCGACCAGTTTGGCCCGTTGCGCCTCCTGGTCGGCTTGGAAGGCGGCTACGGCATCGATCGCGGTCGTAAACTCCTGTTCCAGCGAGCCGGGGATTGATGGCTGGAAGCCCACTACAGTGACGCCCGGTAGCTCTTGCTCCAGCTCGTCGGTCATCTCGGCTGGGGCGATCATGGTCCGACTGCGGCGTATACCCAGCAGCGAGCGACGCTCGGACTCCGGACGCAGCGGCTTGGGTCGGGCGGCTTGAGCCTTAAAGCCCTTACGAAACTCCGACAGCGCCTGCTCGAGGGTGTCGGGAAGTGCTGAGCGACGCTGCATCGAACCGTCAGGAATGCGATCGTCTCGCACATCCTGTGCTCCGACACCGGCAAGAAAGTCGCGCGTGATTTGATGACCATCGCGGTTGACGAAGCGTGGCTGGCTGCCCCGACGTTCGAACGGTTCCCGCCCCGCGGCGCCCCGCAGGAACTCATCGAGCGCGTTGCGCGGCGCTGAGCGGTCTCGTCCGCGGCGGTAGCCCACCAACGCCCGCGCGGCTTCAGGGGTGGGCGCAACAACGACGCCAAGCAACCCGAACGGTCCGCGACGCTGGGCGTGCATCGGAACGCCTGCGCTGGGTATGCCGTCGGGACTTAGCTCTATGTATCGGACATCGGCGCTCCTACCGAGGCGAGCGGCCAGCACCGAAAATGCTTGTGCTGCCTCGGCGGCGAGATCACGTTGCGGTGCCGGTGCCTCGGCAGCCGGTTGCGTCGCATCCGGCACTGAGTCGCGGGGAGTGCTTTCATCGCGGTGAAGCGGTGGAACGGACGTAACGACGTAGACTGGAACGGCCGAAGCAGGCCCGTCCACATTGGCGGTACCGCCGACGGAGCCACCGCCACCCGACGACCCGCCGGCTGAGTCTCCGCCCGTTCCTCCGTCAGAATCCGACTCGGTGGCGGCATCAACCAACGCATCGGGGACAAGCGCCTCCGACTCTACGTCGTCGACGGGTTGTTGGCCTTCTGCCATGAGAACTCCGCGTGGGTTGCCGAACTCGTACCTACCAACCCAGCCTAACGGCTACCGCCCACGGTTTCCGGCACTACGCAAATATTGGCTGCTCGCCATGACAATCGCTCTTGGGTCCAGGAATCTCTGCGTGGACTAGCAGTGGGTAGTTCAGCGCGCTACTATACACTACATGGTCCATCCTTTAAGTCTTCGTCTTGCTGAGTCCAGCATTGAGCGCCTGAAGGAACGTGCGCAACGAGGACACATTCCGCCACGTACCCTGGCGCAGCGTTATGTCGAAGAAGGTCTGCGAATGGACGAACATCCGCTCGTGCGGTTCGTCGAGGGCCCGGCGGGTCGTCGTGCACGCCTGGTAGGAACCGGCAAAGACGTATGGGAAGTCATCGCCGCAGTTCGCGATAACGACGGCAACCTTGCAGAGGCGACAAGTTACTTGGAGCTGCCACTTGGTCTCGTGCAGGCCGCGGTCGCCTTTTACGGTGCCTACCCCAGTGAAATCGATGAATGGATTAACCTCAACCAGCAAGAGACCGCGCAGGCACACGATACCTGGCTTGCGGGCCTTGCCGCACTCCAGCGGTGAAGCTCCTGCTAGACGAAATGCTTTCGCCGGTGATCGCGCGCGAACTATGCGCCCGCGGGTATGACGTGCAAGCCGTCACCAGCGCCTCGGGCCAAGGAGCGCTATCGGATCCCGAGGTCATGGCTCGCGCCCGTAACGAGCATCGTGCCGTCGTGACGAATAACCTTCGTGACTTCCGACCGCTGCACTACGAAGCTATTGTGCCGGGCGGTCCAGGGCACTACGGCATGATCTTCCTGCCCGGCAGCTACCGACGTACCAAAGCCGACACCGGGCGGATCGTAACCGCTCTGGAAGCCACACTCATGCAGTGTCCGGGCGAACAAAACCTCGCCAACGGCGAAACTTGGTTGTAACGGTGCTGGTCGGATCCGCTCAGATGTACCAGCGCGAAGGCTGACTTAGTAATGAACAGGCTCAGTCTGCGGCCCGGGCTGGGTGCGCGTGCAACTGGCTTCCAGCACTCGCGTGACGACCAGTCCCAGCAGCAGCGCACCCGCGATCAGATACAGGTAGCTGTACGGGCTGCCGAAGTCGAACACCGACTCCACGACCAGTAGCACCATCGCCAAAGTGGCCAGCATTGTTCCGAAGATGCCCCCACGGCGACCGAACGCGCTGACACCCCCCAGTAACACCGTGGCCAGTACGAGCACGATCAATCCGCCGTTACCAAACAGCTGATCCATCACGTCAGAATTCGAAGCGGCAAGTCCCGACAGGGCCGAAGACGATTGCTCTGCTTCCACCCCGATCCACAGTAGACCGCCGGCGACGGCGGCCAGCGCGGAAGACAGCATCAGGCCCGCCAGCGAGGCAAGAACACCGCCGGCACCGGGGCGAGTAGCCGGATCGGCCTTGGTGGGGATCCCCCATGAGGTCCGAAGCGCGGAGATGGCCCCGATTGCACCGCCGAGTACCGAAACACCCGCGATCCCGATGAAAATCCACTCCCAATAGCCGAACAGGTCCGGTCCGTGGCTCGGAGCTAACGTTAACTGCACATCGGTCGAGAGCGAATTTACGGTCCAGGCAAGGACCGCTAGGCCCGCACCTAACGAAGCTGCCCACGCCGGAACGTGCAAAACCGCGATGACTAGGCCTAACAGCAACCCAGCCACTGCCCCGATCGCCACCGCCGTCGCCACCGAGGGCCAGACCTCCCAGCCTTGCTCGCGGTAGATCATGGAGGACAGCACGGCACCACCGAGAAATATCGAGCCAATGGCGAGGTTAGGCATCCCGACACGCAGCGAGAGCGAGAAGCCCATAGCCAGCAGGCCGAGCATGCTGGCCCACCACCAGACTGGCTTGTAGTCATCGGATTCAAAGCCCGGCGACCCCTGCTGCCGGAAGACCAAGAACAACACCGCTACCCCAACGGCTAGCAGGAGCTCCCACACTAGGTGGGGCCAGACACGGTCGCGGATCGCCTCATGGCGCGGGTAATGGTGCTGGCCAAACCCGGTAACAGGCGGCTCCGGTGGGTAGGCACCCCACCCTGCGCTCGAATATGGTGGCGGCTCACCTGGTCCCTCCAGTACCGCCGTGGAACCAGGTGTCTCGCCGGCTGGAGTTTGGCTCGCGACATCGAACCGCGGTGGCTCAGCCGAAGCAGCAGCGCCTTGCTGCTCGCCAAATCGCTGCGTCGCACCGTATGGCGTGCCCGGATCGGCAGGCGCTGGCGCGTATGTCGGAGCAGCAGAGTCATCGGGCTGGGTGCCCGGTGCGCTCGGCGCATTGGTCAGGCCAGCCGGCTTGGGCTCTGGAGAGTTACCAGCCTTGGAGGAATCGGCAGGTGGTACCGCGGGGTTCGTCATGGCCCTACAGGCTAGCCACCTCATGCGTGGTTTACTCCGTATCGCCGCCCGACACGCCGTCTGTCGTATCTGTGCTCGAATCGTTATGAGGTATGCGGCATGCGTGCTCCAGCCATAGCGCTGCTGTCAGCAGCAGCATTCCGGCCAGGGCGCTGCCCACGGCCGCTGGGACATCGCGTGCCGCGGCAGCCACGACATCGCGCTGCGGCCATAGCCATAACAAGGCGCCGACAAACAAGCCCGTCAACAGCACGCCCAGTACCGCAGACGCTTTCGCAAGCACCGCTAGCCGGGCCACCAGCAACGGCTCGATCGGTCGTTCGATCGTTGGAGTCCGAAGGACAGCATGTCCCATGCGGGTCCGCACCCGCCACGCGGCAACCGCCTCGTAGATCGCCACCGCCGTCACTGTCAGCGCGGATCCCCACGACAGCTGCGGTAACTCGCCGTACCAGATTTCTAGCGTCCATCGGCCCACGACACCACCGAGCAAACCAAGGAGCAGTAACGTGCCCGGACGGGTGGGACCGAACGCCGATGAAGGCTTTTGGGCGTCGCTCACAGCTGCCACCTCAGATCAGCTCGTTCGGCCATCGCTTCGACCGACGAACTCGGCAGCGCGGCGAGGAGCTCGCTGACCCTTCCATGGCCCGGTAACTCGTCGTTGGGACAGACCTGCGCCCATGGCACCAAGACGCATGCGCGCTCGTGCGCACCCGGGTGGGGAAGTCGTAGCCACGGATCGTCGGCGTAGACGTGGGCACCATTGTGGTGCACCGTGATCACGTCCACGTCCAGACTGCGGGGCCCCCAACGCAGTTCCCGGACCCGACCCGCGATCTGTTCCATGCGGGAGGCGAAGCTTAGCCAGTCGGACGGTTCGGCGGTCTCGTCCTCGGCGATCACTACGGCATTGAGATACGCCTCTTGCGGGATCGGGCCGAACGGGGGGTTGTCGTAAATCGACGATGCCCCCACCAACCGGGCGCCTAGCCCTACCGCGACAGAGTTGAGGTGGTAGAAGCGATCGCCCACGTTGGAGCCGATGGCCAGCACCGCACGGCTCATCGTCGCTCCCGCCGTAGCGTCACGGCGACGTCGGTAAAATCGTGTGGTATGGGTGCCGAGGGTTTGTGCACCGTGATTTCAGCGACTCGCACGGCCGGATCGGCCAAGCAGGTCGAGACCAGCCGGTCGGCGAGAGTTTCTAGCAGTTGTACCGGATCGCCGGTGAGTATCGTCACCAATCGATCAGCGACATCGGCGTAGGAGACGGTGTCTGCAAGATCGTCGGAGCTTGATGCGCGGGCATTGTCACATTCCAGCCGAGCATCGACAACGAATTCCTGGCCGTGCTCTCGTTCGGCTGCGTACACGCCGTGATAGCCAAACGCTCTTAAGCCCCGTAGCGTGATCACGCCGCCGGAGCCGGCAGGTGTGACGACGCCCGGTGAGGCGACGCGCTGCGGGGTCTGCGCGGCGCGGGTAGTAGCACGCCACACTTCGAGTGCGTCGACCGT
Organism: Mycobacteriales bacterium; assembly: GCA_041743105.1. GTDB lineage: Bacteria > Actinomycetota > Actinomycetes > Mycobacteriales > QHCE01 > QHCE01. The sequence continues at coordinate 12,443 of JBGTNI010000125.1, read as the reverse complement.
GGCACGCACGTCATGTACCCGCACTCCCCACACTCCGGCGCTCGCTGCCAACACCGAGACCGCGGCGGTTGCGGCATCGCGCGCCGCGGCCGGTCGGGCCGAACCATCTGGTTCCGTCAGCAGCGCGCCCAAGAACGCCTTGCGACTGGCTCCCAGTAGGACGGGCAGACCAAGTTCACGAAGCTGGCTCAGTCCGGCAAGCAACTGCCAGTTGTGCTCGGCGGTTTTGGCGAACCCCAGTCCAGGATCTATAACGAGTCGTTGCCGCGGCACACCTGCCGCCACCGCAGCCGCCACCCGCTGCGTCAGCTCGTCTAGGACGTCGGCAACGACGTCGCCATAGCGGGCATGTTGCTGCATCTGTTCACTGTGGCCACGCCAATGCATCAGTACCCATCGACATCCAGTCTCGGCCACCACCTGCGCCATCTTCGGATCGGCTAGTCCGCCTGAGACGTCGTTCACCACGCGGGCGCCAACGGCCAGTGCGGCAGCTGCGACATCGGATCGCATGGTGTCGACACTCACTGTGATGCCCTGCGCCGCGAGCGCCGCTACGACTGGCAGCACCCGGTCGCGCTCCACCTCGACACTGACCCGCGCCGCACCGGGGCGAGTGGACTCCCCGCCGACATCGATGATGTCGGCGCCGGCGGTGACCAGCGCCAGGCCATGCTCGATGGCGGCAACGGTGTCCAGATAGCGACCGCCGTCGGAGAACGAATCCGGTGTGACGTTGACAATCCCCATCACAGCTGGGCGCGTGCCAGACCTATCGGTTCCACTCGCATCGGCACTGGTCATATTGGCCCCAGCAGGCTCGTGATCTCGGCCCGAGCGGTGGCATCGTCGGCGTAACAGCCTCGTGCGGCCAATGTCACGGCTCGTGTGCCGGACTGACGTTCGCCTACCAGCGATAGGCACTGGTGTCGGGCTTGCACGATCACCACGACACCCGCAGGCTGCAGCGCTGTCATCAGGGCATCGGCGATCTGCGACGTCAGCCGTTCCTGCAGCTGTGGGCGGTGCGCGTATCCGTTCACCAGACGAACTATGTCGCCCCAGCCCGCCAGCCGACGTTGCTCACCCGGGAGATAGCCGACATGAGCGGTGCCGGAGAAGGGCAAAAGGTTGTGCTGACACACCGAGCTGAACGTGATGCCGCCGAGCACCACTATGCCGTCTGCTATGGGCTCACCGAAGTTCGTGAGCGCGGCAGCCGGGTCGGTTCCGACACCGTCGAGCAACTCGGCATAGCTCTCACTGACGCGCTGCGGCGTATGAGCAAGCCCGGCACGATCGGGATCCTCGCCCAGCGCGAGCAGAAGTTCCCGCACGGCCCGACTCGCGCGCGGCAGATCGATTCGGTTGGCCAAGCTAGCGTCCACCGCGCGCTGCCTCAGGGGGTTCAATCCACGTTGCCCGGTACGTCTTGCGGCTTCACGGTGTCCGACTGCGGCGGCAGTGGATCGTTCAGTGGGTCGCCGGCGATGGGAGGCTCGGGCTGTTCCTTGTGCCCGTTCTCGCTGCGACCAGTCTCACCGGAGCTGCGTTGCAGCTTCGAAAGCTCCGCCGGGGTCAGGATCGGGGGAACCTCACTAGGTGTGCGCTTACCGAAACCGTTGTACGGCGCCATCGGTGGACGCTTCACAACCCGCTCGCATAGTCGGGCCATGTCGGCCGAGGACAGCGTCTCCTTCTCCAGTAGCTCGAGCACCACGTTGTCGAGTACATCGCGGTAGTCCACCAAGATCTCGTACGCCTCGTCGTGCGCCAACTCTATGAGGTGGCGCACTTCGGCGTCGATGTCGGCGGCGACCGAATCGGAGTAGTCGCGCTGGTGACCGTAGTCGCGGCCCAAGAACGGCTCAGATTCTTTCTGGCCGTATCGGATCGCACCCAACTTAGCGCTCATGCCGTATTCAGTGACCATGCTCCGCGCTAGCGTGCTGGCCTTCTCGATGTCGTTTCCCGCTCCGGTCGTGGGCTCGTGAAAGACCAACTCTTCCGCGGCCCGCCCGCCCAGTGCATATGCCAGGGTGTCGATCATCTCCGAGCGCGTCTGGGTGTACTTGTCCTCGGTAGGGAGTATCAACGTGTGACCCAGCGAACGGCCGCGCGACAGGATGGTCACCTTGTGCACCGGTGCGGAATGCGGCAGCGCCCACGCCACAAGTGCATGGCCGCCCTCGTGGTAGGCGGTGACCTTCTTTTCCTTCTCGCTCATCACCCGAGTCTTGCGCTCCGGACCGGCGATGACGCGGTCGATCGACTCTTCGAGGAACTCATCCTTGATGGATTTTTCGTCGTATCGAGCCGAAAGCAGCGCGGCCTCATTGATCACGTTAGCCAGATCGGCGCCAGTGAAACCGGGGGTACGCCGGGCGACGGTCTCTAGATCGACGTCGGGTCGAAACGGCTTGCCCTTGGCGTGAACTTTCAGGATCGCTTTACGGCCGGCCAGGTCCGGCCGGTCCACGGCGATCTGGCGGTCGAAACGACCTGGGCGCAGCAGCGCCGGGTCCAAGATGTCGGGCCGGTTAGTCGCGGCGATCAAAATGACACCGCCCTTGGTTTCGAATCCGTCCATCTCCACCAGCAGCTGGTTTAGCGTCTGTTCGCGTTCGTCGTGTCCGCCGCCCATGCCGGCTCCACGGTGGCGGCCCACCGCGTCGATCTCGTCGACGAAGACGATCGCGGGTGCGTTCGCTTTCGCCTGTTCGAACAGATCGCGTACCCGGGAAGCTCCGACCCCGACGAACATCTCGACGAAGTCCGAACCGGAAATCGAGTAGAACGGCACACCTGCCTCGCCGGCGACGGCGCGCGCTAGCAGGGTTTTACCGGTTCCGGGTGGCCCGAACAGCAGTACGCCTTTGGGGACCTTGGCACCGATTGCCTGATATTTCGCTGGGTGCTGCAAGAAGTCCTTGATCTCTTGCAGCTCCTCGATCGCGGAATCGGCGCCTGCGACGTCGGCGAATGTGGTCTTCGGGGTGTCTTTACTGACCAGCTTGGCCTTGGACTTGCCGAAGTTCATGATCCGGCTGCCGCCGCCTTGCATCTGGCTCATGAAAAACAGCAACAGCAACACCAGAATGGCGATCGGCAGCAAGCTGATCAGCAAGGTGACGAAGATGTTGTCCTTGGAGACCTTGGTATTGAAGGTAACCTTGTTGTTCTGTTCTTGTTTGTCGCGCAGCAGGTCGAAGATGGCGCGACTGGCACCGCTGGGATAAGACGCCTGTATGCGCTTGGTGCCCTCAACCTCGTCCTTCAACCGCAGCTTAAGCAGCTGCTCCTTGTCCTCGACTGTCATAGAGGTGAAGTTGTTGCGATCGACCTGAGCGAGCGCGACGGAGGTATCGACCTTCTTGTATTCCTCGCCGCCGGTGAACATCGGCCCTATCAGCAGCGCGGCCAAGATAACCAGAATGATCCAGAATAGTGGCCGACGAAAGAATCGAGTACGTTCCATGCGCGTGCGGGGCATCAACCCCACCCCTCCTGCGTCGAATGAGGTGCCACCCTGCGTCCATTAGCGAGGGCGAAAAACTACGGTCAGAACCGGCGTTACGAGCCTACCGCGACAATGCCATAGCGGCGCGGGGCAGCAGGAGTGAGGGTCGAGGCCTCTAACATCTAATTGGAGTACACCTGCGGCTTAAGCTTTCCCACGTAGGGAAGATTGCGATAACGCTCGGCGTAATCCAGACCGTAGCCGACGACAAACTCATTGGGAATATCGAACCCTACGTACCGCACGTCAACGGGGACCCGGATCGCGTCGGGCTTACGAAGCAGGGCTACCACTTCCAGGCTTGCCGGGTTACGGCTGGCCAGGTTACGCAGTAGCCAGGACAGGGTCAGGCCGGAATCGACGATGTCCTCAACCAAGAGCACATGCTTATCGGTGATGTCGCGGTCAAGGTCTTTTAAAATCCGCACCACACCAGATGAGCTGGTAGAAGCCCCGTATGACGAGATGGCCATGAACTCCATCTCCACCTCGCGGCCCAGCGCGCGGGAAAAATCAGCCATGAACATCACCGCGCCCTTCAGCACCCCGATCAACAGGATGGGGAGCCCGGCACGCTCGCCGTTGGCGTAGTCCTCGCGCACGCGCGAGGCGAGCTCGGCGGTCTTTTGGGTGATCTGGTGCCGGGTGAGCAGCACATCGGAGATGTCGCCGTGCACATCGTCGGGACTATGCACATCATGGGGACAGGGGGCCTGGGTGGTGTCGTCAGCAGCCGGCACGCCCCTAGCCTGACATGCTCGAATCGACATGTCGAAGCCGACCCGCCTGGCGTGCCACAATCACCGGACCCGGCAGATAAACGGCGCCCTGGCCACGCCAGTCAGTAAGCAGCGCATCCAGTCTGGCAATGTGCTGGGCAGTCAGCGCGCCTGATGACGCTCCCCGCTGTAGCGCCCAGCTCCGCAGTGCCCTTCCCCGGATAGCGAGCGGCTGCCGCGCCAATGCTTGTGCGTCCAGCGTCGCCTTGGCGTCGACTACATCGGCCAGGCACGCAGCTGCCAGCTCATCCAGGTACTCGGCGTCCGAACGTAGTAGCCGTGCGCTACGGGACAGTCCAGCGATCACACCAGGCCCGATCGCGGCTTCGAGTTCGACGAGAAGCGCGCGCAACCGGGAGCGTCGGTATCGATCGTCGGTGTTGTGGGGGTCGTGCCAGATCGGTAGTTGCATGGCGTGAGCGGCCTGGAGTATCGCCGAGCGCGGGAGCTCCAGCAGCGGTCGATGGTAGCGACCACGACGATGCGCCATCCCCGACAACGAGGTGGCGCCGGAACCTCTGGCCAGGCCGAGCAGCACGGTCTCGGCCTGATCGTGGAGAGTGTGCCCCAGTAGCACTGCCGCGGCGTCGTGTCGTTGCGCTGCGTTGTCGAGGGCGGCGTAACGCGCCGCGCGGGCTGCTGCCTCGGGGCCGCCACGCCCCGTCACAGCCACGGTCACCGTTTCAATCGGTCGGAGCCCACGTTGCTGTGCCCACGCTGCCACGTCTTCGGAGCGTTGCCGCGAGCCAGGCTGCAAGCCGTGATCCACACTGACCAAACCGGCTCGCACCCCGGCGGTAGCTGCCGTGTCGGCAACGGTTGCCGCTAGCGCCATGGAGTCGGGCCCACCCGAACACGCCACTAGCACCAGTGGCGCCCGGTTCGGCTCCGCTCGCTCGTCAGCCAATCGGCGCAGGCAGGCCCGCACCGCTCGCCGCAACTGCGTCACCGACGTATCGACTACGGGCATCGCGGTTACCCCGGTAAGAGCGCCGTAGCCGCTGGCTGCACTCTGGCGATCCAACTCTCCGGTTGCCTCAGCTCGGCATGGGTGGGAAGGGTATTGGTGTCACGCCATACTGTATTGAAACCGGTCATTCCCACCGCGTCGACGACCTGGGTGACGAACTTCTTTCCTTCGACGTACTGCCGGAGCTTATGTTCCACACCCAGGAGATACCGGAGCACTTTCTGTATGGGATTGGCGGCGCGGCGGCGGGCATCGAATTTCTTCCTGATTGTCTCCACCGTGGGTACCACCTGCGGGCCGACGGCATCCATCACGTATTCGGCGTGACCTTCCACCAATGTCATCAGCGCGGTCATCGCCGACAGCTTCTCCCGCTTGGCCCCAGGACGCAGCAACTCCAGCGGCGAACGGGTGTCAAGCAGCGCTTCCAACTCGGAAAGGAAGTAGCCCCTTAGCCACGGCACGGCCGTGAATTGCAGCTGGTGGGTTACCTCATGCAAACAGACCCAGAGCCGAAAGTCACGCGGTTCCACGCCAAGTTTCGCCTCGGCGCTCAGGATGTTCGGCGCGACCAGCAGTAGCTGACCTGGCGTGGTCGAGAACAATTCGTACTGCCCGAGGACGCGCGAGGAGACGAGCGCCATCGCCACGCCCAACTGCATACCGGCTGCCGCCGAGGTGACGCTTCTTGTCAAATGACCCCGTTCGCTTGCGTGCGAATGCCGAGCTAGTGCTGGCTCGACGACGGCATGAAAACCGGCGGCGTTTATTTCCACCCAGTCTTGCCGGTCTACCACGCGGGCTGGCGCCAGCGGCGTCGTTACCCCGAGTCGGGTCACCGCAGCGACGTGGTCGCCGGCAGTGACGGATAGCTCTCGTAACGAGCGCACGGCCTCAGTGGCCTCTGCCGCGCTGCATTTCGGGCCGATTTTTCCCAGTAAGGTCGCGGTCGATTGCGTGTACCGCCAGTCAACAAGTGCGGGGTCTTCAGCCATATCCCCAAACTACGCCGTGTCGATTGCGACACCCCAGCGCGGGCGACGAGCCGTCATCTGAAGATCCGCCGACTCGTGAGGCCCAAAAGCCCACAGCACCTAAAGCCCAGCAGCGTAAACTGTGTGCTTCAGAGTATTTCAGGAGCATCGCCGTGACCGAAATCACTATTCGTCGAATACCCGGCGAGACCTTTGTTGCCGCGGTGCTGAGAAAAAAAGGTGAACCCGGAAGTGGTTTGACCGATGTCCTGGTCTCCCCAACATACGTAGATCTTCTTAGTAATTCGACACTACGAAGTGAAGCCACCGCCTGGAGCCGCGTGGCATCGCTCCCACGAACTGCCGTGCTGCTTGCTCAACCGATCAGGCCAGGATTGGATAATGAGAATTTGCATGAATTTTACAACCAGCTATGCGCCGGAAAGATGGGAGTTTTCTTATCTTCTGATACCCGCCTACATATAGACGCTACTCGAGCGGCATGGCCGGCGGTTGTTAGCGCATTTTTTGGAGCTCCGAAAGAATCCGATAAAAGAGGGAGATCTCGTATAAATACTCTGCTCCTTCCCCCGCTTGCCGAACATATTACCTTTAATGATTCCTTTCTCGCCACGCAATGGTATCGCGGGGCATTGAATGAATTAGGTATAACGGCAGATACTATTGTGGCGGTACCTGTTCCGCGCCCAGATATTGGTACAGAGCGCGAAATCGACGCCGTTGCTTTCTGGGCAAAGAGTGTTATCGAATCGCGCCAGGGTGGATCTAGCCAGCCGGCAGCAACTACGGCTATGTCTGTGGCGGTAGGGCCGATTGTCAAAGGGCTTGGCCGGTTTATGGCGAGCCAGGTAAGGCAAGGGTCTGCTCGACGTGGCCGCTAGAGCCTCGGGTCAACTTTTGAGCCGGACTACCGGCATCCGCAGGCAGCTAGGGTCGCGGCTAGCTCGTCGAGCAGATGTTCTGCGGTATCCCCCCCGGTTGTCGCAAAGCCATTGGCGATCACGGCGAACATCAGCACCGCACCGTCGGAGGTGGTGATCGTTCCCGCCAGCGAACTGACCTGGCTCAAGGAACCAGTCTTGGCGCGAACGATCGAACGTGCGGTCTCCGAACCGCTGTGATCGAAACGGTCGTGCAGCGTACCCGTAAACCCGGCGATTGGAAGGCCGGCGAGCGCCGACCGCAGCCGCGGCCACGCTGGCTCGGCCACGAGGTATAGCAGTTGGGCAAGCAACGTAGTGGAGAGCCGATTTTCCCTGGATAGGCCGCTACCGTCAGCGAGCCGCGCGTCGCCAAGGTCGACCTTGAGCTCCCGCAGTGTCTGTCGCACCGCGGTCGAAGCACCGGAGAACGACGCTGGTTCGTCGCGCGCCAGTGCTACCTGGCGCGCTAAGGATTCAGCGATGACATTGTCACTGGTAGACAGCATGATCTCTACCAACTCGGAGATCGGAGGCGAGCTCACGCTGGCCAGCGGATTGGTTCCTCCAAACGGATCGACAAGCTCGCCGAGATCACTCCCATCGTTGCCAACCTGCACCTGAACCGGTGAGCCTGACTCCGTGAGCTGGTCGGCAAGCACCCGCCCCGCATCGAGGTCTGGTGAACTACTGCGTCGGTCACTGGCGGGCGTGGTTCTGGCGCCGTCGATCGCCAGCGGGGTCACGGGAGCGCCGTAGCCAGCCGACGTCACATCGCTATCCCATCCCTTACCCGTGGTCGGCCCGGTGTACAGCGAGGAATCGACAATGACTGTGGTGATGCGCTGCGGATGGGCTTGCTTGAGCTGTCGTGCTAGCTCATCGAGGCGGGCGGCACCGGAGTAGTAACCGTCCTCGCCTGCCGTCAGGGTGACGTCTCCGCCGCCGACCAGGACGACTTCGCCAGGCACATTCCCGGCGACTACTTCGGTGGGGATCCGGTACGAGGGTTCGCGCGCAGCCAACACCGCCACCGCGGTGACCAATTTGCTCACCGAAGCCGGTATCACTGCCGCCCCACCACGGTACTGCCACGTCACCTCGCCGGTGCCTTGGTTGACTACGGTGGCAGCGAGCTCCCCCAGCTCGGCGCGGTTGAGGTATTTACTGAGCACTTGTTCCAGCCCGGCCTTGGTCGGCGCCCCCGCCGCACCATCGGACCGGCGCAGTGGGGGGAGCGCGACCTTAGGGGGGCCGAAGCATGGCGTTAGGCATGCCGAACGGTCGGGGCGGACGGTTTCGCTGCGGTCTTTCAGCACCATGTAGGTGCCACCCGTACCTAGCATCAGCGCGATCAACACCGCCAAGGCGATGACGGACCGGGTGTGCAGCACGATGGTCAAGACTACGGCCCGGCCAGGTGCGCCGGCTGATTGCAGTCGTGTCAGTACGTCCGGCAATAGGCTCCTCAAGCGGCGGGCGGGTGGGCGGGTGCGCTTTTGGAGCGCAGCGCTAGGGCGCTTATAAACGCCGGCCAAATTTTCTAAGGTTTAATCGGCGAGGCCACCGCATTCGTGCTGCCGTAGGCTGGTCAGATGAAGGTGCAGCTGGCGCGTGTGATGGCGGCTCAACTGCGGAAGAGAGCGTTTGGCGGCGCGCTGGGGGGTTACCGGTGTGAGCTTTGTCGAGCCTCGTGCGCGTCCACGCCAGAGCTGTTTGTGGATTAACCACTTTCCACCCGGGCGGTAACTTCGGCGACTTTCTCTGCTGAAGACTGAGCCCGGCTAGCCCAATGAGATAGGTTGTCACCGCGGCAGGGTCAGCGCCAAGTTTGGCGGTCTCACGATCCAATTGAGACCGCCATCTGTTGCGTCATCGTTTTCATCGTACAACTTTCTTCGCTGCGCTTCTAACAGCATAACGTTCACCGCTGTTACCCACTGTGGACCACGGCCGGGCGCCCAATCGATGAAGCGATCATATTCAGGACCACGCTCATCGAAAAACGCGTTATGGCAGCCGGCGTCGAGGTGGACCAATGACGAACCTTTCAGTAGCGCAGGGCCATCCTCCTCGGCTTGCATCAACTTATGGAGGTGAGCCTGCGCCCAATTCCGCAGCACCTCGTCGCCGAGCGATTGAAGATGTGAGGACTGGGCATTGGCAAGTTTCCAACCATGAAAGTTGTCCTTAGCCAGTTTTGCGAGATTAAATACGGAAACGTTTGTGACCACGTCTGCCGAGGGCGTTACTTGTGCTGCAAGCACCGCCAAACGTTCAGCGTCTGCTCCAAGGAGAGGGACTGAAGGCCGTCGGCCATTGATCCAATCCGTTGCCAGCCAGGAGTATCTAACCCCGCCCTGAGCGCGATACGAACCTGAGGCCCGCCAAACAGGCATCCTAGAATAGTGAGAGACCTGCCTTGTAAATGCGGTCTCAGCCGCCAGTGCATCGCTATGTATGGCGTTGGTGTTGGCGACTACTTTGACAAAAGCAGGGCCGTTAGGTGCGTCGACTCTAGCTGCGAAAAGGTTCCTAGTGCCGGCCGCCCGAAGTCGCTCCACTAGCGTGTCCGGTTCAGCGCCAAGGCTCGCCAAGATCTGTTCGCCTAGGGCGGGTGGCGCCCCGTTAAGGGAGTTTTCGTCAAACCCCACCTTTGCCCCACCTCAGGATCAGCCCGCTACTTGATATGGCAAGTTTAGGGCGATCCGATGGGAGGGGTACGACACACGCAGCCAAGCCAGACTGACATGCGAACTTCTGGTACCGGCCGGCGGCGACGATCGTCCAGCTACCAGGTAATTCTCAACCATCCCGAGAGAGCCACACCGACCGCCAGCCGACTACACCAACACCCCAGTTCAAAACGCCCTAAGGAGACAGACGTGGAATTCGACGTGACAATCGAGATCCCGAAAGGGCAGCGCAACAAGTACGAAGTCGATCACGCTACCGGACGGATTCGGCTTGATCGCACGTTGTTCACCGCCACGCAGTATCCCGCTGACTACGGTTTCGTCGAGGGAACGCTCGGGGCGGACGGCGATCCGCTAGACGCGCTGGTGCTGGTGCAGGAGCCCACGTTCCCCGGCTGCCAGATCAAAAGCCGCGCGATCGGCATGTTTCGCATGACCGACGAGAAGGGCGGTGACGACAAGGTGATCTGCGTGCCGGCAGGCGATCCGCGGCACGATCACATGCGCGATATCTATCACCTGCCGGAGTTCTATCGATTGGAGATTCAACACTTCTTCGAGGTCTACAAAGATCTTGAGCCAGGTAAGTCGGTCGAAGGTGCCACGTGGGTGGGACGCGTCGAGGCCGAAGAAGAGATCGAGATATCGCGTCAGCGGCTCGCTCAGAGCAACGAGCATTAATCGCAAGCCGTCACATAGCGATATACCCGAGTGCTTCCGCTACGGCCCGCTGCGCTGTATCGCGACTCGCGAAACCGATCTGCTCGCCCGGTTCGGCCAACGGTCGTGCCGAGAGCTCCGCAACGGCGAGATGGATTGCGTCCAGCGACCGCAGCGCATGTTCGCTAACGATGCGCGTCGCGATATGTTCGACCTGGTCGGAGTCGGCTCGTAGCAGTGTGATTGGGCCGTCGGTGCTCGTGTCGAGACGCGCACGGGAGATCACGTCATCAAGGTGGCCCACCCTGCTACCGCGAGATGCCCGAGCCAAAGCCGACGTCAGCTCTACGACAGTCCACGTAGAGGTGACCAAGAGATGGTGAGGATTATTCAGCAAAGCCAACGCTTCCTGATGTCCACTTTCATCAGGAAGGTAGGCACGAACAAGTACGGAAGAATCGACATAGACGAGCACCCCTACCGCCCGTCGGCGAAAATATCGTCGATGACCGGACCAATACCTCGGGTAGCATCGACTATCCGCCGCCGCACTTGTTCGTCCATGATCGGTGCGGGTCGACTTGCCAAAACTCCTGCTCGGCGAGCCTTCGCTCTTAGCGCTGCTCTGGCATCCCCGGGATCATCGGCAACGCCTAGGTCCAGCAGTTCAGTTGCGACAGCGTTGACCGAGCTGCCGCAACGGCGGGCCCGCGCGGTCAAGCGGGCGTGAAGGTCGTCTGGAACCCGAAGCAAAACTTGGCGCATGGCCAAATGCTAGCACTTTGAGCTTTAAATGAGTATCATTCAACCCGATGTCTGCCATGCGCATCGCTGAGATTCGGACTGTCCGCCTCCCAAGGTAGCTATTCTCGTGGGATCGCCGTCATCAGTCTTGCCTCGTCCACTGCTAGCCTCCAGAGCTAGGCCAACGCAGGGGAGCCGCTCGAGATCTATCAGCTGCCTACACCCGGTCCTGATACGCCGCGCTGCGGTGAGCGACTCGGACAACCAGAACAATGAGCTGTCCGTCGTTAATCTCGTATACGATGCGTTAGCTGCCCAGGCGAATACGCCAACGATTCTCTGCGCCGGAGAGCTTTCCCACCCCATGGGGTCGGGGATCATCAGCAAGATCGCCAATCGCGGCAAGTATCTGTTGTTGCACCTGTGGAGGGAGCTTCTTAACTTCGCGCTTTGCTCTAGACAGGTACTCGATTGCGTAAACCACTAGCCCAAACCAAGCTCGGTTTTGACGGATTCATGTGAGTAACGCGGCCCGTCTTCGGCTAAGGCCGCGTCCGCAGCCGCGTTGTCTTCGGCGTCTTCTAATGCCTCCACTGCCGCCGCTACAGCGGTTGCTAGCTCGGCGGGCACGAGAGCCGCGACCCTGCGCTGACCGCGTGTCAGATACACCACTTCACCACGCTCGGCATCATCGACAGCACCACGAAGCAGCGCTGGCAGCACGCCTGCGTCTCCAAGCTCGTAGCTGTGGGCAGCGGTCATAGTCACAACGATACATCTGATGGCGCCTGGTGTCGTCCGGTTACGTCCGTGCCATCACAGGCCGCCATCGCCCACTACGCGCACGCGGGACGGTGTCAGGCGAGAGGGAACGGGACGTGTCAGCGCGCTAGTTCTCCAATCGACGTGACCAGCCGGTGAACAACAGGCTTGAATCGTGAGACGCCTATCCGTAAGCCCACCGGCATGCCGAGGGTGGATTGGTGAGGAGCAGTGAACCAAACTGGAGCCGCCTGTCGTGTTGTGGTTCAGGAGATAGGAAACTCATGTCTCACGTCATAGGAAACTGATGTCTCAAGACATCCGAGACGTTTCGCTGGTCGGATTCGGTCATGTCGAAAGCGCGTCTGATCATCACCGCAGTCGTCCTCGAAGACCG
>JBGTNI010000124.1:0-7769 GCA_041743105.1 Mycobacteriales bacterium | reverse complement strand
CGCCGGAATCTCCACCTATTACACCGTCATGGTCAAGACCGATCCGACCGCTGGCACCCACGGGGTCTCGGCATTCGTTGTGCACCGGGACGATCCGGGATTCTCAGTGGGCACGCCCGAACATAAGCTCGGGATTAAGGGATCGCCGACGTGTGAGATCTACCTTCGAGACTGCCGTATTCCAGCTCATCGCATGATCGGGGAGCCTGGCACCGGTTTTTCGACCGCGCTACGGTCGCTGGACCGTACTCGGCTCACCATCGGTGCCCAGGCGGTGGGCATCGCGCAGGGTTCGATAGATGCCGCGATCGGCTACACCAAGCAGCGGGAGCAATTCGGAAAGCCGATCGCCGAATTTCAAGCCGTGCAGTTCATGCTCGCCGAGATGGCGATGCGGACCGAAGCGGCGCGACAGTTGGTGTATTCCGGAGCCGCAAAAGCGAGGCAGGATGCGCCGGATCTGCGGTTCGCCTCGGCGGCCGCGAAGTGTTTTGCCTCCGATACCGCAATGGCGGTGACTACCGACGCGGTGCAGCTATTCGGCGGTGCCGGGTATACGCGGGACTTCCCGGTGGAGCGGATGATGCGCGATGCCAAGATCACGCAGATCTACGAGGGCACCAACCAAATCCAGCGCCTCGTGATGGCCCGCTACCTGCTGAAGTAGCTGTGGAAATCAACTATGTCCGATACATGTACGATTCGGCGATGAGCTCCGACCTCGATCTGATGCGTCCCAGGTCTGTGCCGCCAGGAAGACACCTTTTAGAGGCGCCGGATAAGGCCAGTCAGAGCCGGGACTTCCGGCGCGGAGCTTGGATGATCGTTGGCTGTGCCGTCGTAGCCGCCATGCTGCGATTACCTTTTGTCTGGACCCGGCTCAGCATTGACGAGGGCGGGTACGCATACATAGCGCAACAGTGGGCACGTGGCGCACACCTGTACGACACTGCGTGGCTGGACCGCCCACAGGGTCTGTTGATTGTGTACCGGACGTTGTTGTGGCTAGACGACTCAGAATCGGGCTGGACGATTCGAGTGGGTGCCGTGCTCGTCGGCACAGCTATGACGCTGCTACTTGGATTAATCGGTTGGCTCATGGTGGGGCGGCGAGTAGGGGTGGCAGCCGCGGCGATCTACGCGGTGGCGGGAGTGGCGCCCCACCTCGAAGGTTTCACGCTCAATGGCGAACTGTTGGCCAGCCTGCCAGCGACCGCCGCTATTGCCTGCATACTGCTCTGGCGGCGTTCTGGAACAGTGGGATGGCTGCTTGCCGCCGGGTTATCCGCCGGAGTGGCGGTCACGATGAAGCCCTCCGGACTCGATGGCATCGCGGTGAGCCTGGTGGTCATCGCGGTCAGCGTAGGCGTATGGCGAACTCGCGGACTTAAGATGGGTATGTTCCTGGCTGCGACCATGGTGCCGCTGGCGGCCTGCGCCCTCCATGGTTGGTACCTGGGCTGGTCTGACTACTGGGCTGCAATCGCCGGCTATCAGCTCGACGCCATGGGCGGAGCTGGGTCGAACCTAGACACGCGCTGGGCCGACTTTTTCAGCAGCCTAGGTCGGCTGCGCGAAGACCTGGCCGTTATCGCTGTCATTGCTTTGGCGGGGTTGTGGTTTCTTCGCAGAAACAAGCTCACATTGCTGATCGTGATTACCTGGCTGCTCACCGCCGTCGTAGGCATCAACCTTGGTGGCTCGTACTGGCCGCACTACTATGTGCAGCTACTACCCCCTCTGGTGCTGCTGGCGGCCATCGCAGTCGCGGCAATAACCCGCCGGTCCCTCTGCGCATTGGCCCTGACTGTCACGGTGCTGCCATCGCTGATCTGGTTTGCTGCCCTCATACCGATGACGTCGGGCGAGCGCCAGCGCGAGATCCCCTACTACAACCGCGCGCTGCGCGACGAGCGGATCGCGGCAGTCGTGCAAGCTGAAACCAGGCCGAGCGATGAGATCTACGTTCTGGTGTCAGAGGCCAATACTTACTTCCTCGCGCAACGCACCACCTCATACCCATATCTGTGGGGAAAACCTATCGAGAAAATTCCTGGCGCGGTCGATCGGCTCCAGAAGATGCTAGCCGGCTCGGACCGGCCGGTACTGGTCCTGCTCTATCGCAATCCCGACAGTGTGGACCCCAGCGGCGGGCTGAGTGGGGAGCTTGCCCGGCACTACCGCGTCGACCGCGATGTCGAGGGGGTCACGTTCCTCAGAGCGCGTTCTTAAAAGATTGGGACAGGCACACGAGACCCACTCGCGCTGACGAGGCCCGTCATGCCGTACCTTGCCCCGTCATGCCGAACACATCTAGCGCCGCGTCGAGCTGTGCCTCGGTGAGCCGGCCGGCATCGATATGCCCCCGTTCGATCACCACATCGCGGATGGTCTTCCGCTCGACAAGAGACTGCTTGGCGATGCTTGCGGCTTCTTCGTAGCCCAGGTAGCGGCCCAACGGCGTAACGATGGACGGCGAGGACTCGGCGTACTCGCGGCACCGTTGCACGTTCGCGGTAATCCCGGAGACGCAGCGGTCGGCGAACAGCCGGCTTACGTTGGCCAGCAGCCGCACCGATTCCAGCAGGTTGCGTGCCATCACCGGCAGCATCACGTTCAGCTCGAAGGCCCCCGCAGCGCCACCGAACGCCACGGCGGCGTCGTTTCCGGTCACCTGAGCTACCACCTGGGTCACCGCCTCGGGGATCACCGGGTTCACCTTGCCGGGCATGATTGACGATCCGGGTTGCAAGTCCGGTAGCGCGATCTCCCCGAGGCCGGCGCGGGGCCCCGATCCCATCCAGCGCAGGTCGTTGGCGATTTTGTTCAGTCCGACGGCAATGGTGCGGAGCTGGCCGGATGTCTCTACCAGTGCGTCGCGTGCACCTTGGGCCTCGAAGTGGTTCTCGGCTTCGGTGAGCGGCAGGCCGGTGCTTCGGACTAGCTCGGCGATGACTCCTGCCGCGAAGCCAGCGGGGGTGTTGATGCCGGTCCCCACCGCCGTGCCGCCTAGCGGCAACTGGGCCAGCCGAGGGAGCGTGGACTCCAGCCGCTGCACGCCGAGTTGCACCTGCGCGGCGTAGCCGCCAAATTCTTGACCCAGTGTCACCGGCGTGGCGTCCATCAGGTGAGTTCGCCCGGCCTTTACCACGCTTGTGAACTCGATCGCTTTGGCGTGCAAGGCCTGATGTAGGTGGTGCAGCGCCGGGATCAGATCGCGCAGTACGGCCTGCGTCGCGGCAATGTGGATGGAGGAGGGAAACACGTCGTTGGACGACTGTGAGGCGTTCACGTGATCGTTGGGATGCACCGGACTGCCGGAGGTTGCGGCAGCGGGAGTCTTAGTGGTTGAGCTCTCGGTGGCGAGTATTTCAGTGGCAATCGTGGCGATCACCTCGTTAGCGTTCATGTTGCTCGACGTGCCCGAGCCGGTCTGAAACACATCGATGGGGAAGTGGTCGTCGAAGTCTCCGCGAGCTACCTGCTCGGCGGCGGCGGCGATGGCTTTCGCGATGCCCGGTTCCAGCACGCCAAGTTCTGCGTTCACGATGGCCGCGGCGGCTTTGATCTGCGCCAGGGCGTGGATGTGTGTTGGCTCCAGCCGTGTCCCAGATATGGGGAAGTTTTCGCAGGCTCGCTGCGTCTGCGCCCGCCATTTGGCGTCCGCTG
This sequence comes from Mycobacteriales bacterium, assembly GCA_041743105.1. Lineage (GTDB taxonomy): Bacteria > Actinomycetota > Actinomycetes > Mycobacteriales > QHCE01 > QHCE01. The sequence continues at coordinate 4,100 of JBGTNI010000124.1, read as the reverse complement.
GTACTCGAACCTCACCCATGGTGTCGCGCTCAACGCGGCATTTCGTCTCGGTCACGGTCCTATCGTGCCAGGCCTGCGCGTGCGCGACGTATGAGGGCGGATTGGGCCGGTACTGGGCGACCCTGGGGTCTGCGGCTGACCTCCTGAAAGCGCGTCGGCGATGCGGCCTGCCTGACTGCCGGCAGGGGCAGGCGGTGGCTGTGCCGTGGGCGTGGCTGGTGCCGAAGTGGGAGGTAACTGCTTCAGTCGGCCATGTGCGTCTAATGCGCCTTTGCTCACATGTGAGAACGCAATAATGGCGTCCTCTACGCCCGGGCGGTTGTACCCAGCCAGAACGGCATTTAGCTCTCCGAGTACGCCGCCACGGCTTTCGGGCCCATTGAGCTGGGTATAAAGCATCTGGACGCCATTGCGCACCGCATCTGGGCTTTCGGGCGAAGCTCCTAACTCGGCATAGCCCGGGCCATCGGGCCAGCCCGGCTCCAGCGCGGCGATGTAACTGTGGGGCACGTCCTCGCCTTGCCACCACTTCCTTATTGCGCCAACTCCTTCCTGTAGCTTGCCGCCCATGTAGCGCAGGTCTGTGCCCAGCTCGTCGACAGCGGCTGTTTGGGCCGCATCTCCACCTTGGTGAGCCTGGAGAGTGCTTTCTACCAGCCCAATGAATGCGGGCGTCGGTAGCCGCCCGACGAGTTCGATCACCCGGTCGATGGTGGTCTGGTCTAGGATTTGCACTGCCATGCGTTCTCCGCATCGTGAAGCTGTGTTCTGCGCCCCCTCTCGATCTTACGGAAGCCCCTGCTCCCAGGCCTGCATTTCCGTCAATCTCGTCTAGTGTCGGGCTTGCGCCGCCGCCATGGCGCTAGTACATTTGTTCGAAAGCGGTGCGATCGGAAAGCTCCGCACCAAGTATTTAGCGGGAATAGCAAAACCCCGGTGGCATGCCTTTCGGCAGAGGCGCCCGGGGTTTTCATTGACGAGCGTACCGAAGGTCACCGCAGATGGCAACGTCAGCACCGTGCTCCGCTATTGGCGGCCCAGCGCAGATAAGCGCGGTGACTCGTCGAATCTCACTGGAGCGGCTCGAGCCATACCGGGCAGCGGTAGTCGATGTTGAGGATCGGCTGGGTGCGGCGCTGGTGCTGTACGGACGCAATGCGGCGGTGTCGGGTGAGTTCTGGACCTTGCTGGGTTACGTCGAGGTCGTAGTCCGCAACGCGTTGCATGAGCAGCTCACTACCTGGTCCACCGCGGCGTTTGGTGAACCTCGGTGGTACGTCGACCCAGGTCGCGTACTCAGTGGGCAAGCCCGCAGCCATATCGCCGCGGCTCGGGCGCGAGCAGTCGTCTCGGGCAAGCCTGAGAGCCCCGGCCGAATAGTCGCCGAACTCAGCTTCGGCTTGTGGCGATTTCTCGTGGCTGCTCGCTATGAACGCTCCCTCTGGCGTACCTGCCTGCACTCGGCGTTCCCCGGTCAAGGCCGGCGAAAAGCCGTGCACGCCAAACTGGCAGCGCTGCACGAGCTACGCAACCGCGTCGCCCACCACGAGCCAATACACAACCGACCCCTGCAACGGCTCTACGACGACGCGCTCACTCTCACCGGCTGGATCTGTCCCACCACCCGCTACTGGATGCAGCAGCAGTGTCTGGTGCCCAGCCTCGCTAGCTGACCAGCCAGGCTGGCTGGTCAGCTAATGAGTTGGGCCTGGCCCACGTCCCGAATGCTCATCTGGGAGACGATGTGAAGGCGGCAGCCGGTTTCGGGCGCTCGGAGGGCGTGGTATTCCTCGAGGAGCTGGAGGGGGAGTCTCCGTCACGGGCGGAGCGAGCTGCAGCCGCTGCGCCGTTGCTACGAAGTCCTCGCCGAGACAGCGGGCAAGAAGCGTTGGATAAGTATCTTCGTCGTAGACCTGATGCGCAGGGGCGGCTGACGGACCTTCTGATGTATTTCGCGACGCCGATACTTCTCCAGCCGCCAGAATTCGACTGCTGATTTGGGGAAAGCTCTCGTTGAGATCAGTTGTCAAACCCAGCTCCAACACCTCGTGCGGTGGGACTCGCTCAAGCTGTGGAAATCCTCCGTCGGGGAGCGCCGCCACGTTCGCGTTGCGCCAGTACTCGATCCTGCTGGCAGACTCCATAATAGACCTGCCACCGCAGGTACCATCGAGGGCGGCAGCCCAGACACCGCCGTAGGGGTCAACAACGAGAAGCTGTGCTACTCCGCCGCCTAGGCGATACTCCTCTTGCGCACGCACCATCGCATCTAGCCTCACCAAGTCGTCCGGAAAGGTGTAGTAGCCCCAGGTGTCTTTTGGGAAGCCACGCGGGGTTGCCGTCCGGGCAGGGTTGCGTGCAAGAAATGAGCACCGGGATTCTCTTGATGCCAATATCGGCGTGTTCCGCCGAGGCGAAGCCAGACTGCGCTCAGGTCCGCCGGCGGACCGAATATCGGAACCGCGCGCGGCAGGTTGGAGTCTGCCATGTTTCCTGCGCTCCAGGTGGTGTCGAGAATAGCGTGATGTCGAGAACAACGCGGGTCGAGAAGCAGCTGTCTCGACTACGGTAGTCCGGGAAGGTTCCAAAAGCCGGGAAACCATCGACAGCGACGGCTCACCTGCGGAGTTCAGGCCCAGCAGTTCTAGCGGCAGTGCTACCGCCCGCGGCCGAAGTCGACCGCTGCGTACTTCTGCAGTTTGGTCAGCTGATGGTGGCTCTCGATGAATCGGATGGTGCCGCTCTTGGAGCGCATTACCAGCGACTGCGTGGTCGCGCCGCCGGCTCGATAGCGCACGCCGTGGAGCAGATCGCCGTCGGTGACGCCGGTGGCACAGAAGAACACGTTGTCGCTGCTCACTAGGTCATTGGTACTAAGCACGCGGTCCAGGTCGTGGCCGGCGTCTATCGCGCGCTGCCGCTCGGCGTCGTCGCGGGGCCAGAGTCGGGCCTGGATCTCCCCGCCCAGACACTTGAGGGCACACGCCGCGATGATCCCTTCCGGAGTGCCGCCGATCCCTAACAGCAGGTCCACTCCTGTGGTGTCACGGGCGGCGGAGATGGCGCCGGCAACGTCGCCATCGCTGATGAACGTGATCCGAGCCCCGGCCTCGCGAACCTGGCGCACCAGTTCATCGTGCCGCGGTCGATCCAGGATGCAGACTGTGACGTCCTCGACGCTGCCATGCTTAGCTTTCGCGACGCGTCGAATGTTTTCGGCGACCGGCGCGGTGATGTCCACATGCCCGGCGACGTCGGGACCCACCGCCAGTTTGTCCATGTAGAACACCGCCGACGGGTCGTACATGCTGCCGCGTTCGGCCACCGCGAGTACCGCTAGCGCATTGGGCATGCCTTTGCTCATCAGCGTGGTCCCGTCGATGGGATCTACCGCCACGTCGCAGTCGGCGCCGGAGCCATCGCCGACTTGCTCCCCGTTGTAGAGCATGGGGGCGTTGTCTTTCTCGCCTTCACCGATCACCACCACGCCGCGCATCGAGACGCTGTTGATAAGTTTGCGCATCGCGTTCACCGCGGCACCGTCGCCGGCGTTCTTGTCGCCTAACCCGACCCACCGGCCGGCCGCCATTGCGGCCGTTTCGGTGACGCGTACCAGCTCCAGCGCCAGGTTACGGTCGGGGGGCTCGCCGGTGGATACCATAACCGCTCCTGCCTATTAGAAGGACCGAAGTAGTCAGGCTAGTACAGCTGCGGGCTACTGCCTTAGTTTGGAACTCGACTACTTCGGTTTACTTGGTCACAACAGGCTAGGGTTCGAGCTTTCGGCGGTAGACGAGTCTACCGCAAGGGTAGGCTCAATGACATGGCTGACGGTTCCGAAGGTAGCGACGGCGTCGCCACCAACGCTGCGCCAACCGACGTGACGGAGGCCACCGCTCGTGCCGAGCAGCTGCGAGACCAACTAGCCGCGCACGTGGCCGATGCGCCGGTCGCCCCTGTGACAGCCGCTACGACCGCCGGGCCGTTTCCCACTGCGGCTACGGCAACGTCTGGCGTCGACCCAGGCCTTGCCCGGGAGGCGATAAATCGACTGGAAGTCCGAGAGGTGGACCCTGCCCGCTTTGGGGCGCCAGGTCGCT
>JBGTNI010000123.1:0-21634 GCA_041743105.1 Mycobacteriales bacterium | reverse complement strand
ACCCCGACCCGATCACCCCACGGCAGCGCGCTGCAGCGACGCAGGCCAGCGTCTGGCACTTCTCCAAGGGTATGAAGCTCGACCCCGCCCGTAACGATGCAGTGGTCACCGCCCTGTATCACTACCTGACCGGTCCAGCCACCACTGGAGCCCCCACGCCGCGCGCCGCTCCGCTGAAGCAGGTTCCGACTGCGGGCCCACTGCCAACAGCCGATCAGCTTCCCGCTGGCTTAGCACGCGATGCGGGTCGGGTAGCTGGCCCGTTCGAGGTTGATGACGCTTCCCCTCCGCTTGACCTCGACGTCAGCGGAGGCAAGGGTGTCGAGCTGGTTGATCCCAGCGGCGTCCCGATCAGCAAGGCAGCCCCGGGAGATGAGTTCTTCCTCCGGCTTCCCGAAGGCGCAACGCCCGAGGAGACCGTCGTCAGGGCCGCCTCGCGCCCTGAGGACGTGACTGGTCGCGCCCTGACCGACGCCGGAAAGGCGACGCACAAAGAACCCACTCAGTTCGTGCTCTCCGACGGCCCGCCGCTTCCCGTGAAACAGCCTGTCACCCTCAACTGGGTACCAGAACCCAAGGCGGCAGCATCGAACGAGAACGGGTCGACTGCCGGCGCAGACACTGCCGCTGAGGCCGATTGCGACGACAGCACAACGGCCCAGCAGTCCGACGACGGCGACTGTGAAACTCCAACATCAACAGCGGGTGACAGCTCCGACGATGGCGGTTTGGCGTTGACGGGCGCGGCTCTCGGCGGGTTCGTCGCTGCCGGATTAGCCTTGCTCGTTGGTGGCGGAGCGTTGTTCTGGTTTGCCCGTCGTAGAACTGGTGCCACCCAAGCAGAATAAAGTCACCCACAGCCGTGTTGCCGATTCTGTTCTCCTAGGAGGATAGAATCGGCAACCAGCTGTCGGGCAGAGGAATCTTCATGTCGCTGTTTCGTGTTTCGACGCGAGGTCTTATCCCGTTTCGGGTTGTCACCGATGAAATGGAAACCCAGTCGGACATTGCTGGTGCGCTCATCGAAGCGCTGTGGTCGGATCTGGATGCCGTGACAGATTTGACCCTCATGCCAGTGCGGCGAGGTGCGGCCGACGACGATGCAGCTCCTATCATCGTTGCCCTGGATACCGACGGCAACATCGTGGTGCTCTACGCGGAATCCCAGGTGGATTCAACCGGACTTGCGCTGTGCCTCGAGCACGTCGGCTGGGCGCGAGGCGTCACCGTCAGCGAACTCGCCAGTGATTATTGGCGTGGCAGCGACGATTTCTGGCGCGATTGGCAAGACTTCAGTGGCACCGCTTCACCGTGGATATCGGACACCGGTCCCCGCATACCTGCGCTGTTCATTGTGACGACCGCCATGACCAGTTCTGCTGAAGCGGCGCTGGACTTTCTCACCGATGCCGGCGTTCCGGCGCGCCTGCTACGTGCCGCGATCTACGCCGATGACCACGGCTGCCAGCTACTGGAACTGGGTAGTAGACCGTCGTCGGCACGGATGCCAGCCTCAACGCAAAGCCGCCGTGACGTTGGCTCCGAACCCGCACCTGCGGGCCCGGCGGGGAGCGCCCCCCTCACGGGCTACCGCGCCAGCCAAGCCGCGATCGCCACACCGAAGGCCCGGGAGACGGTCGACGACGTCCCAGCTGAAGTGTCCAGCCAATTCGTCGACATATCCTCGCCCGCGATGACGCCGGGCGATCGACAGGTGTCACCGGGACGGGGAATCGACGTCGGTTCGATGAATCGCGCCGTAGCCGACGAGCTGTTCTCCGGTTCGGATCCGCAGCGGCAACAGAGTAGGTTCGCTCGACCCCCGGCTCGCGCCCTCAGAGGGGCCACGCCGCGATCTGGCCCGTTGTCGCAGCTTCGTCGCAAGCAGCACATGGTCGACGACGTGGCGCCACAGGCCGAGGCGGGCGACGACTCAGAGCAGTCGCATGACTCTGGCGCCGCACCGGCTCCATTCACTCGCCACGGCGACCGTCGAAGTCAGAACTCCAACCCCTCCCTGAGCCCACCGGAGTTGGCGCCGCTGCGGTTCCCTGGCGGCCTCGCCGAGCCGGCGCTACCCGAGGAGCTACTAGGGTCCATAGGCAGCATGACCGGCAATGGCTCCAGTAACGGTGCTGGTAACGGTCGGGGGAGCCACAGCGCTTAGCGCGCCTGCCAATAGGTGGTCACGGGCAGATGCTTTCTGTAGGCAGCGAGCCAGATCGATCCAGGTCCGGTAAACCTGATGGCGCCGAGCAGCAGCGTGCTTGGCTATCATCGGCGAGCATTAACGAGGCGGATTATTTCAGCGAGGAGTGCATATGCCGTTTGTGACTGTCCATCTTTACGAAGGCAGAACCGTCGATCAGAAGCGCGAGATCGTTGTTGCGATCACTGAGGCGATTGTACGAACGGCCAACACATCACCGGAAGCGACTGAGGTTGTCATCCATGATGTCCCCCGTCATAACTGGGCGAAAGCCGGGAAGCTCGCTAGCGACTCATAGGCCCACGCGCCGCTATAGCAAAGATCCGCCAATGCGTGACTGTTCTACCGCGGCGCTCGCTGGCACTTCGCCTGGTGGCGTTGTCTTAGGAGCATAGGTTCACTGCGCGAGGCGCAGGGTTGCCAGGTCGGTGAGCAACGCGACCGCGGCATCGGGGTTGGCTACGAAGAGAAGGTTGCCGCTAGCTAGGAGACCTTCCTCAGCCAGTGTGCTGCGGATCTTGTCGCCGATGACGATGCCGAAGTCGTCTCGACGCAGGGCCGCAAAGCCGTACAGGTCAGTGAAGTCATCGCCTAAGAAAACGATAGGGCCCTCGAACCTTTCCCGAATGAGTTCGATTCCCCGTCCCTTATCGGGCGACTTGGTGGTGATTTCCAGCACCTCACTACCGGGGACGAAGTACAACAACCCTTGCACCGGAGGATTGTCGGCGTAGAAATCGCGCGCGAACGACCGGATGGCGACCGCGTCCGCCCGGTGAGCAGCGTCGAAGGACCGGGTGTGCACACTTGCCCCGGTGGGCTTGCACTCGATGCGAATGACGTTGACGTCATCTTCGTCGAGGGAAAACTTCACTGGATAGCCGAATGTGGCGGCAAGCTTCTCAAATATCTCCGCCTGGATTTTTACACCGAAGGCTTCTTGGTCTGGGGTTAGAGGCTCGGCGTACGACTCGCCGAGCAGCGGGTCCACATCTGCGCCGTGCTGCCCGATCACGTAGATGACCCCGCGTTCGCCTCTCCTCGTGGTGAAACCTAACCCGCTGTCGTCGAACGGAGCTGCCAGCTCGTTACGTGCATCGCGGTAAAAACGTTCGATCTCGGCTCGACTACGCCCGGTGAGGTTGGTGAATGTGGTGTTGGGTGCCGCCGCCAGGTTCTGGGCAGCTCTCACTGCTCCCTGCACCGGCCATGCTTGGCTAGGCTCCGGCACAAAAACTGACTGTGTTCCGTCGTAGTCACTCACAACATTGAGCGACCCTGCCTGCGCCGATTGCATGAGCCGTTGCATCGCTACACCGCGCTGAGCTCACGCAGGAATGATGACGCCCAGTGTGTGACGTCATGCTTGGCCACATGTTCCCGCATCGCGGTCATGCGTAGCCGCTGTTCGGTCGGATCAGCCTCCAGCGCGGCCATGATCTGCTGCTTGAGCCCGTCTACATCGTGTGGATTGACCATGAATGCTTGGTCCAGTTCAGCGGCTGCGCCGGTGAACTCACTCAACACCAACGCGCCGCCGGCATCGGTGCGCGACGCGACATATTCCTTGGCTACCAGGTTCATGCCGTCACGCAGGGGAGTCACCAACATTACGTCAGCGGCGTTGTACAGCGCACAGAGTTCGTCGCGGCTATAGGACTGACGCAGGTAGTGCACGGCGGCGTTGCCCACCTGGCCGTACTCCCCGTTGATCTGCCCTACCTGTCGTTCGATACCGTGCCGCAACGCCTGGTAGTGCTCGACGCGCTCTCGGCTCGGGGTCGCCACCTGCACCAGCACCGTCTCGGGGACGCTGATTCTGCCGTCTGCCAACAGTTCGCCGTAAGCCTTGAGTCGCTTGTCGATACCTTTGGTGTAGTCCAGCCGGTCCACGCCCAGTAGTACGTTGCGAGGCTCGCCGAGCTGGCATCGCAACTCCGCGGCGCGCTCTGCTATCGCCGGGGTGCGAGCCAACGCATCCAGGGCGGCTGAGTCGATCGAGATCGGAAAGGCCTGCGCCCGAACCGTGTGCTCGCCGTTGGTCACACTGGAGTCGGTGCGAGCAAGCCCCCACAACCGTTGCGCCAGACGTAGAAAGTTCTCCGCACCTTCCGGCCGCTGGAACCCCACTAAATCAGCACCGAGCAGACCTCCCAGCAGCTGAGAACGCCACGGAAGCTGCATAAAAAGCTCCAGTGGCGGAAATGGAATATGGAGGAAGAACCCGATGCGCAAATCAGGACGGGCGGCTCGCAGCATCCCTGGCACCAACTGGAGCTGGTAGTCATGGACCCAGACTGTCGCACCGGGCGCTGCCGCTTTCGCGGTGACATCGGCGAAGCGTTGGTTCACCGTGCGATACCGCTCCCACCAGTGGCGGTGATAGCTTGGCGCCACCACGGCATCGTGATACAGCGGCCAGAGCGTGCCGTTGGAGAAACCTTCGTAGTAATCGGTGCGTTCTTCGGTCGACAGTTCCACCGGATGCAGCGTTACGTTGTCCAGCTCGAAGGGCTCGGAAGTGGCATCCGTGACGCCCGACCGGCCCACCCATACACCGCCCCGGCTGGCCATCACTGGTTCCAACGCGGTCACCAGACCACCGGGACTTCGCTGCCAGGTTGCGGCGCCTGTGTCGTCCGTGGTCATGTCGACAGGCAGTCGGTTGGCGACTACGACGAAGTCGTCGCACATGTGCATGGCTGTCTCCCACTAGCGGTCCGGGTGGCGCTCGCCACGCGACCTACGCTGGCTAGGCTGCCTAGCTTAGCGGTGTACACCTTGGGGTCTGGTTTCGGCGATGTTGCGCCCGTGCTAACAGTGGCCACCTGTGGCGACAGCGCCCTGACTGAGGCCGAATTGGCTGCCGATGCGAGAATAAATCGTGGCTTCCTACATCTATACCATGCGTAAGGTTCGAAAATCTCACGCCGAGAAGGTCATCCTCGACGACGTGACGCTGGCATTCTTGCCGGGAGCCAAAATCGGAGTCGTCGGACCCAACGGTGCCGGTAAGTCCACAGTGCTCAAGATCATGGCCGGGCTAGAGCAGCCATCCAACGGCGATGCGGTGCGCAGCCCCGGATCCAGCGTCGGCATCCTGCTGCAGGAACCACCGCTGGATGACGGCAAGACGGTGCTGGGCAACATCGAAGAAGGTGTCGCCGAAACTAAAGCGGTGCTCGATCGCTTCAATCAGATCGCCGAGCAGCTTGCCACCGATTACACCGACGAACTTATGGCCGAGATGGGCCAACTACAAGAGAAGCTGGACCACTTAAACGCGTGGGATCTAGATTCTCAGCTCGAGCAGGCCATGGATGCGTTGCGCTGTCCGCCACCAGACGCAGATGTCTCCGTGCTCTCCGGCGGTGAACGCCGTCGCGTGGCGCTGTGCAAGCTGCTGCTGCAGCAACCGGATCTGCTGCTGCTGGACGAGCCGACCAACCATCTCGATGCCGAAAGTGTGCTCTGGCTGGAGCAGCATCTAGCCAAGTACCCCGGCTGTGTGCTCGCCGTCACTCACGACAGATATTTCCTGGACAACGTTGCCGAGTGGATTCTGGAACTTGACCGGGGGCACGCCTACCCCTACGAAGGCAACTACTCCACCTATCTAGAGAAGAAGGCCGAACGCCTCAAGGTCGAAGGACAGAAGGACGTCAAGCGTCAGAAGCGTCTGGCCGATGAGCTGGCCTGGGTTCGCTCCAACGCGAAGGGGCGTCAAGCCAAGAGCAAGGCTCGGCTGAATCGGTACGAGGAGATGGCGACCGAGGCCGAGAAGCATCGCAAACTCGATTTCGAAGAGATTCAGATTCCGCCGGGGCCGCGCCTCGGCAGCGTCGTGATCGAGGCCGACAAACTTAGCAAAGGCTTTGGTGACCGGCTGCTGGTCGACGAGCTTTCCTTCACGCTGCCGCCCAATGGAATCGTCGGGGTGATCGGTCCCAACGGCGCCGGAAAGACCACATTGTTCAAGACCATCGTCGGTTTGGAGCAGCCCGACAGTGGTCGGGTGCGCGTTGGCGAGACGGTGAAGCTGTCGTATGTGGACCAAGAGCGTTCGGGTATCGATCCGGGCAAGACGGTGTGGCAGACCATTTCCGACGGGCTAGATCACCTGCATGTGGGCAACGTGGAGATGCCGTCGCGGGCCTATGTCGGTGCGTTCGGCTTCAAGGGTCCAGATCAGCAGAAGCCGGCCGGCGTGCTCTCTGGCGGGGAGCGGAATAGGTTGAATCTGGCGCTCACTCTCAAACAGGGTGGCAACGTCATTCTGCTCGATGAGCCCACTAACGACCTGGACACCGAAACTTTGTCCTCGCTAGAGAACGCGCTGTTGGAATTTCCGGGCTGCGCCGTGGTGATCTCCCATGACAGGTGGTTCCTGGATCGGGTGGCTACGCACATTTTGGCCTACGAGGGCGACTCGCAGTGGCGCTTCTTCGAGGGAAACTTCGAGTCCTACGAAAAGAATAAAGTGGAGCGACTCGGCCCAGAAGCCGCCCGCCCGCACCGTGCCACCTACCGCAAGCTCGTCCGCAGCTGATACGCGCGGCGTCTTTAGCCGCTACTCTCAAGCTGGATGGCGATTCGTTCCACTCCCACTTCGAGCCGATTGAGATCTTTATTGATGGTATTTCGGATGAGTGCAGCGTCTACGAATGCGTAGCTATGCGAGATCGCGTTTCGCGTAGCTTTGATCAGCTTCCACTCGATTCCGAATTCTTGCTGCAGGAGCCTTGAATCGAGCTGGTCAAGTTCCTCGATAGCTGCCGCGAGGCGCTGGCACACGGCATCGAAGATCAACTCGTCTTCTAGCTTTCCTCGTGCGACATGTCGCCATAGCGCTTTAAGATGCTCCTGCACCAGCAGGACTCGTTCCCTATCGCTGCGGCTCACAGTTCAACCGCCTCGCTCAGCGCGCGCCTTGCGGTATCACCTTTAAGGCCTCTGACCGGAACAACATCCACGTTGTGACCGAGAATACGCTCCAGGCCTTGTTTTAGGCGCGCTAGGTCAACAAGGCTGAAGGAGTGGGGTATGTCGACGAGTAGGTCGATGTCACTGGATGGTGTGTCTTCTTTTCGGGCAACTGAACCAAAAATGCGCGGGTTGCTTGCTCCGGCATCTTTGACCGCTTGAAGAATCTGCTTACGGCATTCCATCACGCGCTGCGATAGCGAAGAAGCAGTCCTGGCCCGTGAGCAGGAAATTTTGACAAGGCGAGACACCTCTGGCTGGCTGCGACCCAACGCGGCACCTATGCGTCGCTGAGAGAGGCCTGCGGCAGTGGCTCGCCGTAGCGCTGTAAAGATGAGCCCATTCGCGCGTTCTTGCAAGCGCTGTGCTTGCTTTCCGGCCCGTTCTAACTGCACAAGAGCTAGTTCCTGGACACGTTCCATTGTACAATGATAGCAATTGCTATCGGCCTTGACCAAGTGACGTTCGAATTCTTTCCTATTAACCTGACATCGCCGAGCTTCGCGGTCACAATTTTACAAACCTAACTCAATCTCGCCCCACACCATGCAATCCTCGACCGCGGTCCGCAGCCATGCATGAAAGTTCGGCGCCTGTCCCTGTTGTTCCCAGCCGGGGGAGGCGAAGTCGTGAACGATTATGACGCCGGGCCAGCTGCCCGGCCAGCAGGCGATGTCGTCGTTGTCTTGGCGTGCCGCGAACGGGATGTAGATCTGATCGGGGTAGCGCTGGCGAAGCCCGACGTAGACCCTCCAGTAGTTGCTCTCCGGTCAACATCCACCACGGCTCAAGGCTAGTAAGGTCCAGTTCGACTATCCGAATGAACTCCCTTGGGTACTCAAACCCTGGAGGGAGGTCGTCCACAGTAAGAAGTTCAGCCACTGCCGCCCTCCTCGCTCTTCGTGTCGAAGAAGACCCGTTTCGTCGTATGTTTCTGCTCGCTTGATCGAGGTTCTTTATGGTCCGGTGATTCGTAGCCCGTCCAGCCATGCTTCGTGGGTCACCGTATTGGCCTCGTCCCGATAGATGCCCTGCTTCAGGTAGTTCTCGTCGCCGCTCATGGTGGCGCGGTTGGTCATCGGGACAACCTGCCGACCGTTCTCCCATACCTCGACGAAGCCGACGCTACTGTCCTTTGAGAACTTGACGTGCAACACGTAATCTTTCCATTCACCCTTAGGTAGCGGACCTATCTCCTGAACCTGGTTTTTGTCGACCTCGTTGTCGAGGAAGAGGTTTCCATTTGAGTTGACCGCCACCCCCAGCGGCGGCGAACCCGATCCCGCGTGCCACTGCATGAAAAGCAGCCCCCAGCCCTCGGGAGCTTTAAAGTCTGCGCCGACCTTCATTGACCACTCGTACCAGCGTTCGTCGCCTTCGTGGGTCAGCGCATTCGCGTCATTGGATGAGACCTCGGACCGCTCGCCGCCGCCGAAGTCGGGGACGTCGCCGTCGTTGACCACGAAGTGCGCGGCGTGTTTGCCTTGGCGCTGCTGGCCGCCGGAGACGATGGTCATGCTGGGATACGAGGGGCCGCAATCGGAATTGAGGTCTTTGGACTGGCATGTGCCCCACTGGCTGAAGTCGCCGGTCTCGTAGTCGCCGGTGAAGAGCACGGTCTTGCCCACCGGAACCTTCGACCCGTTGGGTGCGGGGGCAACGGGGGCTACCGCTTCGGGGCGTTCCGACGGCTTTACGCCCCTACCGCCTTCGGGCGGGACGTGTACTCCTCCTTCGGGCAGGGTAGTAGCGGTGGGACACGAAACGGGGCTGACGGTTTCGGCAGCTCCACCAACGTCGCCATCCTCACGTGTACCATCGCCGCCGTCTTTGCCGTCTTTGCCGTCTTTGCCGTCGTCACCGTTCCGGCCGTCCATACCGTCGGCTCCGTCTTTGCCCTTGCCGGCGGTGTTGAGATCTGCTGGTGGAATCTGCCGAGCTTGCCCCGTCGGGCATTCTTGCGGCCTTTGGGGAGCGACCGCCACCGGGGTGGTAGCAATCGTGTCATCGTCTGTCTGGCTGGATGAGCCTTGATAGGCCGGCATCATCGTCGCGATTAATGCCGTCAGCGCCAGGATGGCATTAATTAGGCCTGGCATGTTCGGCATATAACTCACCTCGACTGAGCGGTCGCGTGGGTAGGGACGTGCCGGGGTTCGCCGGTCTCAGGCGGTGCCTGGCTGCGTTGTCGTCGTCGCCCATGCTCTTCAAGCATGAACTCCTCCTCCGCCTTGCCATCCATCCACCTGAAAACCGCCTCTCTAACCCGACCCCCTACCCACGCGACCCCATAGCGGGCGGGAATGCGCAACGAACGGACGCGGCGAGCACGTACGAGCTTTGATTCTCGTCGACAGAAGAAGATAAAAGCTATTTCCGGCCGTTTTCCAGCCGAAAGCCGACAAGTTACCGACCGGACGGCCGAGCTGTCGTCAGTGCTTCGACGTCATCGGTGGTGAATCTCAGTGCTGTCCGGCTCGGGTAGGAGATTGACCATGAACTGGGCCGCGTACTGGAAGTAGTCCCAGAGCTGCGCGTCGAGCTCGGCGGGTAGTGCCACCTCGTCCATTGCCGCCCGCATGAGTCTTAGCCATGCATCACGCTCTGGCGGGCCGATGACAAATGGCGCGTGTCGCATCCGTAGCCGGGGATGGCCCCGTTGCTGTGAGTACGTCTTTGGCCCGCCCCAGTATTGCTCCAGGAACATTTGCAGCCGTTGCGCCGCCGGCCCGAGATCCTCCTCCGGGTACAGCGGCGCTAGCAGCGGATCCTTAGCTACACGCGCGTAGAAGCCCGCCACGAGCTTTCGAAATGTCTCGCGGCCACCCATTGCCTCGTAGGGACCGATTTCCGGCGGCCGCGGCGTAGCGTCCATGAGCTATGTTTCTCTGCTCTGGGTCGAGGCGGCCGGTATGCCAGATTCGACGCCTGCGTCGTTTAGAGCTGTGCTCACCCGGCCCCGCAGTTCGCGTGCCACCCGCCACTGCGCTTGCGTGGTCGTCTTCACCGTGATGCGCAGCATCATGCCGGTCGCGCTGAGCGACTCGACGCCGAGGACTTCGGGCGAATCCAGCAGATCTTCCTGCCACGCCGCGTCGTCTGCCAACGCCGAACCCGCGGCGCGCATCGCAGTGGTTGCAGTGGTGATATCGGTGCCGAACGGCACTGGCACGTCCACGTTCACCATTGCCCAGCCTTGGCTCTTGTTGCCCACGCGCAGCACTTCACCGTTGCGTACGTACCAGACGACGCCACCCGCGTCTCGCAGTGTGGTGACCCGAAGTCCCACTGCCTCCACCGTGCCACTGGCCTCGCCCATATCGACGGCGTCACCCACGCCGTACTGGTCTTCCAACATCATGAATATTCCCGCCAGAATGTCCTTGACCAGTGCCTGAGCGCCGAATCCGAGGGCAACTCCCGCAATCCCGGCGCTGGCTAGCAACGGCCCCATTGGTTGGCCGAGCTGGCTGAGGATCATCATGCCGGCGACTGTGACGATCGCTATCGAGCTTACGTTTCGCAGCACGGAGTTGATGGTCTCTGCGCGTTGTCGTCGCCGTTCGGAGAGTAATCCGGTGGCGGCGAGCGCGGCCGGTGCCCGATCCTTCAACGGTCGCAACAACATCGGGACGTTGCCCTCGGCGCTCGAGCGAGTGACTCGCCGGATGGCTCGGTGGATCAGCCATCGCACGATGATTGCACCGAGCACTATGCCGAGGATGATTCCGGGTTTGGCGATCAACCATTCTGAGCTTGCGGCGAGCCAGCTTTTTCCGGTGAGTTCCCAGACGTTGCTACAGAGCGTTCCCTCGTCTGCTGCACATTCGGGTTTGGCGGCTAAGAGCACCCAGTTAGCCTACAGTCTAGATACCTGACCGATTGCTGCCTGATTCGCCGCAGCGCCGATATGTGCTCCTGGCGTGCGGATGGCGGCCCGATAGGGAAGTATTGGGGCCTACGGAGGTGTGCCGTGACGCTCTCGCTCACCATGGCCATTGATGCCGCAGCTTCGCCGTCACATGTCGGGCCTATCCCTCGATCCCCTAGGGTTTCGGCGGCCGCATTGGTGTTGAACGCCAGCTATGAGCCGCTGTGCGTTGTGCCAACTCGCCGCGCCGCTGTTCTGGTGCTGACTCGTAAGGCCATCTCAGTCACCGACGGCGACACAGTGCTGCATAGCGAAACGCAGACCCTGCGGGTGCCCGCAGTCGTGCGACTCACCCGGTTTGTCAATGTCCCGTTTCGGAGCCAGATCTCGCTGACCCGCCGCGCGATCTTTTCTAGAGATGGCGGAACGTGCGGATACTGCGGCCGGGCGGCGACTACGGTCGATCACGTGTTGCCGCGCAGTCGGGGCGGTCGACATAGTTGGGAAAACGTGGTCGCGGCGTGCCACCGCTGCAACCACAAGAAAGCAGATCGCACCCTGGACGAACTCGGATGGCGACTGCGGAGTGCGCCGGTAACGCCCAGAGGATCGGCCTGGCGCGTATTGGGCCATCGCAAGCCCGATCCGCGCTGGCTGGATTGGCTGGGTCTTGCCGCCGCGACGGCTTAGCCGACCCTCTTAAAGGGGCGTAGTACCGCTGCTTAGTCCGGCATGGTAAGCAGGAGAAGATGTCTACCTCTGACGACGATACTGTCCGCGAATCGACCGGCCGGCATACACCGGCTAGGCCGTGGCGCGCGACGGCGACTCCGGTTCCGCCCGAGCCGCGGCACCGCCCAGATCGATTCAGCGAAGCCGACGACGACCACACAGCGCCTCCGCAACGCCCGAGAGGCGTGATGGGTTGGCTGGGTGCCCGGATGTTGGCTGCTTCGCAAGCCTGGTCCAACGTGGGGGATCGGTACGATCGTGACGACCCGCACTATCGAGGCCCCGCGCGGTATGTAGCTGCGCCCTATCCGGTGTATGTGTTTCCGCGCGGCCGGGGATGGGTACGGCTGGCTGTGGTGTTCGCGGTGGTGTGTTGGTTGATCTGGCTGGCATACGACCTTGTGGAGCTGGGCTCGCCGGGCGAGCCGATTCGGGGTCTACCGTTGGCGGCGTTCGTCGCGGTAGCGGTGTACTGGCTTACGCGACTGGCTGGGTACCTGGTGCGAGTGACGTGGGATTGGGGCCCGCGGCGTAGCACACTGGTGCCCAATGTTGTCACGGCAGTGTTCATCGCGTTGTGCGGAATCGCGTTCTTGTCTCGTACCCCGTTTGCAGTGGGGCCATTGTGGGATTTGCTGTGGCATGAGGTGTGGCAGTAGCTCTACTAGCTAATGCCGAACGTTCTTAGCCAGGCTGGACTCATTCGCTTCGGTGTCGCTGGCTATCATTATTGTCGTTATGAAATCGTCAGTCGTTATGAAACCAGGGTCGTTATGACGGTTGTCGAAACCTTATCTGTGTTCATAGGAGCGCCTGTTGCGGTGACCGCGCTGGTAGCGCTTTTGGTCTACGGACCTTCGCGCGCCAGGCGTGCGCAGCGATACCGGCCTGGTATAGCTATGGAGTTCCGCCCAGTGTGGTTCTTGGCGGCCCGCGCATCATCGCAGGACCACGTGTTGTTGGAGCAGGGCGCGCGGCCGTCCGGAGCGGATGAGGTTGGCGAGTCCATCGGAGGAGCACGTGCTAGGTGGTAGCGCGCAGAGCCAGGGTCCTTTCTCTAGTGGTCAGCTGCAGCGGATCAGCGATGCGTTATCAGCCGCCGACGCCGAAACCGGATTTACCTTCAGTGTCTACGTGGGCGATTTTGATGATCCGACCCACGATGCACGTCGGATGCATGCGCGGCTAGAAAAACCGGCCGACTCCGTGTTGTTGGCGATCGCTCCGAATCAGCGCGGGTTGGAGATTGTGACCGGCGAGCATGCCCGTAGTCGGCTATCGGACCAAACCTGCGGACTCGTTGCGCTGTCGATGGCATCGACGCTGGCTGGCGGCGACTTGACCGGTGCTGTGGTCACGGGTCTACACATGTTGGCCGACCGAGCCCGCTGGTAACGTCACCTGAAGATTAATCGAGCACATTCCGCGACAGTACGGTCTGAAGTAACGGCAGTAAGGCGAGCGCCCCGATGCCGTGGCCGACGCGTAGCCCCAGCGGAGCGACGGGTTCGAGCCCCATCGCGTCCAGCGCATACCGTTCGGCGGGGTCGCCGTGGCGATGCGGGGCGTAGTAGCTGTCGGCGGCGAAGAGGTTGATACGCGAGGCCACCAGCGCGGCCGCCGCGGTGACGGGGCCGTCCAGCAGCACTGGCGTGCGCCGGTCGGCAAGCTGAAGGAGTAGACCGACCAGCACCGTGAACGTTGGTTCGTTCACCTCACGCAGCAGCGGCTGCGCTCCGCCGTCGCGAACCCGCCAGGTGAGGTCTCGGACCCGTCGACAACGGCGGATCCAACCGGCGTCGTCGAGGTAACACGTTTCGGTGTAGCCGGTGAGTGCGGGTGGGGTGCGTCGTTCGAATCCGAGTACCCATGCCGGTTCTTGCGGTACCAGCGCAGCAATAGCTGTGGCGGCAGCGGTGTGCATACCTGCGCCCAGCTGGGCGAGTACGGGCACTACAAGGTCGGCGCCGGCATCGACGATAGCGTCTGCTGTCCGAGCTCCTACGGCCAGCGCGGCCTCGGCATTGTCCGTCGGGCGCTCTAGTGACACCGGAACCGCGATGATCCCCGGCGGGCGCAGTGCGGCCCAACCGGGCATCAGGTCTACCTCACCGAAAGTCGCGGCTGCGACATGGCGGAACGGTCCACCGACCGATTCCAGCGGCGGCGGTACGGCTACGGGCCGGGGAGGCAGAATCGTGGGCTGCTCCGGCTGTCGCACTACATCGACCCAGACAACCCATGGCGCGAGGTCGCCGAGATCTTCGGTTCGAACGTGTGGAAACAAGGCTTTACAGTCGCGGTCGGTCACCGGCCCAAGGCTAGCGTCAGTCGCGTCGATACGGCAGACTCGCCACCGGCTCGACACCGATCGGCGATGGGACAGACATGACAGAAACGTGGACGTGGTGTTACTACGATGCCGAGCGTGTCACCGTAAAGCCCGCGCTAGAGGAACAGCACGCGGCACAGGAATTCCCTAGCCAATCCGATGCTGAGTCCTGGCTGGGGGAGCATTGGCGAGAGCTGGCGGCCGCCGGCGTGGCTGAGGTAGAACTCATTGAGGCAGATGACGTGCGCTATGCGATGTCGCTGACCGCTTCCGAGAGCTAGCGCTCTGGCACCGGCTCGCTATGTCTGAGATATAGCAACTTCTAAGGTGGCATTAGCGACCATTCTTCAGGATGGCGCGTGGCGCCCGTCTAGCTATCAGCTAAACCACGTCGACGCATACACTACCTCGGTTGATGTGCCCGCCGCCGTTGCGTTCATAGCCGGTAGCACAGAATCTCGGCACTGCTTTCTCTGTGGAAAATGTGTGGTCGACGTTTTGACGGAACGGTTGGTTCGTGGCCAGATCGGCATCCGGATTCGGACGTATAGCACCTGAGATGTTGAAATGTCCGAAGTAAGTAGCACAGGTGTTCCTAGCCTCAACGTAGCTGACATGTTTGATGTTTTGGTCTTCGGACGTGTACTCCACAAAGAGGCTGATGCAGGGGCCGGTATTTCCATTGCTTGCGCTTGCCGGGCTGGTGCTGATGGTGAACAGAGTCGCTGTCGCGGCGGTGACCGCCAGCGCGGCGCAGAGTTTCCGTAACATTTTTCCCTCGAATCGTGTGGCGTAGCCAGGAGCGAATTCAACGCCGTGGCCTCGGATTACTGCACGTTCCAGCAAGCCATATGGGCTTTTGCTTGGAAGCGCACTCGAGCGGTCTCGACCTCTTAGTACACCAGCGCCTGGGCACCGCGTTGAGTGATCTCTTCCACGAAGACTACTGCGCCCGCTATCCGGACCCCGTCCATCACGTCGCTTTCGCCGATGCCGCGGCGTGCCGCGCACTGCGTGCACAGAGTCACGGTGCCACCCACCCGGACTGCGTCGAGTAGCTCTGGCAGTGGCGCGCTGTGCGGGAGTTGGAACTGTGCCGCACGACCGGGCAGGGCGAACCACGCTGATTCCCCGGTCAGCCACAGCGACACGCCGACTCCAGCGGCCACCGCCGTTGCGGCGACGGTGAAGGCTTGTGAGCAGCGCTCGGGGGCGTCGGCGCCGGCGGTGGCTTTGATGACGAGCATCCTGGATGGCTCCTCTAAGCTAATGGGCGTGTTAGAGCATTATCCCTATGAAGAGTCTCATGATCTTCGCCGTGGACCAGATTTGGACCAGTCCTTGCTGGGCCTGTTGCCGTTCGTCGGATTCTGGCGCGGTACCGGAAAGGGTGGCTTTCCAGAAGACAGCGACTACGACTTCGCGCAAGAGATCACGATTAGCCACGACGGACGACCCTTTCTGAGCTACGAGTCTCGGGCTTGGGTCATCGACGCCGACGGTCGTCCGGTGCGGCCGGCATTTCGCGAGGTCGGTTGGTGGCGACCAGCACCCTCGGACGGGGTGGAAGTGCTGCTCGCCCATCCCACGGGGGTGAGCGAGGTGTACCTCGGGCGGATCGATGGTCTGAAAGTGGAGCTGTCCAGCGACGTGGTGGCCCGCACGGTTACCGCTCATGAGGTCAGTGCTAGCCGTCGGTTGTACGGAATCGTGGCGGGAGCGCTGCTCTACGCGGTGGACCTTGCCGCGCTGGGGGAGCCGTTGCGGCCGCACATCTCCGCGCGACTCGCTCGGGTGAGTTCGGCGAACGCCTCGGCTAACGGCGCGTCCTCAAACCACTGATTCTCGCACCTGCTTACCCAAAGCCCAACAGCTCGCTCAACTGCGGGGTGAGGTGGCTGCTGCGCAGCTTCTGTCCGTCGAGCGATGTCACCTCGACAATGCCACGGAGGCTGGAGCACAGCCAGACGCTGTCCACGCGTTGAAGCTCGGGCAGGGTGATCATCCGCCGATGCGTGCCCAAGCCCAGGCTGTGCGCGTTCTCAAACAAGTACCCCACGGTGACGCTTGCCAAGATGCCGGTGTCGGTCGGGACGGTGTGGAGCGCATTACCGACCGCCCAGACCACCGTGGAGGTGGAACCCTCTAATACGTAGCCATCCGACGAGATCAGCAGCGCGTCGTCAAAGCCCCCGAGGGTGGCTCGACGTAGAGTCGCCATATTCGTCGCATAGGACAGTGTCTTGCATCCTGGAAGCAGCCATGGCGCGTGGGAGCGCCCACCTGCCGGATAACCGAAACTCAAGCTGGTCAGCGCCAGCCCGTCGCGTCGCGCGACGAGGAGCCGCTCGGAGACACCGAAGGCCAGCGCGTAGATGGTGGGACCGAGCTCGGGTGCGTACTCCGGCCCTCCGGAGCAGATCAGCTTTACGCCCGCCTCTCCATTGCGTTGCTGAGCGGCGCAGCGTTCCTGCCAGCCTGCTATCGCGGTAGCCACCACGCCTTTTAGCTGCTCTCGTGCTGGCAATGTCAGGTCGAGAACCGCGGCGGAGTGGGCCAGCCGCCGCAGGTGGGCATCCAACAACCATGCCCCATCCGCCCGGATGTGCATGGTCTCGAACGCCCCGTCGCCACGCGTGGCCGCTACGTCGTCGGCGCGAAGCAACGGTTGGTCGAGCGGAACCAACTCAGGTCCGGACCCTGGTCGTAGTACCGCCAGCACCGGCGGGGCCATATTACTCACGGCGGTACCTTACTCATCGGAACGAAATAGCTGGATAAGCGCAGTTTATTGTCCTGAAGAGTGAGCTACTTTCTCCGCTGACTTAGTAAGGAATAGCTCAGTCTCATCACAGTAGTTATGCTCGACACGTGGCCGATAACCCAGTCCCGTACCTGAGTGTTCGCACGATATCCGCCGTCGCTGGCTATGGCCGCGACGGATGTGTGGCCGCCCACTATGGGGACCCGTTCGCCGAACAGCGCGCTTTATCAGAACGGGTAGGCATCGTCGATCGCAGTAATCGCGAGATGGTTGCCATCACCGGTGAGGACCGGTTGTCCTGGCTGCATACCCTTACCACACAGCACACGGCTGCGCTCGCGGCCCAGACGGGTACCGACGCGTTGATCCTCACCCCCCAAGGCCGTATCGCACATCATGCGCTGATCACCGAAGACGGCACCACTGTGTGGCTCGATACCGAGCCGGGTTCAGCCGCTGCCTTGTTGGCGTTTCTTTCGGCGATGCGCTTTCTGTTGCGGGTCGAGCCGGGCGATGTCTCCGCGGAGTGGGCAACGCTGTCAGTGCTGGGTCCCGATGCCGGTGCGTTGCTGGTCCGCGCGGGGCTGGTTCGGCAGCTTCCAAATGACTTAGGTCCTCCCGGGACAGTCTGGCCGGTCTGTTCCCTCGCTCGCGGTGGCTGGCTTCGGCAGGTGCCGTGGCCGACGCCGCACGCGTTCGATCTGCTGCTGCCGCGGGCGCGGCTGACACACGTGCGAGACCAGCTTGAGGAGGCAGGCGCCGCGCTGTGTGGCATGGACGCTTACGAGGCACTGCGAGTGGCGGCGCGCCGTCCCCGACTGGGCAGCGAGACCGACGATCGGACCATGCCGCATGAAGTCCGGTGGGTGAGCAGCGCCGTCGCATTGGATAAGGGCTGCTATCCGGGGCAGGAGACCGTAGCTAAGGTCCACAACTTGGGCCAGCCGCCGCGTCGCTTGGTCCTGATTCACCTGGACGGCAGCAGCGATCAGCTACCCGCCTCCGGTACGCCGGTGCTGCGCGAGGGCAGCGAGGTCGGATTCATCGGTACGGCCGTCCGCCACTATGAACTAGGTAACGTGGCGCTGGCGCTGGTGAAGCGGGGGATCGGCGATGACGTGGTTCTAGAAGTGGCCGGGGCGCGTGCCGCGATCGACTCCGACGTCGACGCGGCAGTGGAGTCGGTACCCGGCGGCGGCGAAGCCGGGGCGGGGAGGCGCGCTGTGGCGGAGTTCAGGGGTCGCGCAAGTAGGGGTCAGGTCGAGCATGCGTCACGAACGGAATAGGGTCAAGGCATGTCGTTTGGTGATTCCCGGTTCTGGGTGCTGCCCGTCGTTAGCGTCATTGACCTGGCCATCCTGGTCGTCGGCATCATTGTGGTCGTCTGGGCGTTTGCCCACTGTGCGAGACAGCGTGCCGACGCTTTCACCGCGGTTGGCACGCTGAGTAAAGGCGCTTGGCTGCTGATTATCGCGGGTGCGGCGCTGCTGTCGCTACTGCTGTCGTTCTTGTCGACGTTGTTCGGGTTGGTTGCGCTCACGGCGGGACTGGTATACCTGCTCGATGTCCGGCCGGCGATCAAGGACGCCATCAGCGGCAACTGGTAGCTACATCTTCGCGCTAGCGCGTGACGCGGAGCAGCTCGATCAGCGCCAGTTCACCACGGGTGTCGGTGATCGAGATCGGTACCCGCCCGCAGAGAGCGAGTAGCAGGTCGCTAGCGGTGGCTTGCGCCACGGCGGCAACCTCAGGTTCGGTGTCGAACCAGCTGCCGGTGTCGAGCAGAGTCACTCCGCCTTCGCGGATGCGCACCACCCAGTGGACATCTATGTCGGTGGCGGCCAAACGTACCACCCCGGTGACGGTGATCCGTTCGGCAAGACTTAAGTCACTAGGCAGAAAGGTGTCGAGCACTTCGTCTATGCCGTCGGCCGCCAATTCTGGAGGGTCTATCGGCTCGGGCAAGCCAATTGACATCTGGGCGTCCCACCGGTGCATCGCGGTTTCGTGCGCCATGCGGCGATGGAAGAAAGCGGCCTGCTGCGGTTTGTGGAACCAGTGCCACGCCGGATCCTCTGGCTCTGCGCTGTGCAGTACTTGCCGCACGGCGTGCAGTTGCGCGTCCCACCATTCCACGACTGCTGGGCCACCGGGGGCCTTGATGGCGGGGTCGCCGCTGGGTTGCGCTCCCGCTAGCTGCACATACTCCACGACACGGCCATAAGCTGTGCCGAGGTGGGCGATGAGATCTTCGACGCTCCAGCCTGGGCAGGAAGGCACCTCTTTTCCCAGTGTCTGTTGCAGGTCGCCATCCATGACGGCCGCCCGAAACTGGGCGGCTTGGTCGTCTAGTGCTGCCAACCAGGAGTCTTTATTCATGCTCACATTCTTAGCCTAGAGGTTGCGCCGCTCTATTCCGGCACCGAGCGTTGCTACCGCCATGAACGTGACACCAGGGCCGCATTTTACCCTCAAAACCGGCCGTGCTGTCACGTTCATGGCATGGGTGGTTAATCTCGAGCCCATGCAGGGACCTAGAGTGCAACGTTGGGTGCCGCTGGCCCCTCTGACGACGCTACAGCTGGGGGGCGCTGCGCAGGCACTGATTGAGGTGTATGACGCCCCGCAGATAGTGACTGCGCTGCGTGAGGCTATGGCTCATGACGCACAGCTGCCGGTGTTCGTGCTAGCCGGCGGTAGCAACGTGGTGATCGGTGATGCCGGTTTCGCGGGCACTGTGGTACTGGTGCGCTCGACTGGAATCACGGTCCTTGCCGAGGATAGGCACCACGTGTTGCTTCGGGTCGCAGCCGGTCATCCGCTCGATGAGCTGGTGGCGTGGTGCGTGGCTCGAGGCTATGCCGGTGTGGAGTGCTTGTCGGGGATCCCGGGTTCGGTGGGAGCGACGCCGATCCAGAACGTGGGCGCGTACGGGCAAGAGATCGCCGAGGTTGTGGAGTCGGTTTCGGTGTACGACCGCGAGCGCGACGCCGTCATCGAGCTCACGCTCGACGAGTGCGGCTTCGCCTTCCGCGCGAGTGTGTTCAAACGCTCGCAGCGCTACGTGGTGCTGGAGGTCGTGCTGCGGCTACGGCGCGACACTCGGGGAGCGCCGCCACGCTACGGCGAGCTGAGCCAGCGACTGTGTTGCGCGGAGGGGCAAAGTTACACGGAGGGCCAGCGGCCCCTGTTGACCGACGTTCGAGTAGCTGTGCTGTCGCTTCGGGCGGGCAAGGGCATGGTGATCGACGCAGCCGATCCGGATACCCGCAGTGCGGGGTCGTTCTTCATCAATCCGGTGATCTCCGCGGCGCGGTTTGCGCGCCTAGCCGATGCGGTGGGGCAACCTGGCGATCAGATTCCGCACTGGGAGGTTACCGACGGTGGAATCAAATTGGCGGCGGCGTGGTTGATCGAACAGGTGGGCTTTGTCAAGGGACATCGCTGCGGTGGCGTCGGTATCTCGTCGAAGCACACTCTCGCGTTGGTCAACTACGACGGAACCACTGCCCAGCTGCTTGATTTAGCGCGACAGATCCGCCACAAGGTCTCACACCGGTACGGTGTTGAGCTAGAGCACGAACCCGTGCTGCTAGGCGAGCAGCTGTAGCCAGTAGGTAATAGGGAGAGGTAATCGCCGTGGTTTCGCGCATTGCGACCATCTCGATGCACACTTCTCCGCTGGATCAACCCGGTACCGGCGACGCCGGAGGCATGAACGTCTACATCGACCAAACCTCACGCCGTCTGGCGCGTAGGGGTATAGAGGTGGATATCTTCACCCGGGCGACGTCGCCTCGAACACCTCCGGTGGTTGAGCTCGCGCCCGGGGTATTGGTGCGCCATGTTCCGGCCGGACCTTTCGAGAGCGACAATAAAGACCGCCTCCCCGAGCTGCTGTGTGAGTTCACCTGGGGGGTGCTCCGGGTTGGTTTAGACCGGCAGCTCGACAGCTGTAGCGGCGGCTACGACGCGGTGCATTCGCATTACTGGCTTTCGGGCCAGGTGGGTCGTCGGGTAGCACGGCGGTGGAACGCCCCGTTGCTGCACACCGGCCACACGTGGGCGCATGTGAAGAATGCTCAACTGGCGCCCGGCGACCGGCCCGAGCCGGCGAGGCGCCTCCGTGCCGAAGCGGCTATCGCCGGTGAGGCCAGGGCGCTGGTCACCAACACCGAACACGAGGCCGCTCAGCTGCGAGGCCGCTATGGCGTGGCGTTGGCGCCGATGCACGTGGTGTCACCCGGCGTGGACCTGGACACGTTCAACACCGGTGATGTCGTAGCGGCACGCCGGGATTTTGGGATCGCGGCCGACGCATTTGTGCTGTTGTTCGTGGGCCGGGTGCAGCCGTTGAAGAGCCCCGACGTGGTGCTGCACGCGGCGGCGCAGTTGGCGCTAGATCCTGATCTTCGCCGCAGATTGGCGGTCGTGATCTGTGGCGGGCGCAGCGGCGCGGTGGCGGGTGAATCCATGCCCAAGCTCGCCGCCAGGCTGGGCATCTCGGAGCTGGTTCGCTTCATAGATCCGCTGCCGCCACGCGAGCTGGCGGAGCTGTATCGCGCCGCCGACGTGACAATGGTGCCCAGCCGCAGCGAATCGTTCGGTCTCGTCGCGGCCGAGTCGCAGGCATGTGGCACACCGGTGGTGGCCGCGGCGGTGGGTGGCTTGTCTACGGTGGTGCGTCACGGGGAATCGGGGCTGCTGGTGCCGGGGCACAATCCCGCCGATTACGCTGCGGCG
>JBGTNI010000122.1:0-38477 GCA_041743105.1 Mycobacteriales bacterium | reverse complement strand
TCGCGGATGTAGTCGCGGTCGAGCTGGGCGGCGACGGCGAGCACAGCGAAGAAAACTTCAGGCCGCCGTCTCGACCCCGCACGTCCTCCAGGGAGGGTCACGTAGGTAGCCGTCACTGGATCGACCTAGAACGAGCGAAACGAAGCCAGCGGATCCCCTCAACTTGCTACGGCTCTTCGCCCGCAGCGACCCGCAACAAAACGTCGGCATGACAATCAAGCTCCGTCGGGCACCAGCACGCTAAGTCGAGCCCGACGAGCTCTGCGCGAGTCGCGTCGAGGAGCGCTATGTACTCCCGCAAGTAGCGCCTGTACATGGCCACTGCCTCGGCGTGCTCTGCAGGACCGCGATGCGTAGGCCGGAACGGGTTCTGCCATTTCGTGGGATAAGCAACCGAAACCGCGTCGGACGGAAGCCGCCAACCACGGGCACGCGAAAGACGAATACGCCGCGGCTTCGAACCTAACTGCATCTCCACCATTACCCGCTCTCAATGCCTGAACGTAGAAGAAACACAGCCTCCGGCGGACCCGGGCCTGCCGAGGTGATGGTAAGTCGCCCAGCTGGCGTTAGGTGCTGGGTTAGGGCCGTGGGTTTACCTCGTCGCCCGGGCGCCACAAGGGCTAGCAGACCGGCCCACCGGCTGCAAATAAAACCCGATTTGCACCCGGCGGTCCGCCCCGCTAGATCACAGATCACCCAGCCAACGAGGTAACCCCACCTACGCGTCACCGTTATCGGTGGGCAGCCCTCTCGTGGCCGCTAGCTTCCCTTGCGCCAGTTCTTAGGACCCGGTGTGCGATCACGGGTACGGAAGTACGTCTCAAGACGTTCATCCCACGGCACGAGCCAATAACGGCCCGCCCGCGACCACTCATCGCGCGGCACCGGCCACCGTGGGTCGCTATCAGCCAGCTGCGCAACGCGCTGACGACTAAGCGTGTTCTCCCAACCTTCCGCGACGACGCGGCGGGCGACCTCCGACAACGTAATAAGCTCCGCCACAGTTTCCTCTCACCCCGCATTTGCTAGATCCTTTCTACCGAATCTCTTGTCACGACGCAATAGTAGGTGCTAATCTATTGTCATGAGTCAATAGATTATGGCTCTGAACTGCTCAGGTATTTGGAACATACCCGGGTCGTTCTCCACAAACCCAGAGGAGAAGCACGTGGAAGCCTTCGAGAAGGCCAAGCTTGATACCTTTTTCGGCCGCATCGTGGAACAGTTTCCGGTCCCGGAGACCCCGCCGGCGTCACTCCTGGTGACTCACCTGCTCGCCGAACGACCCGCGTTTGTGAACGCCGTGGCAACGCAAACCCAGCTCGCGGCAGTGCTTCCTAAACCCAAAAGCATTAACGAGGGCGCCCGGGCAGAGGTGGAGCAGTTCGCCACGGTGGATTCACTCACGCGCGAGCTATTCGCCGACCCGGTGCGAGCAGTGGCCTATCTAGAGGAGCGGGCCGCCGGCCGTGATGTCGTGCTATTTGACGTCGGTGGATACTTCGCCTCGGTACTCGGGACGCTGGCCACGGAGTTTTCCGGACGAATCCTCGGAGTCGTCGAAGACACCGAAAACGGGCACCAGCGCTACGCAGAGCTCGACAACCTGCCCTGCCCAGTATTCAGCGTCGCCCGGAGCCCACTCAAAAATCCAGAAGACTACTTAGTGGGCCAATCGGTGGTGCACAGCACTGAAACCGTGATCCGGGGCCGCAACGAAATCTTGGCTGGCAGAGAGGCGTGTGTCATCGGCTACGGCAAGCTCGGTCGCTCCATCGCCCACATGCTGCACAGCCGAGCCGCTCGCGTCACGGTGTATGACACCAACGAAGCCCGCATGGTCGAAGCCATGGCCCACGGCTTCCGGGTCACCCACTGCCGCGACGAGGCACTCGCCACAGCAAATGTGATCATGTGCGCCACCGGCAACCTCTCCCTACGACAGGAAGATTTCGGCCACGTAGCCAACGGGGCATATATCGCCTCGGTGACCTCCAGCGAAGACGAGCTAGAACTCGGTGGGATCACCGACCTGTATCAGCGGACACCGGTGACGGAACACCTCACCCGCTACTCCACGATCGGCCACTACTTCTACGTGCTGGCTGGTGGCAATGCCGTCAATTTCCTCCACGGGGCAGTCGTCGGACCCTTCATTTACCTTGTCCAGGCAGAAATTTTGGCCGCCACAGCACGACTCGTAGCAGGCGCCGAACCAGGCATGCACGAGGTGTCAGTAGTAGACCGTAATGTCATCGCCCGTACTTGGCGCGACTACTTCAACCGCTGAACCGCCCAGCCACAGAAAGGAGCGGCGGGCCGCAAGGCCCCGCCACACCATCATGACAATCACCAACCAACACGTCGCCGACATCGCCGCGGCGTATCTGAACCGCTACCCTGACAGCGACCTCGAGCACCTCGCGCCGCTCATGGACCTCATCGCCGCAGGAGGCGACATCACCTCCCGGCATCACCTGCCCGGCCACGTCACATGTAGCGCGGCAGTGATCAACCCAGCCGGGCAGGTGATACACATCCACCACAACGCCCTACAAAAATGGCTCCTGCCGGGTGGCCACTGCGAAAACCACGACATCACTTTGACCGGCGCCGGGCTGCGCGAAGTCCACGAAGAGACCGGAATCCGGGCCGAGTGGCTCACCGAGTGGGGAACCGAAAGCTTCAGCGTGGTCGATATCAACATCCACCCGATACCGGCGAACCCCGCAAAGGGCGAGCCCGCGCATTGGCACGCCGATTTCCGGCACATCTACCGACTCACCAAGGACGCCGACATCGATCTACAGTCGGAAGAAGTCTCAGGATTCGTGTGGCTCAACCCGGCCGAGCGCGAACCAAGCCAGCTCACCACGCGGCTCATCGAACTCGCGACCGTGAAAAGCTAGCCAACATAGGCGATGGCCCGGCAGCACCCCCGAAAGGGCGTGGAACCTGTCGGGCCATCTGCGTGAGTGCTGCCACTGGACCCAGGGCCCACAACACCACGCAGTGATTCATCCTAGAGGGCTCAACTCCTAAAGCTCGTGAACCCGTGATGAGATCGAACACCAAACGTGCCTCCAGCGGACCCGGGCCTGCCGAGGTAAGGGGAAAGTCGCCCAGTGGGCGTTAGTGGGTGGTTAAGGGCCGTGGTCTTACCTCGTTGGCCGGACGCCACAAGGGCTAGCAGACCGGCCCACCGGCTGCAAATAAAACCCGATTTGCACCCGGCGTCCCGCCCCGCTAGATCACAGATCACCCGGCCAACGAGGTAAGACCACGGCAAGGCCTTGATGTCGGTGAAACCGCAATTAACCCCGACACCACGGCAATTCGTTCCGCAGAAATCTGTTCTTTCTCAGCGAGGGTGAGATGCGCCCAGCATGTCCGGGATCGTGACCCGTCAACGCGACGGACGCGGCTACCGCCGCACCGAATCTCATGCGAGGAAATCTCCGGGCACGTTAAGTCACGATCCATCTCGACAACTCTACGATCTAACGCAGAGAACATGGTAGGTGTTGACGATGAAAACCCCAGCCGAGCAACGTCTCGAAGCCGCGACCCATGCCATCAACACCTACCAACACCAGCACCCTTATGCCAACCTTCAAGATAAGCACCTCGCCGCCCTATGGGCAGATCGGAGCTTCGCCGAAAAATTGGTCTGGCAAGAACGTCAGCTTGGCGTAGCGGGCGCTGGAGGCGATCCTTGCTAGGGGTAGTTCTGTTGTGTAGGGCGTTTTTCACCGCGATTTTCAGATTCGCCCCGACCTGAAACAACAGCGTGACCGCCGATAGGGCTTGGTTCACGGTGGCCGCACTGCGGCCGGACACCAGCAGCGATCGCCGCCAGGCCGTCACGGCCGCCTCAGCACGCCTTCACCGAGTTGTCCGATAGCGAGCACCGATCGAGGTGCCGATCGAGCGCCGAAACGGCGCTGGCCGCTCCGGTGAACTCTTTCCGCAGTGCGAGAACGGTTCCGGTCATGCGCGGCCGCCGTCGACGGGGCGCGCGAGGTGCTCGGTGACGGCGCTGCCAGCGTCCCACGCGGGTCGTACGCGGTCGAGCGTGTGGCCGAGGTTGGCCAGGCCGGAGCCTATGAGCTTTTGGCTCTGGTCAATGGCGTCATCGGCGATGTGGTTGTATTCGTGATACGCCTGCTCGGCTCGCGCATTCGCGGCGGCGATCTTGTCAGCGGCTCCGGCCTTCATGGCTTTGGTTACCTGGCCACGGGCCGCCGCCAGGCGTCTACGGGCCGCGTTGTGCTCAGCGGCCAGGTCTGCCAGCCGGATCGATCGCACGACCCCCTCGGCCGATCCCACTGCTATAGAGGCGTCTAAGTCGGCTTGCTTGGTTGCCGCCGCCGACTCCAGACGGGCTAGCTCATTATCGCGCGCCTTATTCACTGAACCGCCGCCCCTTTTATCGCCTGAGTTTTTCAGTAGGTTATAGGCCGGGTGTGACACTTTTATTCACTGAGTCGCCGGGGCAACTCAGGTCATAAAAAATATTATCGCCTGAGTTTTCCCCCCAGATGTTGTTCTTATAGCCGTGGTCGAAGCCACGGAGTACGGATGCCATCAGCGCTACCGCTATCACCGCGTTGCTCTCCGTGAGATGGTCGATATGAGCTTGATGGACACTCACATGCCTTGATAGCTCTTTTAGTCTGGCTTTCTTGCTGGCGGGATGCCACGGCGTATAGAACTTGGCCAACGGCGCGATGGCACCAAAAAATCCGACATCCGCTGCCGTCACCTTTCCTGCATCAAATCGCCACCTCTTTTTGATGGCATCGGCATCAACTTTGCCGAATTCGTGTAGAACCACGGTCTCGGTGACCGCCACGGCAAGAGCTTGAGCCGCAGTGTGATGGCCATTTTTTAGTGCGCCTATGGCGTCGTGTGCTAATGGGAGCTGGCCGACGAAAGCTGAGTGGGTCACTGGTTTGAGCACTGCTTTGCAGTCCTCTACGAGCTTTTCGCGATTGTTAACCAGAACTTCTACTCGGCTAGACCGGTTGGAGGCATTAAGCATTAAACAGAAGGTTTCTTCGCGTGGCACCCAAGCTAAGGGCAACCCGTCGGTGTAAAAAATTTCTTCGATAGCGTAGATGTCGAACTCATCCGGCCAGTTCGATGGAAGCCGCTCGTGTAAAGACGGTAGACCTGAAACGGAGGCAAGACGGGAAAGGGCTTCGGCTATTTGGAACCGTGGGAATTCAGGCAGAACAACGCTGAAGTCCCATTTAGGCATGGCGTTCTTCACCGCGTCCATAGCGTCCGAAACCATCTTTGCTTGACTCGCTGCGACAATTTCCATTGTCTTAAGGACGCCGCTGGCTGCGACTTGGGCAGGTGCGAGGCTCTGCGCCAACTTTTTTCTTATCTCTTCTATTTCGGGGGAAATTTCGGAGGGTTCTTCAGGCTCGAAAAATTCCTCGGTCACTTAACCCCCTCGAACGTTTGCGGCAAGAAAATACTAGTCGCGCGGTAGCGCGTCCGGTAGAGGAATACCTCGCGTTCTTGGCTCTCAGGCGCGTACAGCGCGACGTTAAATCGGCACCTACGGGAAGTGGTCTACGGTGCCGTTGTTTCTGAACCGCGGGCGCCATCAGTGAGATCGGTACGGGCACCCGCCCAGGTGTCAGCGCCGGGGTACCAACGACGGGCGTAGATCTACAACGTGGTCGACCGGGTGAATGCACTCTAGACACATATGTCTAATAACTAGACATATGTGTCTAGATCGTGTACAGTTCTTTATGTCAGAGACCGAGACAGGGAGAACGAAAATGAGCATCGAACGCGATGAGACGATCCGCACCATCCGTGCAGCTCTCAAGACCCGCACTGGCCGCACCTGGTCTGTCACCGGTGGCCGGGGCACCGCTTGGGGCTGGATACTGATCACCGCGCCGCCGGCGCGCCGCGTCAACTGGGGCATGACTGACGACGACATAGCTACTCTCTCCGCCGCGATGGGTTCCGGTGGGGGCATGGTCGGCCGAGGGGGGTATACCGTCCCCTCGAGCGACGCGTACTACGCGCAGGCCGTCGCCCTCGCCAGCGGTTTGCCCGCGACTCCCGCCGAACCCTACTGGGACTGAGGACGATCGCCGATCTACCGATCAGCCACAGAGACACGAGACAAGGAGACCAAAAGATGAGCATCACGAAGATCGAAGCCCCTAGCCCGCCCGTCACGAAGCGGTCGGTGGTCACGGGGATGCGGGACCTGCTGGAAAGGGAAGGGTTTCGCCTCCCGCACCCGGCTTACCCCACCGAGGGCCTCACCCCCGCCGAGGCTCTACGGAAGGCATGTGAACGCAGAGGTGCACGCCACGACGTGATGGAGGCCGTCCTCATGCAGAACGCCCATGCTGCTCTCTACCCCAAGCCCGGCACCGCAGCCTCGACCGTCATAGACGAGCTGGAGGACCTCATAGACGCTCTCGACCCAGAAGAGGCCAAGGAACGAGCAGCCTACGACGCGAGGTGTGCGACCTGGATCCGCGAGCATGGTGTAGCCCAGTGGGTCGATGAGTGGAGCGACGAGAGGGCGTACTGGTCTGCGCACGTAGGCCCAGAGTCTCACCATGTAGACGCCGACAAGGTGCTGACCGTCGTTCGCACCGACCGGGAAACAGGGTTATGTCGGGTCCGCACTTGCCCAGCTGAGCCGGTGATCGCCGATGCGATCTCAGTGCTTGGCGGCGGATGGAGCGCCGCGGAGGCCATCGTGCGTATTGAGCTTGATCGCCTAGCTCGCGCATGCGAGGAGGGGCGATCATGACCGGTACCCCGACGGCAAACCCGTACATCAATCAGTTGCGGCACGCCGCGCAGGAGAAACGCACGACCGCCGAAGTTGATGCAGCAGCGGCACATGAGCTGGATGAGGCGTGTATGCGTGCAGCGCATGAGGGGCAGATACCGATCGCGCAGATAGCGCGGGAGGTTTCAGTGCCGGGGTATTTGCAGCGGTCTCAGATTTACGAGGCGATAGCGAGGGCCGAAAAACTCCAAACCAATGTGTCCAACTTATAGACATATGTGTCTAGATTGTGTACAGTTCTTTATGTCAGAGAAACTGAGACAAGGAGAACGGCAATGGAAATCAGCCGAAACCTCTTCCCCGCGCACGACAACTCCGCAGCGTACTTCGCGGAGTACAACCAGCCAGCAAGTCAAGCCCAGAAGGACTACGTCAAAGCCCTCCTCGACTCCAAGCGGACCACGGTGCTCCCCTTCGTCAGAGACTTACGGGCCGGGCGCAAAAGCGTCGACGCCCTGAACGTCGGTGCCGCACGATCCGCCGCCGAAGACCTGCTCAACGAGATCTACTGCTGAACAGAAAATCCCCCGCCCTTTCGGGTGGGGGATTTTTCACGCCTCGGGGTCTATGCCTAGCTCGGCGGCTAGGGTCTCGACGTCGGTGTTTCGCTCTCCGCTGCCCGGATGGCCAGCGGACGTGCTTGAGGTGACCGGAGTCCATCCAGCGGCGCAACGAGCGGCAGCTGGAGGAATACCTAAGGGTCGGGCCTCATGCTGCTGTGCTGCCGGGACCTTCGGCGAGGTCAGTACGGGCACCCTGGCCAGGTCGGGTGATGCCGGTAACCCAGCCTTGAATGTCTTGCCGGGTTGCGTCCCAGACCCCACCAGGGACATCGGGCGCTGGTATGCGGCCAGCTCGTACATAACCGTACAAAGTCCGCTTGGCTAGACCGGTGGCTGCTTGCAGGTCGGTGTAGCTAGATTCCACAGCGTCGTCGGCGGCTTTCAAGTTTCGCGTGTAAGTGTTGAGCCTCTGACATTGAGTACGTGATAACTCGCTGTATCACGTACTCGGTGTCAGCCCCTTCGGCTACTCTCCGCTCATGACTTCCGGCGTTGTAGTTTTTTCTTCCGAACACCGAGTAAGTTCTGATGGCTCGGAGATCTCGGCGGCCGCCGAGCTGGTGTCACGGATCGTCACTGAGCAACCCGTCGTGGCGCAGTTCCCGGAGCGCGAACAGACGCTTCTGTCGGCGTGGCTTACAGGTTTGCGATCGAAGCGGACACGGCGGGCTTACGCCTGCGACGCGGCCGGCTGGTTAGGGTGGTGTGCCGCACGAGGTGTCGATGCGTTGACTGCGACGCGGGTGCACGTAGATATGTGGGTGCTGGGCCAGCTGGACTCTGGGGCGGAAAATTCCAGCGTCCGACGCCGGCTGTCTGCCGTCAGTAGCCTCTACAAATACTGTGCTGGCCATGACCTCATCGCTCGGATTCCCACCGAGGGCGTCAAACGCCCACATGTGGATCCGGACTACACCGGTACCGTTAGCCTAAACCGGGACGAGTCGCGGGCACTGATCGCAGCCGCCGATGCTGGTACCAGCCCCCAGCAGAAACGTGATTCGGTGATAATCCGGCTATTGCTGCACAACGGTCTGCGAGTAGACGAATTGTGCAAGGCAGACCTTTCAGCTCTTGGTGTCGATCGTGGCCATCAGGTGCTAACTGTGACCCGCAAAGGTGGAAAGCGGTGCAAGGCTCCGCTTGCACCAGCAACCGCCTTGGCACTACAGGCGTACTTATATGACCGTGCCAGCGTGTTAGGTGGCGCCGTGCCGGAGTTGGCTGGCCCACTGATAGCGACTAGTACCGGAAGTCGGCTCGATCAATCAGCGCTACTGAAGTTGGTGAAGCGGCTGGCTAAGGTTGCGAATATTTCCTCATGGCAGCAGCTTTCTCCGCACTCGTTGCGACATGCGTCAATTACTCATTTTCTCGACGCTGGGGGTACCTTAAGAGATGCCCAAGATCACGCCGGACATGCCGATCCGCGCACCACTCGCCGATATGATCACTCCCGCCACTCGCTAGATCGCGCAGGCTCCTACGTCGTCGCAGCGTATCTCGCTGAGTAACAGGTGCGGAATTAATTGGCTCTGCTCTCAAGGAAGAGATGCGAAATGTCCAACGATGGTATCAACCGGCGCAACATTAAAAAGTATGTGGCCGGGCTCCAGAAGGAGTTCAATAAACACCCAGTCCGCATCCCCGTTGAGACCGAAGGCCCAACGCGGCCAGCGGAAAGTCTGCGAATAGCTGGACAGACCGTGCATAACTACAACGGTCCGGTCGTCATCGGCAACGGGAATCAGCTAGCTTGGAATAGCCAGAACGTTGACCAGACCCAAAAGATAGCTTCCGATTTTAAGTATCTTGCTGAGATAGTCGTCGAACTTTTAAAGCAGCTTCCCCACGTCGGCCTGAATGATGAAATTCGGGGCGATACCGAAATTACTGCTAAGGAAGTTCTGGAGGAGGTAACTCAGGCAGAACCCGACAGGGGGAAGGTTCGACGGGCCGTAGCAGCCCTGAAAGGCCTGCTCTTACCTCTGACAACTGGTGCCACAGCTGGGACTGTATTAGCCGCGCAAGAGTGGGCCAAAAACATGATCGCGGCTCTCAGCTAATTCATGAAACCCGTGCGAATTACGTCTAGCGCTTCCAGCGTGGTGTAGCAGCTACCCCAACAGTGCAGACCTCGCCGAGGGGTCCAGGTTTCCTATCGATGCCGCTTTTCCTGTGGTGCGGCAGGCTTCGTCATGCCAACATCCAATCTAACATGTATGACGAAGAGCAAGATATACTTTTGAATCTCAAAACTCTAGACCTGGCGGCCTAGAGTGTCGATACTCAAAAGTGGGGCTACGCACCGGCGGGTGCATAGCCAAGAGAGATAGTGACCGAGCGCGGTCACAGAGGAGAACCGAACGGAGCCGTGCGTGGACGCCGAAGAGCATGAAGGTCGCGGGCCTGCCGGCAAGAGCCGGCCGGTTAGCCGGCGAGGGCGAGCACCGTCGGCGCGCCCGGTGCAGAAGACGGTTCGGTTCGGCACCGATGAGTTCGAGGCGATCGCGCGGTCGGCCGCCGACATGAATGTCTCGCCTGTGTCGTATGTCGCGATGGCGGCTGTGGCGTCGGCACGGGGTGAGGACTCACCGGCTGCGAATGCGCCACTTCGTGATGCTCTGATTGAGCTGATGCGTTCGCGCACGCAAGTGGTGAAGGTCGGCACGAACCTCAACCAGCTAGTGCGGTCGATGCAAAGCATCGGACAGGTGCCGGAGTCCATTGATTGGGCAGTCAGGGTAAATCAGCGTGCAGTAGAGACCGTGGAGCGTGCCGCGGAGCGGGTGCACAAGTTGCTGGTGCAGTCGCGATGATCGGCCGGGTACATAACCGCGGTAAACACGTATCGGGTTTGGTGCGGTACCTCTACGGTCCGGGTAAGAGCGAAGAGCACACAAATCCGCGAATGATCGCGTCGTGGGACGGTGCTCCCGGAGGATTAGAGCCACACATAACGGCTCGCGGTCACCGGGACTATCGGCGGTTGGTTCGACTTTTAGAACAACCGCTAGTAGCGGCGGGGAGATCGCCACACGAAACGGTGTGGCATACCTCGCTGCGAAACGAGGCCAGCGATCGGATTCTTTCCGACAGCGAATGGGCGACGATTGCTCAACAAGCGCTACATGATGTTGGAATCGCCCCACACGGCGATGATGACGCCGTGCGGTGGATTGCAGTGCGTCACGGAGAGGATCACATCCACATCGTGGCAACGCTCGTGCGACAAGACGGCCAAGTAGAGAAAGGATGGGATGATTACCCCGAACTACGGAAATCGTGTATGCGATTGGAGAAACGATACGGCCTGTGTTCCACAGCGCCAGCCGACAAAACGGCCACACCTTCGCCGAGTCCTCACGAGGTGTCGAAAGCGCATCGCAATGGTCGAAAAGAAACCTACCGGGACCAGCTCCGCCGCGATGTTCGTGTAGCCGTTGCCGCATCAGCAGGCAGTGCTGATTTTTGGGAACAACTGCGGGACCGGGGCGTGCTAATCAAGCACCGACTATCGATCCACGACCCTTCGCAAATCACCGGATACTCGGTTGGGCTTCCCGGCCATAAAAGCGCCGACGGCGACACCATTTTGTACGGCGGTGGCCGGTTGGCACCAGACCTGACGCTGCCGAAACTACGAGCGCGATGGGGTGAACAAACACCTCAAACACCCCGAGCCAGTAAAACTAATACACGCCGCCGGCCCACTCCGGACGAACGCACCGCGGCCTACGATGCGGCCGCCAAGAGCGTCCGGGAGGCGACCGAAGAGATTCGCCAGCACACAGCAGCGGACCCGCGCTCGGCGGCCGCGTCGGCACAGGCCGCGGCCGACGTGCTTACCAGTGCCGGCCGCGCTCTGCACGGCCCTAAGAGAGGCGAGGTGTCGGATGCGGCGGACCTCCTTGATCGAGCTACGCGATCCCCCTATGGTGAACCGTTGCCTAGGACGGTGCGATCTGAGAGCCTCAGATCTATGTCGCGACTGCTATCGCTGGCGGGCCGGATCAGTGGCAACAAGGACACCCTTGCTGCTGTCCGGCTGATCGTTAACGTGGCAGCGATGGCTGAAAGTATTCGTGACCTTCGAACGGCTCAGAACTTAGCGCACCAAGCTGCGGCGGCCCGTAAATGTGCTACGCAACTACGTGGTGCTGCTAACGCCGCACTTGCCCCGGCCGAGGATGTTCCTGCTCGGCGTCGAACACCCGGTGTCGCGCCTACCGCGCGGCGAAACGTTTAAGGAATAGTGCCATGGCCCAGGAAGAAGTTCATGCCGATCCGACCACCGAAGCCGGCGGCCGCGTACTAGAGGCGGCCGCGGTGTTCGCTTCTCTGGCAGAAGCCCTCGCTCGGGCACGCGCGGAACAACTCCGGCGCCGGGCCGGTGCCGACCGCGAGGAAACTCGACGCATCGGTTCTGAGCAACCCCAGCGCCGCAATGCCGGCAGAGATGAGTACGAGGCCGATCGAGCCATATTCAGTCAAGCCAATGATCCGGAGTGGCTCCAGCACGCCGACATCCTTGACCTCGCCGAAGCGTGGAAGGCTGCTGGCACCCACGCGCCCGATGATCCGCGGGCCGCGGCCGCCATGGAAACTGTCGAGGGGCAGCTCCGCGAGATGTACCCGGCGCCGATGAAGCTGTATGACTCGCTGCGCGCTCAGGGTCAGGAACCACAGGACGCCATGCGGCCCGCGGCGGAGATGATGACCAAGGTGCCGCCGTACACCGCAGCCCGCACGCACGGCACCGGCGAACGAGTACGCCTCCAGCAGGGCGTCTCCGCGGCCGCGGAGACGCCCAAGAACGCGGCCAGGCTCGCAGGGGAAGGCTTCGCCGCGCCCCTCAAACCCGCGTTAGCACGGGTATCGATCCATCCGCCGGCAGATGCCCCCAACAGGCCGAAACGGCGCACACCACTGGTCTCAACCGGAAAGAGCCGTACCTAACCATGCACGTCGAACCACTGAGGAGAACACCATGAACACATCCGCCTTGTCCGCGCCGCTTAGGGATGTGGCCGCGATACAAGCCGCCCAACAAGATCAAATCGATGACCTCAACGCCGCGGTGGCGTCACTGACCGAAGCCGTAGAGGCACTCACTCGGCGCGTCGATACGCAGAACCGCTAACCCCTGACCCGCGCGAACCGATGAGGTGCCATGGCAGGAAAACTACGCTACCGCCCACCCACCACCGCGGCGGAGAAACAACAACGCGACCAGACCAGGGCCGCGCAACTAGAGCAGCTGCACGCCCAACTCGCCGACAGCGTCCGGGCGCTGCGCACCGGGGACGACTGGCAGCGGTTACTCACCACGGCGTCGCATCTCACCGGATACTCCTTCCGCAACCTCGTTGCTATCTATGCGCAGCGACCCCAGGCAACCCAAGTCGCCGGATACAAAGCATGGCAAACCCTCAACCGGCAAGTACACAAAGGCGAAAAAGGTATCCGCATCCTGGCACCCGTCACCAAAAAGCTGAATAGCGACAACCCCGACGGCGCCAGTGCTGATCAAGACGACAGCGCCAGCGATGCGCAGAAATCGCCCCGCACCGTGGTCGGGTACCACGTAGTGCACGTCTGGGACATCTCCCAAACCACCGGAGACCCCCTCCCCCTGCCTCCGACCATGGCGCTTATCACCGGGCAGGCACCACCCGGCCTATGGGAAGGTCTCGCTGACCTAACCACCAAGCAAGGCTTCATCCTTGAACGTGCTGCGCTCCCCGGCAGAACCAACGGAGAAACGAATTTCACGACCAAAACTGTGACGGTGCGCCCCGACATCGACGACGCACACGCAGTCAAAACCCTCGCCCACGAACTCGGCCATATTCTCCTTCAGCATGAAGAACTCTTATCCAACGGCTGCCGCGGACTCCTCGAAGTCGAAGCAGAAAGCGTCGCCTACCTCATCACCGCGAGTCGTGGCCTGGCTACCGATGACTACAGCTTCGGCTACGTCGCCAACTGGGCCACCGCCGTCGCTGGAAAGCAACCAGAAGAGGTTGTCACCGAGACCGGCCAGAAAGTCATGGGCACGGCAGCAACGATCATCGAACACCTAGAGGTAACCGCGCAGGACCCGGCGATCACCGAACTTGCTTCCCGCGCTGAGCAGGCCGCTCGCAGCACGGCCGCGCTCGCGCGGCGGGCAGATGCAGCAAAAACCCACGCCGATCACCGGCGCGAAGATTCGCCGCCGCCGCACCGACCTGACCTCGTCGCCATCCACGAGGCTGCCCTCGCGTTCTACAAAGACAACCTCACACACCACACAGCACCCACTGCCTACCTCCAGCGCCGAGGAATCAGTGATGCGACCACTACGGACTGGGCACTTGGCTATGCCACACCCGGCTGGACTGACCTCGTGGACCGGCTCCGCGGCCACGGATTCACCGAGCAAACGATCGAAGAATCTGGGCTTGGTCTTCGTAGCCGAGACGGCAAACTCATCGACAGATTCCGCGATCGCATCATGTTTCCCCTCCGCAACGAGAACGCTCACGTCGTCGGCTTCATCGGCCGCACCCTGGCCACCAACCCAAACATGGCCAAGTACCTCAACAGCCCAGAAACCCCGATCTACAGCAAAACCACTGTGCTCTACGGACTCCCCGAACAGAGCCAGCAGCTCGCCGCCGGCGCAACACCGGTCCTCGTCGAAGGCCCACTCGACGTTCTGGCGATCTCAGAAACCACCTCCAACACAGTGGGCGTCTCACCCTGCGGCACCGCTCTCACCGCGAGCCACGTCAGCGCCCTCCGCGGCGCAATCGCAGACACCTCGCCTGTGATCGTGGCGTTCGACGCCGACACCGCCGGCAGGCAAGCCACCAGCAGGGCCTACGACCTACTACAGGCTCACCCAGGGCCGTGTCGCACCGTCACGTGGCCCAACGG
This sequence comes from Mycobacteriales bacterium, assembly GCA_041743105.1. Lineage (GTDB taxonomy): Bacteria > Actinomycetota > Actinomycetes > Mycobacteriales > QHCE01 > QHCE01. The sequence goes on along the minus strand of JBGTNI010000122.1, from coordinate 24,143 downwards.
AGACGACCCCGCGAGCTACCGGCACGACAACGGAACCGCCACACTGCAACACCACCTGCAGAACGCTCAACGGCCGTTGGTCGAGGTAGTCATCGATGAACACCTTCACCGGTGGCAGCGAGGACTCGACCACCCCGAAACCCGTGTTGCCGCAGCCCGTGCGATCGCACCGATGCTCATCGCATCGCCAGGCACCGAGATCGCGCCGCGAGCGGCTTACCTAGCCCAGAAAACTCACCTTGACTACGAAACAGTGAACACGATTCTGATCGCCGCCGTCGAACACCAAACGTCATCGGGCCAGCGCATCAGGGCACGCGGCCAACCCGATGAAGCTACGGCCGCGCCGAGCCCGGCAGCTCTCGCCCATCAAGGCTTCGACGCGCCGCTGACACTTACCGGTGCCGCAGGATCGGCGACGGCGGCACCGGGCCGGAAAACGACTAACCCACTGGAGCAGGTCACCCACAGCCTGTAGGCAGCGGCAGACACCGGACTTAGCCAACTACTCGGGCCACCAATCGTCGGGCGCCTGTTGCGTGGGTAGAGGTGTCTGATCCTGGTGCCGCTCCAGGGAGCATGCCGCGAACGGGCCGGCAGAACCCAACAAAATCGGCAGATGGTGATCAAGATGGTCGCGATACCACGCACTCATACCCACAGAATTGAGTCTTGCTACCTCCCACGTTCGCCACAGCGACTCCAACCGCGAAATCGCCTCCGCGTGCCGCCACCACTGACTGCACCACCGGTATACCCCCGGGCCGGGCCGTATGTACATGCGCGCGAAGTGCTCACGCACCCACGGCTCCACAGCCCGATACAGCGGCTCGCTGGCAGATGTGGGTGCGGTCGCGGCGGCAGAAACCCTCTCCAAAGTGACGACTTCCAGCTCATCGACCTGGCCTTCTAGCTTCCGTAATCGAGCCTCAAGCTCTGCCGGGTCCTGTGCATTCTCATTTGCCACCGCCGCCTCCATTGTCGTTAGCGGTCGCGCGGGCGATGATGGTCTGTACTGCTGCTACCTGACCTGCGGAAATCTGGTCAGCGTAGGGAGCTTCGTACCAGGGCACGAGGTCGATGAGGGCGGGTCGTATCCCGGTGGCCAGCAGCAACGCTGTTCCCTTCGGTAGAGCACGGACCGAATCTGGGGGGAGAACGCGCTCTCGCCGCAACGACACCGACTCGCTCACGGTGTCGCGGTGGCCCCGCGAGTAGGACGCGACGGCTACGTCATGTTCCCCAGTCAAGCGAGAGATATCTTCTGCCAGCCGCGGATCATCAATACCAGCGCCGATCAGCTTGATCGTCGCCGCCGACCAGAGCGTGGCCACACCATCGGTGCCCCACACGCGCGCTGCTTGCTGGTACGACTGCAAGATCGTGATCGGGATAATCCCCCTCGAACCCAAGTGGGAGTACAGCTCCGGCAAATCAGCGATGCGACACACATTCGCTGCCTCATCCAATACCACTAGAAGTGGTGGATCCAGTCGTCCACCAGATGCTTCAGCTCGCGCTACACCCGCCCGAAAAACCCGGTCAGTCAACGCTGCAACCAGCGGCGCACTCGATCCTGCGCCTTCTTTGCTGAGTAAGTGCAGCGTGTCGGTGCTACGGACGAACGCTGCGGCGTCGAACGTCACGGCCGCGCCGCTGTCGGGTGTCACCCATCTCAGGATCGCTGGATCTCGCAGACACTGCGCCGCAGTACGAGCAGTTTCATAGACACCATCTCGGGTCTCCGGCGTGATGTTTTGCCGCCCGAAGAGTTCAGCAGCGAATTCGGGAAACCCATGTTTGCGCAGCAACTCTCCCGGCTCCGGGTTCGTGGCGTCATTGATCCAGGCATAGACGTCACGCACCGTCCCTCCACCGCACGCGGCTGCGAGCAGCAGGCCCGTTAACAGTCCGTGCGCGGCCGACGACCAAAAGTCTCGCCGATCCCCCTTGAGTTCCTGAATGAAGTGCAGAGCCAACCGGTGTGCGTCGTCGACGGTAGAAACGCCCCCAAGAGGGTCCCACCACCATTGCTGGGGGTAGTGCGCGATCGACTGCGGGTCGAACACCCACACGCGCCCGCGGCCCGCGCGAGGATTAGCCGTTAACGCCCAGAGGTCCGATTTGTTTCCCGTTGCCACCACCGGCCCGGGTGCAGCGAGAACCACCGGCGCCGCGATAGCAGTTGTTTTACCTGTGCGAGGCGCCATTACGGCAACAATGACGTCCTCCAGCGCCGCGAACACCGGCTGCTTACTGGGGCGCAGGGTCCCAAGGAACACCCCTGCATCGTTTGGAGCTATTTTCGCCACGGGCACCGCCGCCAGTGACAGGCGTAGGTGCCGCGCCCGCTTGGCCACCCCTCGTCGGCTTAGCGACACCAAATCGGCTGGTTGCGCAAGAGAGGGCAGAGGATCCCCCGGCTGTACCCGCCGGGACGCGACCCACCGCCACACCAGGATCACCGGTGCGGCGGCGAAGAGAAAAACCATGCAAGCCGTGGCCATCACCAGACCGGGCGAAACACCGGGCCATAGCTGTGACCACTCCCCCCTCAGTAAACCCGAAAAAAATTCGCTGCCAAACCCCGGACCATTAGCCCACCCGCGACCACCCAGCAGGCCCGCGAAACGGCCCGAAAACCACAACAACCACACCGCGGCCACAGCTGTCCAAAGCCCTCCCAGTAGCACCCAGGGCGTGGTCGGCAGCGGGTAACTCTCAGGACGGTGCGCCTGCCTCATACTCAGTCCAGCTGCCGAATCGCGGCATCGGTGTCATACAGCCGTGGCTCATCACCGACGAACGTCAGCTCGACCGGGATACCGAGCCGGTCGCCTGTCTTGATCAGATACCGGCCACGGGCAGGATGGGCAATGTGCGGCATCCACGACTCGGGAGCAGCCCAGCTTTTCACCATGTCGATCTCCGGCGCCGTCAACGGCACGATCTTGCTCACCCGCTGCAGTTCTTGTATAGGTAGGCCCGCCAGGACTGTGATCGCGCAGCGTTCGACGAACCCTCTGGCCTTCGAGCGGTCTTCTTCGGTGGGTAGCGCCTCTAGGTCGGACAGTGTGTGCGTGATCATCATCGACGCCATGCCCCTCTGCCGATTCAGACGTGTCAATGCATCGGCGTGCTCTACCAGACCAGAGGTGCCGCGTAGCGCCCGCCACAGCTCATCCATCACCGCTAGGAACTGGCGGCGAGGCGCTAACTTCTCCTCTGCTAGCACCGCCGCTGCGTCCACCATGGCGTGTCCGTAAGCCCACGTGCACAGCATCGCGGCCGCTACCAGTTTGTTATCGCCGACCGCGGCCAGACTGGAAATATCGACACTCACCGCCGGTGCATCTAAATCAAGCGGTGTGGTGGTGGGGCCGTCGAAGATGCCCGCCAGTGAACCTTCACACAGCGACGCCAGGGCGAACGTCAGATTCCGCACCGCACCACGGTATTCATCGGTACTGCTCGCGCGTGCCGCTGACCGCATCTCATCGGGGCCTTCCTCCACGATCCGCAACACGTCGGGAATAGTTGGCTCACGATGCGGTCCCGCCGCGCACAGATCCACCGCTCGACGAAGGATGACCTCCTCATCGTTACCCAGACCTTTGCCCCTACTCAGAGCGCACAGCGCCAGGAGCAGCGAGAGGCGTCGGCCGCGGATCTGTAACCGGAGCTGCGCTGCTCGCGGACCGCTCATGCGGACGAGGGCTTTGCCGAGCGGCCCGGAGTCCAGCGGGTTGATCTTGTCTAAGCCGTGGCCGACGCGAATCACCTGACCTCCCAGGTGTTCCACCAGCGGGGAGTATTCGGGCTTGGTGTCGCCAAGGATCAAGCATTGGCGACCGTACGCAGACATCCCAGTGATCAGACGTTTGGTAATGGCGCTCTTGCCGACACCGGGCTGGCCAAGGCAGAACATCCCAGGATTGGTGACCAGACCCTCCTGCAGCCAACTCAGTGGGTCCAGACACACGACCTCACCCCAATGCATGTGGCGGCCGATCGGCACCCCTGCCACGGGGGCACCCGACCCAGCGGTAAAGGGGTACAGCCCGGGCAGCTGCACAGTGGTGCCCTGATACTCCGACGCAACCTCCACGTTGGATGCCCGACCTTCACCGGGCCCACGCCACCCCCATGGTTGCGCGAGCAGGCTCGTGTTAATCCGCATCTCGGGTTCCGCCGCCGGGTTAGGCGTCGGCGACCCTGTCCAGCGCCGTATCTGCTCGGCCAGTGCGCCCATGTCTACCGTGGCCAGCGTCGGGAAAGTTCAGCCGGATGCACACCGCACGGCAACGTGGTGGCAAAACCGGCTGCTTGGGAAAATGTGAGACGCCGGAGGCGAATTTTCGCGGTCTCCGAACGGGCTACGACATCAGCAACAGCTGCGGCTAAGTCGTCCTCGTTTTGAACGGTCACCGTCACATACAACGACACCAGACACACCCCAGCGCCGGTTGCTTCTTCCGTAGCGGCGCGATGCGCACGCTCGCGGTCAGCGTGGTCACGTGCCGTTGAGTCCTTACCCTGCCTACGGCTCAGTTCAGCCCGAAACGCTGTTGCTTGCACTTCGGCCTCCAGAAGCCGGGCTGACGCCGCCGCAGAGTACGGCCGATACATCAAGGTCACCCGTTTCGGGTGCGTACCCGGCGCGACCAGCCTCGCTAACACTCCGGAGTGGACGCGTTGTCGTGGTGCCTCGTTCCACCCCCACGACACGCTGATGCCGGAGTCGTGCCGGTAGTGATCATGGGCCTCCTCCGCCCCCACCGGCCCGGCGTCAGCCCAGGTCAACAGTTCCTGCCCCGTCGGAGACTGCAGTAATCGGTTCACCTCACCACGGGAGGCCGGGTCGAAGGCCCGCCGTACCGTCCCGGCCAACTGCGGGGCGGTGGCCCGACCCAACACCGTCACTCCGCAGTTGGATAACTGACTTTGTAGCCCATGTAATGTGCGTCCGAACTCTGCAACGGACTCATCGAGATTCTTTGGTTTCGACGCCGCCATCTGTGGGTCAAACGTGATCGACACGTGAGTGTCCACATCGGCGGCCGCGCCCGGTGATCGCCGCACGAGCTCTTCCATGATCTGCAACGCCGGCTCCGGCGCTGTGGGTACCATGCGAGCCTCTACCTGCTCCCGTAGCGTTGATCCAGGGTCAGGCGCGGTGTCAACGGTGACCGCGACCCAGCGAACTTCGGGCATGTACCCAAGGCTGGCCAGCCACGCACCCCAGTTGGCCACCCACCGCTCCGAGTCACCAGGATTGGCAAGCCAGGTGCTTGTCGCCGCGCACCGCAGCGTGGCCGTGAGCAGCCCGGAACGTTTATCCCACACGACCCCGTACTGGCCACCATAACTGTCCTCGGCCGAGAACAGCTCCGTCGGCGCGAGTACCCCCGGAAGCTGCCACGCCCGCGGGTGTTCCACCACGATCCCCGCCCGGTAGGACGTATGGCCATGGAGGGAACCCCACCACCACCGAACCCGACGCGTGATCACGTGGATCAGCGGTGCACCTTGCCACTGCGCCACGGCGAAGAACACCAGTACTACCGCCGGACCCACTAAATAGGCAGCAACGGTCAGCGACACCGCGCCGGCAAGCAGCACCATCGCAATGGTGACCATGACCAACACGGTCCCGCCCGGCGACATATTCAGCAACCCGATCCCGCGCGAGCGCCGCCACCCGCCATAGGTGGCCACCTCGACACGATCATTCTGAGCCATGCCTAGCCTCCAGTCTTCGGCGGTGAAATCCGCGGCGGCGACGCAGACGAGGTGTTAGTTCCACCGCTGACCGCGGGCGCACTGCGTGGGGCGCTATCACCGGCGGGTCTTGGTGGGGCGGCTTGAGCTACTTGCATCCCGTTAGGCGGGCTGGCAGTAGAACTCGCCCCCGACGGGGCCATAGCTGGCGGGGGCCGAGAGTCGGTAGAACCCTGCGCTGCGCTAGGCCCTAACGTCTGAGTCATATATCGGGCATGATCTGCCGCCGCTGAAGCGGCCCCACTCAACGACGTCGTTGCATGCACCACCGCCGCCCCGGCGGCGATACCAGAACCTAAACCGCCTCCACGTGATTCCAATCCGCCAATACCCCAGTTGAACAGCTTCAGCATCGCCGGCAACGCCATCAACGAGAGCGCGAGCATCGCAAAACCCACGAAACCGCGCCGTGGGGACTCGGCGTCTGCGTCTTTGATGAGGATGAATCCCACTGAGTACACCAACGCGGCCGCCGGCTTGTAAAAGAGCAGTGCCAGCAGCCAGGCGGTGACCTTACGGAGCCACCCGGAGGTGACCTGCATGAAAGACCCAGCGGCCGCAAGCACCAGCACACCGGACAAGACCAGCACCGCGCCCTCACGCAGCACCAGCAGCAAAGCCTGAACTAGTGCGGCAATCATCGCCAGCACACCCAAAACGATCACCGCTCCAGCCGAGCCCACGCTGCCCAGCCCCAGTGCCGCTTCGAACTCTTTCGCAAAATCACCTTTGGTCGCGTTCTGCAGCGACCAGGTAGAGAACGAATCTCCAGCCCTGGCCGCTGCGGGCGGCCCGATAGCGGCAATCGCCGACCACAGAGCCACATTCCACAGACCCCGACCGATATCGATCAACGGATCGGCCTTTCGGGAGATCACCATGCGTACCGTCTGCCACAGGAACCCAGCCACCGCGACCGCGATCGTCAACGGAAGCACGTACTTCTGAATCAGCTCGATAGTGCTCTCACTGTCATCGCCCAGCGTCGGCGTGTCGATCCACCACGACAGCGTGGCTTCTAGCACCCACGCCATGCCACCCCGGATCGCATCCGCAAACGCCTCCACCGCCGACGACGTCACCGCCTCCCCGATCGCCTCAGGAGCACCCGTAACCGCATCTCCGACCGCTTTGCCAGCGTTTCGTAGGTTGTCCAGTCCCTCTTGGAGATCCTCGAGGTTTAAATTAGAGGAGACCACGGTAGCTACCTTCGTCCTGGAAACTTTGTATAGCCTTCATTGCTGGCGGGAGTGAGAGCAGAGTTCCACGTCTGATCAACCGGGACTAATGCCTTCCAGCCCCCATCGAGCCACCTGACTTCCACCCGAAAGTCAAACTGGATGGCCTCTGCTACTGGCCCAGGTTCACGGCTGAGTAGACGGATCGCTGCGTATTCCTGTTCGTAGTGCTCGATTCGAAAACCAAGAAGCACGGCATAACGTGCGGCGAGAGGTCCGCCAGAACTGACGTTCTGCTCCAACCGCCGCTGCTCGTAGTCGCGCTGAGTCGCGACCAAGAATTCTTGGAGCTGCGCCCCAGTCATCTGGGCGTTGATCGTTGGCATGAAGATGGCTGGTCCGCGGCTGGCGCCGGTGTTGCCGCTGATGTGTACGGCGGCAAGTACCGCGCCGAGAGGGTTCTGCGCAAAGCCCGTCGCGAGCCCGTCGCGTTGGAATCGTGGGCCACTGTCGGTAGATATCGGTACTTCTGCGCCTGTGGAGTCCGACCAGGTAAGACTGTTCAGTGCTTCTTGCGGCACGGTGGTTTCACCACCGCCGGGTTCGCCAGTGACGACGGGAGCGGAAGCCTCACCGTTCTCAGTGTCAGAGCCACCACCCGCGGCGACCGCTACGAACACCACGACAACTACAACGACGAGTAGCAGCGTCAGACCGATGAGCAGTGTTTTGCGCAGCCGACGGCGCGTTAGGGTTGCTACGTCGTAAGTCATGGGCGTATCAGCTCGCTACAGCACGACATTGATGATGCCCGCGGCCAGAGCGGCCAATGACAGCCCCGCTAACACCCACGGAATGCCCGCCGCACCTTCAGCGGCCATGTGGGACCGATTACGGCGTCCCACCGTCATCATGAGCCCACAAATGATCAGCCCCGCCGTACCCGCGACTACCACGATCCACTTGAGCCAGCCTATAAACATGTTCACCGGCTCAGCGAGACCCGGCGGGGCTTCCGGCGCCGGATTAGGCGCATCACCCGCGAGCACATCCACCCACGGTGCCATAGCGGCCGCGGTGTCGGTCACAGCTTCTAACATCACAGTGATCCTTTCTACGAACGCAGCGCCGGGGCGGCGCTGCGTTCAATCGCTGCCAGAGCTTCACGTGCCTTTTTTGGTAATACTTCGCCAGGTTGTGGGTGTTCGTATCTCCACCGGGGAACGTAAGGGAACCGCACAATGCCGTGCCGCGTTCTGGCCTCCAGCAACCGAAACCGCAGCGTAGCCGGTTTAGGCTCCGGTCCTACCCCGTCACCGACCACGATCAGTACAGCGGGGATCACCCCTATACCGGCCGCGCGGTTCATCCAACTAGTGGCAGTGATAGCGCCCCCGATGTGGCCACGCGCGACCACCAGCAACGGCAACGATCCAGGGCGTCCCAAAGCAGTGCTAGCGTCATGCGCAGCCACGGTTCGGTTCAGTAACCAGGCAATTGTGCTGGTACCCGCACCCCCGTGGCAGCCTGCAACGATGGCGTGAAACCTCGCGGCGGCAGGCGTTGGGCCTCCACCGTTAGGGCCAGGCTGCGCCCAGTTCACCATTGGGGCCACAGCTGTCATGCGTACCCTCCATCGACACCGAAAGCTTAGCGTTCTATGTCCGGATAGGTGAGTATTGACTGTGGATACCTAAATCGACCGGAGCGCCCAGCTATGACCTGCCGCAGCACAACCCTCGTTGCCTCCCTCGCCACCTCTGTTGCGTTGCTAGTTGCAGGCTGCAGCGACACAGAATTCGGCCAGAACAACGATGCCGCACGCAGGAGCACAGAGAGCACACGGTCGGGAGACGTGCCACGGAACGACGACACGATCAACTACCGGAAGCCCAGCGAGGTATGTGAAGCGTTCGCGCGCATCATCTACACGCACGACACCACAACAGATAGCCACCCCGGCGATGCGTACCTGCGGTCGCGGCCCTACGTGACCTACGAGTTCTACGCCAGGCTCAAGGACCAACCTGTCAGCAGAACAAGCCCCGAATGGGACGCCTGGCGCCAACACCAGGTACGTACCCAGGTGATCCTGGCACCGTTTGCCGGAGACGTGCTCGGCCCACCTAGTGCCGGGCAGCGCGCCCATTCGGTACTCGTAGATGTCGCTCCCCTTGGTCAAGACGGGTGGCGTGCACCCACACAGCAGCACGCAGTGCACTGCGTACTGAGCACCCAAGACAGCCAATGGCGCGTGGCCACCTACGACATAGAAGACTTCAACGTCGCATGAGCTCCACCTCGTCAACCCGCTACCTCATCGGCGTAGGTGTGGCTGTGGCGATGCTGCCCGTCATCCTCATCGGCTTCATCGCCAGCAGTGGCACCCCACCGCCGACCGCAGCACTCAACGCCCAACAGGTCCTACGCCCAGACGCCCCGATACCAGCAAAGTACGTTTCATGGGTCCAACGAGCCGGCCGTATGTGTCCCGATATAGGCCCGGCTCTCGTGGCAGCTCAAATTGATGTGGAAAGTTCCTGGCGAGAAGATGCCGTGGCTCCCAATCCGCCAGAGGCCGGCGGGGACGCCGTAGGGCTCGCCCAGTTCCAAGACGCTACGTGGAAAACGTGGGGTGGTGACACAGACGGGGACCGCACCAACAGCCCTCGCGACGGTGAAGACGCCATCATGGCCCTCGCGAAATTCATGTGCAGCAACGTCGCCTGGGCCAAAACACAACTCGCCAACAGCAACATTGAAGGCGAGACCATCCGAATTGCCCTCGCCGCATACTTCTGCGGACGCACGTGCGTACTCCAAGCGCGCGGCGTGCCTGTCGAAGGCAAGGCACGGGACTACCCCCAACAGGTCCTAGACCGCGTACCGACATATGGACAAGCCACAGCACTCAACCCCGGCGGCACATGGACCCTGCCACTAGCAGCAGGAACATACAAAGTCGGGAGTGGCTTTGGACCCCGCGGCGGTCGCCTCCACGCCGGCGTGGACCTCACGGCTGCCAAAACCGTTCCCATCTACGCCGCCAGCGGCGGCCGCATCACCACCGTTGTCTGCAACTCAGGCAACGGCAACTGCGACATCGACGGAGGCACAGGCGTCGGCGGCTGCGGCTGGTACGTCGAAATCGCACACGCCAACAACATCACCACCCGCTACTGCCACATGCTTCGCCGCCCAGTCGTACAGGTTGGCCAAACCGTGCCCGCAGGCCAACAACTCGGCGTCGTCGGCAGCAGCGGAAACTCCTCCGGTCCCCACCTGCACTTCGAAGTCCACACCGGCGGCGGAAAACCCACCAACGCCAACGCCATCAACCCCATCGCATTCCTTCGAAACGTCGGACTCACACCCTAAAGCCCGACACTCCGAACGTGGGTGACTATCTCACGCAATACTTTAAGTCGCATCTCACGCGATACGTCACGCGATAACGCACCCCATACAGCACGCGGCACCTCGCGCGCTATGCCATGCGGAAAGTCACGTGTTATGCTTCGCGTAAAATCATGCAACAAGTCGCGCGCAAAAACCGCAAAATAAGCTGCGTGCTAGCCAAACAGGCAAGCCTAAGAGTGGGAGGCAGAGTGAATAACTCAAGCGCAATGCGGGCCGGTATCGATGCCGACCCGCACCCCGATGCGCCGATTGTCACGATCGCAGCGTGGAAAGGGGGAGTCGGCAAGTCGATGCTCGCGTTGGAACTGGCTTATCTGCTCGACGCAGTACTGGTCGACCTCGACTGGGACCGCGGCGGCGCCAGTAGGGCTTGGGGCTACCGGCATGAAACACGTAAGACCGCTCCTCTACTCGACGCCCTAGAAAGTGGCAGAACCCCAAAACCACTGCACGGTAAGTACCGAGCAGACCTAGTGCCCTGCGAGCCTGATTTTGGCCCGAACCAACCTACTGCCGAGAGACTCACTAGCGAACTGGAGCGATGGTCGGGGGAGTGGTCGCGCCCGGTTGTTGTCGACACGCACCCCGGCGGCGTTGCCTCAACATTCGGTGCCGTTTCGGCAGCTCACGTCGTCGTCGTGCCGGCGCCACTCGGCACACGGGAACTTGAAGCGCTCGAAGGCATGCTAGAAGAACTGCGAGACTATCCACTGCTGGTAATACCGAACATGATCGCGCCGATACCACCCGAACGGGAGATCGCACGACTAGAACAGATCACCAAGCACGCTGACGTGCCCGTAGGGCCAATGGTCTCTGAATACCGCTGGCTTCGTCGCAGGCAGCTCCGCATGGCCATCACGGCCGGAGACCCAAACAACCGGACCAGCGCGTTAGTAGAAGAGCTTCGTGCCGTAGCTAAGGCAGTGATCCAGCATGGCCGAGTCTGACACAAGCGGCGTAGCGGGCTTGCGAGCCAAAAGAGAAGCACGCGTACGTCGCCAACCACCACCGACACGGCACCCGCGGCCTACCTCGCACGCAGACGAGGCAACGGCCGGAGAAGAACCGACACCCCGCTTGGCTGCCGCGAGTTCTGAAAGCTTGACACCGGATACAGTCGGCGCGGCCGAGACACGTCGTGAAGCAACCACAGCGGAGCGTGACACACCGCAGGGCACACGACCCGCTGCACCGAAGAAGGCTGCTGCAAAACCGGTAGCTCGCGACACCCAACAAGTCGACATCGCGCCAAACGTCATGGTTGTCAGCCCCACGGTGCTCAGCATCGAAGGCTCCCTGATGCGCCGCTTCGAACGCGCCCGCAAAACCGCACCTAGCCACACCGCTATCGTGCTCGACGCGCTTCGCGCATGTAAGGACGATCTTTCGACGCTCGTGCGGGAAGCCCGGCCTGCCGGGGCCAGCGGCGATCTCTTTCCCTGGCGCAGAGCACCGGGTCAATCACGAACAACTCGCCCTGAGCAGCTACGGATTCGGCCGACAGTGGGGGAGTTAGGCGTGATCGACGGCTTAGTCCATGACGTCAATGCTGAGCTAAACAGTCAACAGCCGGGAGTACGCCGCGCTTCCCGCTCGGAAGTTGTGGCCGCCGCGCTTAACTTGTATCTGCCGTAGAACGGACCGCGGTGATCCCAGGATCGTCATCGCGACTTACAGATGGGCTACGATAGCGAGGAACGCCCCGGTCGCCCCTGCCCCGCTTCGGTGAGGGTACGCCGCCGGGGTTTTGTCCTTGGCCATGAATCCCAGCCGATGCTTATCCGCCAGCCGAATCTCAAATTCAGGCATGGGCTAACGCTGAGGTACGGTGGCCTCACCCTGGCGCTTCGCGGAGTGGCCGGAAGTGAGGCGCGGTTCCTGTGGTAGACCAGGCCCACGCTTTCGCGCTTTTCTACGTGAGTCAACGCGCGGATTAGGGCGTCGAGCAAGTTTGAGATACACTGTATCCTAGGCTGGTACTTTTCGGAGCTGCCAGAAGTCGACGCGGGACCCCGGGGTATACCGGGACCCGCGTTTGGCGTATCCAGAGCTGGCTTTATCTGGTCAGCGCAGCTGAATCTCGTAGCGCTCGACGAGACCAGCTAGTCGCTGCCAATATTTGGATTCCCTGCCTTCAGCATCTAAACCCACGGCGCCAGCGACGATGTCTGGCACCCAAAGCAGCGGCTCGTTCACTGCCGCGGTGTGTTTGATGCGGACATGTCGAATGACTTTTCGGGCCAAAAACCCGCCCACTACTTGCTGGTCCTTTCGATTAAGTGTCGCGGTTCGGCTTTCTAGCAAGACCTGAGTTATGCCGGCAGCATCTAGTTCGAACAACAGTCGCTCTAGGCAGCCGCGGCGAGCGCGTTCTTGCCTTGCCGGGTCCATCGGTGCCCCGACCACCACCAGGTGTAGGGCATTAGCGGAGCGAACTGCCTCAACGGCAGTCCAGCGTCGCTGTTGGTCAGCTTCGGTCCAGTGAAAACCCTTTGGCCGATGAGCGAGCGGAGCTACAACCTCACGAAACGCCGCGGCCGCGCTATCTTCCACGAGAGCGGCAGCAAGCACGTAGTAGCCCGGTTTGGTACCAAACCGGACCGACTCATCGACGTAGGCGTTCCAGGACACGAGGTATTTCCTATCCGATCCGGGAAGTGCTCCAGTCCGCAGCTGCCTCTTCAGATGACTAGCGGCCGCCGAGAGGCTGTTACCTATCGCCTTCGGTCTCGGTCTGCATCTGATCGCGTACCCGTAGAACATCTGCGAGCCGGTACCGGCGATCGCCACGTCCCAGCAGACGCTTGCTCGGACGCAGAACCTCTGCTGGCAAATTGCGTACAGCCGAGTCGGAGATGCCGAGAATCTGCGCGACCTCACCCACGCGAAGCTCGCGAACCGGACCCTCAGACATGCCCATACCCTAGCGTTTCGAAGGCCGCTGAGCAGTCAAGCCAGTCCACGTTAGTACCGGCCTATATCGGAGTGAGCGAAGAAACCCTCTAACATTACCTACTTAAGTTATTTTACTTGTCTAACCTGTTTAAGCATGGCAGACTGGCGGAAGTCAGTTGATTGTTAGCTCGGCAGGAAAAAGCCTCGGCGGGGATGCAACCCCGCCGAGGCCAACACATCAGCCCGAACCGCAAAGTAGGGGATTGATGCATGTCTAGGGTACTGGAATCGTTTCATGCTGGCCAGGACAGCAGGCCAGACAACTGGCCGCCGACGGCTGACGTAGACCTTGTGCAGATGGCAGCCGATTACCGACGGCTCAATTTGTCTGCTGCTTCCCGGCTCATTGGCCAATGGGGTAACTGCCGGGACACCGATCCCGAGCAGTTCTACCCGTTACAAGGCGGATCACTGCGAGCCGTCAAGCGTGTGTGCGGGCAGTGCGGTGTACGCCGCACCTGTCTGCTGCTGGCTATGCGCCGACAGGAAACCTACGGGATCTGGGGTGGGCTGAACTTCCGTGATCGCCAGCAGCTACGGCGACGCTTTATCAGCCTTAGCGCCGGGGCGGTGAAGCCGTCATGACTGCTACCGCCACGCCGGTTGGGGGAGGGGACCTGTGCCGCCGCCGCTTCACTCGTTCGGCAGCTACCTACTGTCCCTTACTGGCACGGGCCACCGTCAACCACGGCCTCGCACCGCGGCGTCTGTGTGCGCTCCACGCCTGGATTGACTTCGACGGTGGTGCCACCTCCAACGTTGTCTGGGATGACCTAGGCCAGGAACCACAACTGGCCCTGCAGTACCGGCAGCGCTGCGCCCAGATGGGCATACGCCCATGACCTCTCAAACACAGCTTCTCCGTGATCTCGGAATCGATGCCGAGCCACTGTGGTGGCACACCAGCCGCAGCCGCGAAGCGCCACGCTACGCCGAGGCCCCGGAACGTCAACCACGGCAGGCCAGTTGCTACCCACATCAGGAGCTCTCGGTGAGCGCACAGCGGTACACCATTCGTCTGCACTGGCGGTCACGACAGGAACGGCAGTGCGACACCAACATCGACCCAACCGACAACCAAGCACTACGCGACCGGCTTGAGTCGATGGTCAAAGCCGCCCGCGGGACGCTAGATCTGGACCTGTCCGAGTGGTCGGTGACCGTTCACTCGCTAGGCGGAGGGATGGTCCGCGCGAAATGCCGCGTGTCGCCCTCCGGTGAAACCGAGGTGACACGGTGAGCCGGCGACAGAAGGAGCGAGCCGCGCGCTTAGCGGCGTACTGGGCGGCCAAGCACTCAACTGCTTCGAGCGCAGCTGAGCAGGCAGCGGCGAACTGGGATCACGTTCGATCCGCGATCTGTTCCTTACCAGCCGACTGTCGGTCAGATGCTTGGTCTCGCCTCACGCAAGTCCTAGCCCAAGTCCGGGAGCAATTCACACATCCACGGCAGTTCACAAACGCAGAGAGGTCATGACGATGCAGCAGTGGCACATAGTCGGAGTCACTAGAGACGACACAGGCCGTTCCCGGACATGGCGAGTAAGTGGAATCCCCCGTGCTTGCAACGAGCAGATGGTGCGCCGGCGCCTCACCAAACGCCACAAGATATGGACAGACCCCACCGGTGACATTGAGATCGTCACCTGGCGGTGGGTGGAGAGCGAGGTTCCACACAGCTTCTCGCCGCCGGATGCGGTGGTAGGTGAGGAGGCTAACCGCGATCTGCACCCGAGTTCACAACCGGCGAGAGCTACTCAGACATCTAGCGCATTTGTGCAGCTCACGAGCGAGTTCACAAGTTCACTTCACACCGGCACTGGACCGGCACCGGTGGCAACGCCCAGACGCGCGTATACGCGCGCGACAGTACAGGAGATGCGATGACTACAGCGGTATCTGCCGCGGTGGGGTTGATGTGCCTCATCGCTGCGGGACTTATCTGGACTGTCGGCCAGAAACACACACCTCGCCTCGTCGTCGTGCTCGTCCTCGTCGGTGTGCTGGGAGTGACCAACACGCCAGTCGGCGGGTGGCTCCGCAGCGCCATCGGATGGATAGACCAACTGACAGGGCAACTCACGGGGCAACTCACCGGCGCGGTGATCACCGGACTGCTCGGCATGATCGCCCTCTACGTCCTGATCGTGCACCTGTACCGGCGCAGCGTGTCAGGCAAAACGCTCCTGGCTGCCGGGATCGTGCCCATCGCAGTCACCTCAATCCCCGGCGTTGTCGGGTCGGTGGCCATGTCACTCACCGGGGCCTTAGCCACCGCCACAGCGATGGTCGTCGGAGTCGTCTTCTAGGAGGAGGTTGTGATGGACATCGTTTTCATACTCGCGCTCGTGCTCGCCGCCTCCTACGGGGTAGTGCGCGGCACCGAGCACGCCAAAGCCGCCGTGTCGCGTGGTTGGCAAGCACGGAAAGCCGCGTGGGCCGCTACAACGGGAAGTAACCCCCGCGCGGCATCCCTTGGTGCTAAGACCGCCCGCGGGCTCGGCACCATCGCAGCGGGCACGGTCTTGGCGGCGCGGGGTTTCGGTGAAGGCTGGCGTGTCGGATGGCCCGAAGGCAAGGAGAAAGCACGCCAACGCTGGGGAGGAGCACCAAAACCGACCGAACCACCCCCAGCGCCACGACAAATGCCCGAGCCCTTGCGGCTCGTCAAAACCCGGCCCGCAGAACGCGGAACGGACACAACGAAAGGGAAAACGATGGCTATTGCAACCGTAACTGGCGGTGAGGTCTACACACTGGACCAGCTCATCGCCGAGCTCGACAAGATCGCAGAAGAGGCCGCCGCGGAAATGGAAGACGCCAGCGGCGACGCGCAACGTGCGAAAGAAGACGCTAGCCGAGTCGAGCTCATGGTTGCGTCCTTGGAGTCTCTGGATCTAGACCGCGACACCATCGCCGAAGTATCCGCACTCGGTGACTCCTCTGCCGCGAAGCAGGCGGCCGCGGAGCAGCGGTTGGGAGCCGCAGAAATCCGTCATGCGCAGGCTCTCACCGCAGTGAAGGGCGTCAGGTCCCGTCATTCGCTGATGGCGGAAGCGCACGCCGCGACACCGCACGCGGCTGACAAGTCGTTCTACGCCGCCTGATGCTGCGCCTCCAGATCGGTCATCGGCCGGTGGGGCGGCCTATGGTGCTGCCCCCACCGGCCAGGCCCCGTGCCGGAATCCGCATAGCCAAAGGGATCGTCAAGACCACCCCGAAGCTGATGCGATGGGGCTGGGCGCGGCGGCGGCCGCTAGCACCCATTTACGCGGCGGCCGCCCTACAGCTGGGAGGTGCGGTGATGGCCGCTGTCCCGCAGGGCGGGCGCACCGCATGCGTGCTCGGACTCTTCGGCGGGCTCGGGCTTCGCGTGTGGATTTGGTGGCGCGGCCACACCGGCCGGGGTTTGGGTCGGCGAAAGGTCGGCTACGTGGCGGTGGTGTACGCCGCCTCGATCGTGTGGCTCGTCACTGCCGCCGCGTGGGGTGCAGGCCCACCCATGCCCGGCGTCCTGCTAATCCTCATGGCCGCGGGCGGTGTGCCGTGGTGGTGGCACCACCGCATCAGACCCACCCACCGGAAGCCACACGAACTCCTAGATCCGTGGCAGGCCGAAGTCAGCCCCAAAGAGGGCGCGTTACCCGGCGCCGTTTTGATCAACCCCAGAACTATCGACAACGGCGGCAGCGCCGCGACGATCGACCTTTCCGGCACCTGCTACACCGCAGACGATGCTGTCGCGCGGCTCCCACAAATCACGGCCGCCTACCGCAAACCCCGCGGGTCAGTGGTCGTAGAACGCACCGCGGCCGAGTATGAGCACCAGGCGGAGTTACTCGTCCTTGACCGCAACCCCACTCACGAAATCATCGAGTACGACCAAACATGGCAGATCCTCGAAGACGGGTGCGTGCCGATCGGGATCTACCCCGACGGGCATCGCGGCTGGACCCGCATTTTTCAGCCACGATCTGGCACAGTCCACGAGCTGTACGCCGGCGATAGCGGATCAGGTAAGAGCCGCGGCGTCGAGCTATCGATTCTCCAATCGGCAGCAACGGGCCTCGTGGTGCCGTGGGTAGGAGACCCCCAAGGCGGGCAGTCGATCCCGGCATGGGCGGGCGCGGAAGGCAAATCACCCTACGCCGCCACCACCCCGGAAGAAATCCTTGAGCAACTGTTCGCCGTACGGCGCATCATGTATGCCCGCTCGCGGGAACTCGCACGCACCAGGTGGAAAGACGAAGACGGCATCACCCGGCGAGGACTAGACTTCTACGACCCACAAACCGTTCCGTGGATGCCGATCCTGGAACTCACCATCGATGAAGCCCACCGCATCCTCGATGACGACGACGGAAAAGCCGTCGTCGAAGAAGTCATCGTCATGGCCCGTAAAACCGGTATCCGGTTGCGGTTAGCCACGCAACATCCCGAGCTGCGGCAACTCGGGAGTTCCATGGTGATTCGCAACCAGCTCACCGGAGGCAACGTCGTCTCCTACCGAATATCCGGAACCCAGGCCAAGCAGATGATCTTGCCCAGCTGGCTCCCGTCGCCAGCGACGATCCCCAAACGCCTACCCACCGGTGAGCATTCCAAAGGAATGTGCGTCGTGGACACCACCGCCCCCGGCTCATCACGAGGGACATTCATGCGAACCGCATGGGCCAGACGAGGCCACTACTGGGCCGATCAAGTCGCCGCCAAAATCCCGCTGCTCGACGAGGTATCACTTCAGGCATGGCACAACGGCTCAACTCCCGAGAAAGCCACAGCGACGTCCAACCCTGCTCCCACGCCGGTGAGTACCCGCGAGCGAGTCGTGGAGTATCTGCGCAACCACGACGGACCCGTGCGCACGGGAGTCATCGCAGCAGCCCTTGAGGTGCCCCTAGCTACCGCCTCCACCACACTGGGGCGCCTCGCCCAAGCAGGCCACGTGCAATCAGTTCGCCGAGGCGAATGGATTGCTACCCGACAACTCGCCGCCGCATAGGAGGGATCGCAATGGAGCGACATCCAGTAGGCAATGACAAAGACCACGACGGGGGAAACCCTGCCGTGTTGTGGCGGCCGGAGGATCCCAGAAAAATGCACGACACGCACCAGAGAGCTAGCAGCGACACATATATATGCAGCAGTATTTCGACCATGGCTGCTCCTGTTGGTATGAAGAAACGCTCAGTTGATGGCACCGTGGCGCTTTACGCCCGGATTAACCCCGATGTGCGCCAGCGCCTTGCGGAGAGCTCGAAGGCCATGGGTGTCACCATGGCGGCGTTCCTTGAGGAACTCGTCCGGCACATGGAGACAGATAAACGCGGGTTGCCGTCGTGGGCCGAACCGCGCGAGATAGCCGACCAGCTTCCGCTACAGCGCGTCGCGTAGCGGGCCATGAACAGCAAACGAAGGAGGTACGTCGCTACGACGTAAAAACCTCATAGACGTGAAACGACGGCCCCGGGCTTCTGCTTGGCCGCTAAATCCCGGAGACCGTCGTCAATTCCATCCACGAAGGGCCTCACCGCGTGGTGCGGCTCCTTCTTGCCCTCCTCGAATGGAGAAGCTGTTAACACAGTAACCGATCCTGCGCAAAAACGTCTAGCGACTCGGCCGGAGATGTCGCACACAGCTCTACGACAGGCGTGTGCGACGGCGATCCGAGTTCGACTCCACCAACGACGACGTCGGCCCGACGTCCGCGAAACACTGCACGCTCAAGCGGCCGCCGCATCGCGCGCCGGCCGCCCAGTAGCGGTTCTCGCGAGCTGGCTCTATGTCCTAGAGCGGGAGAACCCCAAAGGCCGCTCGTCGACCACCGACCGCCTAGCCGCGCTGATGGTCACCCGCGCTGACTGGCGATCGGGGCGCAGATCCCGACCAGGCCGACACGAAGCCGCCTCGCTGCTCGGAGTATCTGAGCGGACGTTGGCGCGCCAGTGGCGACTCCTAGAGGGTCTGCGCCTCATCGTTCCGACCGCTGCCGGCAGGCATCTCAACGCCGCAGAGACCGCTCTCAGTGGCTACGTGCGTGCTCGCGCAGAGTGGACGTGCACTATGCCGGCACTCAGCGCAACTGACGCACAGAAGCACCTGCAGCGGGCGCACGAGCTATTAGCCGCACTAGCAGATGCTGTGGATAACCCCCAGGTTGTCGCAGCTATAAGTACTACTCGTGTCACCCCATCCCCGGTAGGGGAATGTTTTAACTCAGGTACTTACCGTAAGTGGTTCTCTCGACCATGCGGTCGAGAAGATGCCCCTACGGGGCTGCTCATTACAACCAAAAATCAGCTTCGGCGAACTCGGTACCGGCAGGATCCGCAAGCCCGGCAGCTAGCCCGGCAGCTGCAGCAGCGGATCTTCTGGCTGCACGCAGTGCCACTGCCGGTACTGGCGAGCGCTGTAGTCAAATACGCCGCTGCCGGGTGGACGGCACGTGATATTCAGCTCGCCGCTGATGAAACCCTCGCTAGGCAGCGCTGGAGTGTGCCACGACAACCACACCACCCGGTGTCCTACCTACGGCGGCTACTCGCCGAACATGAACTACACAAGCCACCTTCACAAATCCTCCAGGACGAATTCAACGCGCAGACAGCGCGGCAAGAGCTCCGGCGGCAAGAAATCCGAGTTCAAGTAGAACTCGCTGCACTGGGACGCCGTTCCCATGGCCCGGCCCTGGCAAAAGAGGCAGCTAGGAAGGTCGGGCAACGGCGACACCAGAGACGCCTTGAAGCGCAACGCCGCGAAGACCAAGCACGCCGCGAATTGATCCAACGTCAGCGGTCGGAGAGAGGTTGGAATGAATAGCTCGATCTCATGGTCAAGGCCACCGTTCATCTATTACGGCGGCAAGACCACCATCGCCAAAAAGATCGTGGACCTGCTACCAGAGCACAAGCACTACGTGGAACCCTTCGCCGGGTCGCTGGCGGTGCTGCTCGCGAAGCCGCCGAGCCGGATGGAGACCGTTAACGACCTCGACGCCGACCTGATGACCTTCTGGCGTACCTTGCGGGACCGCCCGGCTGAACTGGAACGGGTATGCACTCTGACACCACACGCCCGCGCAGAACACAGCGCCGCGTACCGACCTGCCGATGACGAGCTAGAACAGGCTCGGCGGGTGTGGGTGAAACTCACACAAGGCCGCACAGGCACGTTACGTCGCACTGGCTGGCGTAACTACGTCGCTCCAGGCCAATCAGCAACATCCCTGCCAGGCTATTTAGTCGGATACCGCAGCCGGCTCGCTGTGGTATCCGACCGCTTGATGCGCGTTTCCTTAGAGTGCCGTCCCGCAATGGATGTGATCACCACTTACGGTGCCCATCGTGACGTGCTGCTGTATGTGGATCCGCCGTACCTTGGATCTGTCCGCTGCCGTAACTATCGGCACGAAATGCTCACTGAGACCAAACATCGGGAACTGGCCGCAGCGTTGACCGGCTGCCGCGCAACTGTGGTGCTATCTGGCTACGACCACCCACTGTATGCCGAGCTATATAACGACTGGGATCGCACGGAAATCGCGGCTCACAGCGGTCAAGCACGACGGTCGCGTGCCCGTACCGAGGTCCTGTGGTGCAACCGACCCCTACGTACTCCAGACCGGGATATAGCACTGTTCGCGGGCACAGGAGTGTGTAACGAAACCCCTGCCGACGCAGGGGAATGTAACGAAACACGCTGTGGCGCACCCGACTGCCGGAAAGTCCTCCGACAACCCACCACAGGGCGCCGGCGCACCTTCTGCTCCACCGCCTGCCGAGTCCGCAACCACCGTCGTTCCAGCGTCGCGACCTTGGCTACTGTCCAGGTGGTTCCGCTCGGAGATTCCTAGGCTTCTTCCGATTCTTAACGCGGCGGATCTGGGGAACTCGTTCTGCAGCGATTTGGTCCTTCTCGGCAGCGCTGAGGTGCGCCCAGCACGACCGAGATCGTGAACCGTCAGCGCGCAGTACACGACTACCGCCGCACCGAATCTCGTGCGAGGAAATCTCCGGACACGCTAAAGCAGGGTCCATTTCAACAACTCTACGATCTAGCCGCAGAAACATGATAGATGGGATGACGATGGAAACACCAGCTGAGCGACGCCTCGAAGCCGCGACCCATGCCATCAACGCCTACCAACACCAACACCCCTATGCGAACCTTCAAGGGGTGGGAACCGAATACGCCGGAAAGGGGCCGCGGCTAGCCATCCTCGCTGGTCAGGGTCGGTCTGAGGTGAGCTCGGTGGGAGCGGTTAAGGTTTGGCTGTCTGAGTCGTGATCTTGTTGGGGTGTCGGGTTGGCGTCGATCGATCGGACCGCCTACCCGCGGTTCAAGCGCGTGGTGTCTGGTTGGGAGCTGGTCAAGGCGTTCACCCCCACGTCCGATGAGATCACCTGGGCGCGGGGCAAGACCCAAAACGATCAGCCCCTGCTAGCCCTGGTGGTGCGGCTGAAGTCCTATCAGCGGCTGGGGTACTTCCTCAAGCTGGACGTCGTCCCGGCCGTGGTGATTGACCACGTGCGCGCC
Organism: Mycobacteriales bacterium; assembly: GCA_041743105.1. Classification (GTDB taxonomy): domain Bacteria; phylum Actinomycetota; class Actinomycetes; order Mycobacteriales; family QHCE01; genus QHCE01. The sequence goes on along the minus strand of JBGTNI010000122.1, from coordinate 2,272 downwards.
GCGATCGGGCTGCCGGAGGACGTCGAGGCCGAGACCGATGCGGCTCGCACCGCCAAGCGCCATCGGGAGTTCGTCCGCACGTTCAACCTCAGAGATACACCCTAGGCAACCTCATAAGCGTAGACAGCGTCTCTATCGAAGCACTTAGGCATCAGTTGATACTCGGTGTACGTTATGCAGACCCTTGGCGAAGTTGAGGTATTGTAACGTTATTATGCGTCAGTCACGGCAGTTACGGATTAGTCGTCACAAACAGGCTAATAAAACCAATGCTTGGAGAGACCAGCTAGAATTCTCTAAAAATGCCATAGGAGTTATTGCGCTACTTTCTTTGCCAATCTTTGCATTTAGAGCTTTGGTGGTGGCGGACTTTAACTCGAGCGTTGCAACTGCACTAGTAGCGAATACGTCACCTGCAACGGTAATCAGTGCAACTTTGCTAATGACGATCCCCCTAGTATCACTAATAGGCACAGTAGTCGTTACCTGTTATATTATAAAGTATGGCTTACAGCATAATTGGTTGCCATGGAAGAGGTTTGTTCTAACATTTCCTGCGCTTCTTCTTCTACTCCCTGGGCTGCTGGTATCTTCTGCAGATCTAATGACGCTGTTGATGATTATTCCTTTTTTTGCGACAGTTTCAGGGTTCATTGAGGATCACTATGCAGGCCGCGGGAGCACTAAAATTATGATTTTCGGTATACTTTCTTTATGTTTGATTAGTTTTTTTATAAGCAGTGCCATGTGGTTAGCTCCTGAGCGAATAGAGATACAAAGAAGGGCTCAAACCCTTTATGTTCTTGACTCTACGGAAAGTACTCTTATTGTTTTTGATCAAAAAAATAATGTTGTTCGAAGAATACCTGGTAAGGATGTGAAAAACCGGCAATTCTGTGAACCAGTTCCGCGCATTGAGACATTTTCCACCTGGCTTTTTGGTGAGCCGAAAGGCCGTCCACTTTGCCCAAGTTAGTGTCCCCCTATAAAATGGGCCTCAAAAGGTAATCGCCTCGCAGGCTAGGCGAATGGTCTATTCCCGAAGATTAGAACCAGATCTCCTTCCTGACCCGTTTAGCTTAGTTGTGCAGAACGACTGCGGTGTCCTGTTGCTGAGCAGAGAAATTAGCGCTGTTGTTTTCGCTTTGCGGATTTGCCGAATGAGTTCGCTTGGACGTGCTTACTCGTCGGTAATATTAAATACTGTTCTACGCCGTTGGTAACGGAGTACTGTACGGCTTAGGCGCTGGCCGATCCCAGCAGTGTTATTCCGGGGATTCTGTGTGCAAAACCGTTGCCACACCAGAAAATGCGGCACACTAAAGACCTGCCGAGGCGCTGCCGCCGGTGGAATGCACCGGCCGCAGCCGTGGCGAGCGGGGCGCACCAGCACGCAGGCCACCCCGACGGACCTACGAAGGGATGTCAATCAATGTCGGTCGATCCGATTGCTATCGCGAGACAACAGCTAGAGAAGCTCGCGCCGAGTCTCGAAAGCCCAGGATTTGATAGCGGGATGCGCCTAGACATCGCTAACTTGGCGGCTCGGATCGAGATAGCAGATCGGCTACGCGGGATCGAGCAGACACTCGACAACGGGTTACGCGTCTGGATCGATAAGTAAACTCAGGCGATAATCCTTTTTATCAACCGAGTTCACCCCGGTAACTCGGTGGATAAAACTGTCATACCCGGCCCGTACGCTTCGAAAAACTCGACGGATAAATAGGGGTCGCGGGTATGGGTGCAGTCGTCGCGTTGCGAAAAGAGTTCACCGGCGCGGCCGGCGCCCTGTCGGCCATCGGCCGCCACCTCGACCGGTGCAGCCTCTCGCCGCACACCGTGCGGGCATACAAGGGGACCGCCGGGATACGGGAGAAACCTGCCAAGTGGCCGGGTAGTGCCTGCTCAGGCTTCGTTGTCGGCGAGGGCTCGGTAGAGCGAGGCGACTGAGGGGTGCTGGCCGGCGTTCTTGCCGGTCTTGATGGTCAGCTTCTTCACGATGTCGGGCATCGGGGTGCCCTTCTCGCGGAGCGCGCGGGCGAACAGCACGTCATCCTCGTCGATCACCTTCGGCCGGCCACCATGGTTCCCGCGCGCGGCGGCGGCCTGCTGGCCTTCGAGGGTCTTCTCGCGGATGTAGTCGCGGTCGAGCTGGGCGGCGACGGCGAGCACAGCGAAGAAAACTTCAGGCCGCCGTCTCGACCCCGCACGTCCTCCAGGGAGGGTCACGTAGGTAGCCGTCACTGGATCGACCTAGAACGAGCGAAAC
>JBGTNI010000121.1:0-8975 GCA_041743105.1 Mycobacteriales bacterium | reverse complement strand
TTAGCCCAGCTGCACGGCTTGAGCTCGCTCAAAGCGCTGCGCCACGTCAGCCCAGTTCGTCACGTTCCACCACGCCGTGACGTAGTCGGCTTTCACGTTCTGGTACTGCAAATAGAACGCGTGCTCCCACATGTCGAGCAGCAACAGCGGATACGTGCCGACCGCAAGATTGCTCTGGTGGTCATAGAGCTGCTCGACGATCAGCTTTTTGCCCAGCGCATCCCACGCCAGAATCGACCAGCCCGAGCCTTGAATCCCCAGCGCCGCTGCGGCGAAATGTGCTCGGAACCCATCGAAGGATCCGAAGTGCTCGTCCAACGCCGCGGCCAGCTCACCGCCCGGCTTACCACCCCCGTCGGGGGACATGTTCGGCCAGAACACCGAGTGATTGACGTGCCCGGCCAGATTGAACGCAAGGTTCTTCTGATGCAGGTTGATCGATCCCAGCTGTCCGGTATCGCGAGCCTCGGCAAGCTTCTCCAGCGCGGTGTTTACGCCGGTCACGTAGGTCTGGTGGTGCTTGGAGTGGTGCAACTCCATGATCTTGCCGGAGATATGCGGTTCCAATGCGCCGTAGTCGTAGGGTAGATCGGGAAGAGTGTATTCGGTCACCAAAACTCCTAATTTTTGCTGTTTCGGTCAAACATTCTGCTCGACCGTTAATGCTCAGTTGTTAAATCCCTAAACACTTTACATCGTCGATTTGATGTACGGTAGGGGTTGCGATTGTGGTGGCCATAATATATTTCGCAATTCTTGGGGCAAGAAGATGCGGGCAGACATACACTGGTCGCCCAGTGTGACATCGTGGAGTTTCGCGGGTCTATCCCAGCTGTCTAGGTAACTCCGCGAGCATCCCACCGTGAGCTGCTGGCCGCCTCAGAGGTACCGCCATCATCACCATGAATAATCAGGGGATTAGGCAACCCGGATTATAGTTCCTTAAGTAAAAGTTGCAGAAGCTAGCGCGAGCGGTTGTGTCGCCAGCATTCCCTTACCGCAACGGGAATCATCGCTAATGTTGACACCAGTCCCTTGGCGCATACTCTGACCCGACGAGCGGGTTGTTGAGCAAGTCGCGCTACCCACTCTAATCCTATTTGGCGTAGCCACTTTGGTGCGCGCTTTTCCTTGCCTATTATATGAGAAAACCATCCCCCGCAAGTTATAACGAGGCGGCCATGAAGCAGTGCTAGATTATCTGCTACCCATACCGCTTCATGTGGCATTCCCATTCCGACGAGTAATATATCCCATGGGGCACTATCTAAAGCTACTAGGACCCCAGACCAATCATTATGAAATCCATGTTCGGTAAATACGACCTCGATGCTGTCGTGTTCATTCATAACGTTGGCCGCTTGTCTAGAAAGGCCATATGGCCCGCCGATTAGTGCAACTCGCACCTTTCGCCCAAGCTTTCCAGCGGTGGCTTGGAGAATCTCCCAGCCACAATCAGTGGTGGGATGGCGGTTTAGTTGGCTTCCTCCAGCGAGACGCGTCAAAACCGCTACGGAACTGCCATCTGCTACTAGTAAGTCGGCCTTATCTAAGGCGGCGATAAACCTAGAATTCTTACGAAGATTTAGGCCACCCACGTGAAGCGAGAACATCACGGTGGGCCTGAGATTCTGCGACGGTTCACGGGGATCAGCCACGCAACCGGCAGTGTAGGAGATGAGAGCTTCTCGGGTGACATCAGTTATACGGAATGGGCCGAGTTCGACCTCAGGCAGTCCAAAGGAGTCGACTCGAGCAGCAGAATCAGCATTGGATGCGGGAGACATCGTCATGAGTGAATCGTACGCGCTTACGCCCATGCTTCTCAGTGTCAGGTGGTGGATGCATCTATGCTGGACATTGAGTCTTCCCGTAGGGGTGGGGCCTGTTGGATGGTCTGGGGTACTGCTACGAGTCGCTCCGCTACGGCACCTCACCCAGCTACCCCGATATTGGGTAAGGCCCGCGGGCAGTTGAAGGGTTAGCTTCGCTAGGACGAGATCCGCCGGACCGGGCTAGCAGACGGCGTCGGATCACCGAGCTCGAAACAGCACCCCTTGACGATTAAGATCCACGACCGGCAGGCCGAGACCTACGTTGAGGGTCGTACTGCTTGCGGAGGGATCTACTGATGCGGGCGCTTAACCAGCCCGATACCATCACCCTACTTGAGTGCGTCAGGTCATTCATGCTGCTGGGCTGGCTAAACTACGACCATGCGGCGGCTAAAATGGCGTTGCAGCTCTCGTCCGGCTAGGCCAACTGCCGGAGACACTCGAGATGTCGTTGACCTGGGATCAGGAGAGGGCAGATGGCCCCACAGCTGTCAACTCACAATAAACGACAAGGAACTACAATTGTGGCCGCCACAGCACCGAAACGAGTTGATCAACCGCTTGAATCGGTTACCCCTGCTAATACACAGGTGGGGCCCAACCAGACTACAGGAGTGGCACGGTCGCCGCGTCAGATCGCTGTGTCACGTCGCCGTTATTGGCTTCATATCTACCGCCCGATACTACTAGCGATGGACCTTGGTGCCGCTATTCTGGCTGGTTACGCTTCGATTCGCTTATGGCCAGGGCGAGCGCAATCGGGATTTTTCAGCGAGGAAGTCTTACACTGGATTGCGTTGGGCATCGTTCCCATAACATGGACGCTGTTGTTATGGATGCATGGAGCATACGAAGCCCGGTATCTTGGCCTAGGAGCCGACGAGTTCAAATTAGTCTTCAAAGCGGTTACAACTCATACCGCATTGATATGTTTTCTTGCCTTTACGCTCAAAGCTGAGTTGTCTCGACTGGCCGTTGCCACTGTCCTTCCGTCGACATTGTTGTTAACGTTGCTTGCCCGACTCCTTGCTCGTAAAGTGCTTCACCAGTTCCGTAGGCGCGGCAGGGCGCTACAGCGGTTAATGCTGCTTGGGACGCTTGGTGAAACTCTTTCGGTGTATCGTATTACCACGCGAAATTCCCATGCAGGCTTACAGCCGGTTGGTATTTGCCTTACTGAGCCCACCCGGGAGCAGTCGTCGTTACCGATTCCGGTGAGTGACGCAAGCTCCGAAAGTCATGCGAGCCTTATCGCGCGCGCCGAACAGTTGCATGCGGACGTCATCGCAGTGTGCGGCAGTCGACGAATGGATTCCGACTCATTGCGACGGTTTACGTGGCAACTAGAGGGAACTGGAATCGACTTGGTAGTAGCTCCTTCCCTGACTAATATCGCCGGTCCTAGAGTGCATATCCGACCAGTTGAGGGTCTTCCGCTTTTGCATGTGGAAGAGCCGACAATCTCTGGAGTTGGTTGGTTCGTAAAGAGTTTTCTAGATAAAGCATTATCTGCGCTGAGCTTACTCGTTTTGAGTCCAGCCTTGCTAATTATAGCTGTAGTGATCAAGCTTACTAGCCCTGGCACGGTCTTTTTCAAACAAGAGCGCGTAGGTCGAGGCGGTGAAATGATTCGGGTGTGGAAGTTCCGCACCATGTACACTGATGCTGAAAAGCGCCTTGCTAATCTACTTGGTCGGAACGAGACTGACGGTCTGTTGTTCAAGGTACGGGACGATCCTCGTGTCACCCCGATTGGTCGGTGGATGAGAAGTCTGTCATTAGACGAGTTACCGCAGCTTATAAACGTACTCAAAGGCGACATGTCGTTGGTCGGGCCGCGCCCACTGGCGGTGCGGGATCAAGACTTCTTGGGCGATGTTCGGAGGCGTCTTCTGGTGCGGCCAGGCATAACCGGATTGTGTCAAGTCTCAGGGAGGTCCAACCTGAATTGGGAAAACTCTGTTCGGTTGGACCTGTATTATGTGGATAACTGGTCGTTGATGTTCGATGCCATGATCTTATGGAGAACCTTTTTTGCGGTACTCAAACGGGACGGCGCCTTCTAGTTCGGGACATATCTGGCATAGAGTTGGTCCGATACTTATTAGCCTATGCGCTTGAGAGCAACCGACACGCTGGCTCGAGTTGTATGCGGGTTACTTTGCTTCGCTGAAGTCGTCTGATGTGCTAGCTCGTGAGGTGGACCTGCAATGCCGGCATCTCCCATGCGTTCGGTATGGAGGCGAGAGCCTTCTACGCCCGGTCGTAGGCCAGCGGCCGGATCTGCCGTGCGTGGCAAACCGGACAGGCACGACAGATCGACCCGTCGTGCCGCATCGGGAAGAAAGCCTCGTTGGGGCAGAATTCTTCTGGTCTTCGTAAGCTTCGCCGTGGTCATGGGGTTTACCGGACTTGCCTGCGGCCTGCACTTCGCCGACTCGCTGGATAAGCGAATCAACCGCACTGACGCCTTCGATGAGATCACTGGTGGAAGACCCGCGAAGCTGGTCAGCGGCGCCATGAACGTGCTCGTCATCGGATCGGACTCTCGCGCGCCGGGATCCGATCCCGGCGTGAACGGCGATCGCTCGGATTCGCTGATGATCGTTCATTTGGATCGTGAGCATCGCAAGGCCTACATCGTATCGATCCCCCGAGATCTCTGGGTGAGCGTGCCGAGCGACTCCGACGGCAACGGCGGCAAACGCGCCAAGATCAATGCAGCTCACGCCTGGGGTGGCATCCCGCTCACTGTGAGCACCGTGGAGCGGCTCTCTGGCATCAAGCTCGACCATGTACTCAAGATCGACTTCGCCGGCTTCCAGAAGATGACCGATGCACTAGGTGGCGTGGATGTTCAGGTGAACCAAACTGTCACGGACCCGGCAAGCAAGCGCACATTCACCCAAGGGATGAATCATCTGGATGGCGCGGCAGCGCTGGATTATGTTCGTCAACGGTACGGCCTACCCCGCGGTGATTTCGACCGGGTACACCGGCAGCACATTTTTCTACGGGCGTTGCTACAGAAAGCAACAGACTCAGGCACCCTGACCAACCCTGGTAAACTTAAGACGTTCGGAGAGGCTGCAGCCGACTCGTTGACAGCGGACCGAAAGTTCTCGCTTGTGGACATGGCAGTTCAGCTGAGAAAGGTCCGCACGGGCGATGTCGCGTTTACCACCTTGCCTGTGAGTGGTACCGAGTTCAGGGATGGGCAGAGCGTAGTGATCTCTGATCGCGAGGCCGCCAGTAAGCTCTTTCGAGCACTCGCCCGGGATGAAGCAGCCGAGTGGTTGCGCAGCAATCCCGGCGGCAACGCCGTGCTAGGCAACTAGCCCGGCCTACATGGTCAGGCGTGGGTAACGTATTGATGGGCAGACACACCGAGACGTTCGATGTTCCCGAGGCGTACCGAGCTCAGGAACAGCCACCGCATACGTTTCGACACGCCCAGCTGCGTGCCAAGAAACCGAAGTCGCCACTGTGGGCGCGGCTATGTGTGATCTTCGGTGCGATCTTGGTGTTCCTGTCGTCGATGGCATACGGCGGCAATCTGTTCTTAGAGCAGCGCTATGACAACAACATCAAGCGCGCTGACCTGCTAGGAGATGCCCGACCAGACGGTAGAAAAGCCGAGTTCCCGCTGAACTTTCTTATCATCGGCACCGACAAGCGCGCCACTGAGGACTTCGATCCGAAGGATCCCAGCAGCCGTGTCACATCTGTGGAGGGCGAGCGGTCCGACACGATCATCTTCGTTCATGTTCCGAAAGACAAAAAAAAGGCCTACGTGCTCTCGATTCCCCGGGACATCAAAGTCGACATTCCGCCGATGGGAGATTTCAAAGGTGGCAAGGACAAGATCAACGCGTCCTACAACTACGGTGAAGCTAGCGGCGAAGAAAACGGCGGAGCTAAGCTCCTGGTTGCCACCGTGAATCAGCTGTTGGGCGTTGCGATCGACTATCCGGTCATCGTTCACTTCAAGACGGTACGCGAACTCACCGACGCTGTCGGGGGGATCGACGTGGTGGTCGAAGAGCGGGTGCGGGATCCCAGCAGTAAAATCGTGTTCGAAGCCGGATCGCAGCACCTGGACGGAAAGACCGCCGAAGCCTATGTGCGGCAGCGCTATGGCTTGCCCCGTGGCGACTACGACCGTCAGCTGCGGCAGCAGCAGTTTCTGTTCGCACTCGCCAGCAGGATCAAGCAGACCAACGTCGTGAATAATCCCAAAAAGCTGGATAAGCTGTTACGCACGATGACGGGTAACTTGACGGTCGATGAGAGCATGCCGGTGCCGGATCTCGTGCTGAGCTTGAAGAGCCTGCGACCTGATGACGCGACATTCATGGGTCTGCAAATGCTGCCCAGCCAAATGATCGACGGGGTCTCCTACGAGATTGCAGACGAAGCGGCGGCTAAAGAGTTCGGGCAAGCAGTCAATACAAACACGCTTCCTGCCTACTTAGCGAAGTACCCGCCCAATGACGTTTCGCGTGTCCGATGACTCAGCGGTGAACCATGCCCACGTCTCCGCTGGTTATCGCCCATCGCGGTGCTTCGGCGCTAGCGCCTGAGCACACGCTTGTTGCCTATGAACAGGCTCTTCGCGACGGCGCGGACGGTTGGGAATGTGATGTGCGTATGACCATGGACGGTCATCTGGTGTGTATGCATGACCGTAAGCTGCATCGGACATCCAACGGGCGAGGGGCGGTCGCACGTCGGGGGCTGGCGGAGCTGCAGCGACTGGACTTCGTTTCTTGGAAGCCAGGCTGGTCACAGCTGGACAGCCAGCTCGAGGCTGATCGGGGTGTGCTTACGCTGCGTCGACTGCTGGAGTTCTTCGTCGACTGTGGCTCGCCGTTGCGGCTATTGATCGAGACCAAACATCCCAGCAAATATCGAGGTCACGTCGAGCGCGCGTTGGTCAGCTTGCTGCGCCGGTTCGGGCTGCACAACCCGACCGAAGGCGCAGAATCGACAGTGGTGGTGATGTCAAAGTCGCCTCCGGCACTGCGACGAGTTAGATCGCTGGCACCTCGACTACCGACTGCGCAGCTTTTCGTCGCTATAGCGCCGCGTTGCCATCAGGGTCTCGCTGTAGCCGGGGGCGCGGCGCCGATCATGGGTCCGTGGCTCGGCGCGTTGCGCTATCGACCCGACTATGTGGCGCGCGCGCACAGCGAAGGCAAACAGGTTTTTGTCTGGACAGTTGACAAACCGGCTGATGTGGCGGAGATGGCTCGGCTGGGCGTGGACGCGGTTATCACCAACCGGCCTAAACAGGTGCGAGAGCAGCTCGACACTAGAGAAACCACTACACACTGAACCAGACGTTTTTCGGTGAGCTGTCGCGACCGCTTAGAGTGACGTTGTCACTGCCGCGGTGTCTGGCGCATCGCGGCGGATTGGGCACGACATACAGCGCGGCCCGCCGCGTCCACTGCCGAGTTCGCTACCAGAAATCCTGATCACCTCGATACCGGCCCGCTCTAAACGAGAGTTGGTATGCGAGTTGCGTTCGTAAGCCACTACGACGCCTGGGCGGAGGCAGAGCGTGTTATTTCCGTCGTCCCATTGCTCGCGTTCCGCGGTCACCGGGTCTAGTCCCGTGTCGATCAGGCGTAGCTCCTCGATTCCCATGGCAGCCGCGGCGGCCTGGAGTAGCGGCGTGGGCTCGCCGACGTCGATCTGTTGGTCAGCCGCGGCGGTCGCACCGAGGTTGTCGGGTGTTAGCCGTAGTGGATAGGCCAACAGCTGGCTCATGACGTTGGCGCTAGCCACAACGGTGTTGTGGTCAACCATCGTAACGAGGGTGTCTATGTGCATGGTTGCCCGCCGTTGTGGAATCGGAACGGCCAGTACGATGCGACAGGCTCCCGCCGCCAGTAGTCGTCCGGCTAGTCGTTCCGCCCCAGCTGCTGTGCTGCGCTCCCCGACGCCGACAGCCACGACTCCTGGCGCGAACACCAAAACATCCCCGCCTTCCAGTAGCTCCAAGCCGGGTTCGTACAGCCGCGGCACATCGGCGAATCGAGCGTGATTACGGTAGATCAATTGGAGCAGATCGGCCTCGCGCGCCCTCGCCTTCATGGCGAAGCTAGTGACACCTACTCCCCGTCCCACCCAGAAGCTGGAATCGCGGGTGAACATCAGATTGGGCAGTGGATCGATGATGAAGTCGTCGGCGTCCATCAATCTATGCACTAAGCCTGATCCCCTAGGTAACTCGTCCGGAGTCAAACCCGCTATAAGTCGACTCGCAAGTTCTGCGGGGCCAAGGTCGGCAAGGTATTGGCCCAGCAGCCGCGCCAATGCGGCGCCGAGTCTGCGTTGGCTAGTAACCGACGCGACGGCCTGCGATCTCGCGTCGGCGTCACTAAGGATCTCTTCGAGTAGCTGCTCAACGTAGAGCACCTCGACGCCATGATCCCGCAGGACCCGAGCAAAAGCATCATGTTCTTGTTGTGCACGGGCCAACCAGGGAATGCCCTCAAAGAGCAGGCTGGTGTTATTACGCGGAGTCAGGCGCGCAAGCTCGCCACCAGGTCGGTGTAGCAGCACGGTACGAAGCGCATCGACCTCGCTGTCAACGCGGCCTTGGCGATCCCCCTTTGAAGGAGAAATACCGGGCTCGCCAGGTGTTATGGCTCTCACGTTCGGCAGCTTACGCAAGTCACGCAACTGTCTGTGCGTAGGCGTTCGGCCGGGGCATGGCGCGCAAATCTGGTCTCACGTGAAGGTCTTGCCACCCGCGCGATGGGGTAGAGGCCTGCGTGGTTATACTTGAGCCAAGCTGCTAGCCAAGCGCGCGGATACGCCGCCGGTCACAGCAGCCCATGGCTAGTCTTCGACTTTTGCCAATCACCTCATGATGTGCTTTGTTGTGTGTTGTGGTGTGTGGTGTTGTTTGAGAACTCAACAGTGTGTTTGTGTTTTTTTGTTGTGTGTTGTTTGGCTTCGCGTTGTGGCATGCTTTTTGTGGGTGTGTTGTGGTGTGGGGTTTTTTCGGTATGCAAATTTGTTGATGTTTTTTGTTGGTGGTTTGTTTGCCGGTTTGAATTTTCTGGTGTTTTTTGTTGGAGAGTTTGATCCTGGCTCAGGACGAACGCTGGCGGCGTGCTTAACACA
>JBGTNI010000120.1:0-63918 GCA_041743105.1 Mycobacteriales bacterium | reverse complement strand
GGATCGACGATATTGCTACCCCCGCTAGTCTTCGTGGTTACTACCAGCAAGCTCCCGCCGGCGCGGTACTGGCGGTGCGGACTCAGGCTGAGCACAGCAGCGTGCAGGGAGATGGGGACGGTTTTCGCGGCTATCTTACGGTTTGGCTGCGCTATCAGCTGCTGGGCGACGCTACGGCGCGTGGCGCGTTCGTAGGTAATCCGCCGGAGCTGGTCCGCAACGAACACTGGCAAGACCAAGCAACTCAGTTGCTTCGTTAGCGCATGTGCTGTGCGGAACGTGCCATATATGCAACTAAAAGGTTGCGCGTAGCGCAACAACGTGCAACCCTGGGGTTTCATCTACTGATGGAGGTGCGTCATGGTGGTAGCCCAGATAGAGCACGAGATCACGATTGAGGCGCCGCGTGAGCGGGTCTGGCAGGTACTTACACAACCGAGGCATGTGGCGGAGTGGTTCGGCGACTCCGCTGAGATCGACCTTCGGCCAGGCGGAAAGGCCGTATTTGGCTGGAAGGAACACGGTCAGTTTCAGGCAACGGTGGAGAAGGTAGTTCCCCATGACTTCTTCTCTTACCGCTGGGCCCATGAGGCCGACGAGGCACCCGTGACGGGCCGCAGCACCCTCGTGGAGTTCACCCTCATAGCGGAGGGGGCAGACACCAGGTTGAAAGTCGTCGAGAGTGGCTTCGATCGGCTGTCGCTGCCGCCGGAGCAACAGCGAAAGCACGCCGAGGAGAACACCGAAGGCTGGCATCAGGAGCTTGAAGAGCTGCGCCAGTACGTGGTGGCGCAGTGAACGTTGTTGTCGCAGACAACAGGGATCAAATCGACAACGGACAGATCGGCGAGGCCCTGGCTGCTCTCGCCGATCTGACCCGTCGTCAGCTACTGGATCAGATCGCAGCGGCCGGTGGAGCCACCGCCACGAGGCTCGCAGGCGGGATGCCGATCACTCGTCAGGCCGTGGTGAAGCATCTCTCGGTCCTGACGCAAGCCGGTTTGGTGACGGCGCAGCGACAGGGGCGCGAGGTGCGCTATGCCGTGCAGCCTTCCCGACTACGACAGGTCGAGCAGTGGGCGGCGCGGGCTGCCGAGCAATGGGAGTCCCGGCTTGACGCCATCAAACACATCGCCGAGCGAGAGTAGATGTCCCAGCATCAGTTGAAGCGATACAGGTTGTGTTCCTTCATCAGCTTGATGATTTTGTCGGTGTAGTTGGGGTCGGTGGCGTAGCCCGCCTTATGAACTTCACGGATGAACTGGTCGGCGTTATCAGTGTGCTTGAACGCCGGGTCGTAACGCGAGGACTCGTACAACGTGTGGCCGTGGTCGGCAAAGGAATCGGCAGCAGTGCGGTAAACCCGAAACATGGCCTCAGTGGGATAGCACCCTTGCTCCTTGCTGCACTCCGTGGTCGGACTGTTTGCGCAGCCGATCGAGATGACGCCTGCGGCACCTTTGAAACATTTCATTCCGAAGTGGTTCTTAGTCTTGCGCACCAAGTCACTGGTGCCCCAGTTGGATTCCAGGATCGCTTGTGCCACCGTCACCGACGCAGGGATGCCGTACTTTTGTTGGTTGATCTCCGCTGCCGTGCCGGCCGCGGAGATGAAGTCCGAACGCTCACTCGATGTGGTTGCATCCGCAGTGCCTGTAGCGGTGAGGAGTGCCGCCATGCTCAACGCGAGAATCGTGGCACATCGCCCCGCCGCTCGGCCTAGCCCTCTAGGCGGGGATGGTCTTCGATGCATCCGGCAACCGCCTTGCTCCGGCTACCTTTACACCGGCAATGCCTGTATTGCTATTCTCTATACTATAAGTCCATTTTATCCGTTCTATCCAGAGCTGACCGGCAATGTTTGTTATAGCGTTACCGGGTGAGTAACGGCGACGCTATGGCGTCTCTAGGTAACGCTTACCTTGACAGGCTCGACTCGGGAATCGGACGTAAGCACCGTGCTGCCTTTGCTGATACGCGACGGCCACCAGATGCGGGGACCTATGTCCAACGACAGAGCCGGGACCAGCACTGACCGCACTACAAAGGTGTCCAACAACACCCCCAGCGCAACCAGAACCCCGACGCCGATGAGGAACACCGAGGGGGTAGTTGCGAGCACGGTGAAAGTGGCTGCCAGTACCAGCCCCGCGCTTGTGATCACCCCTCCGGTAGTGGCCAGGCCGGCTAACACGCCGGGAGCGTGACCGAGTTGCTGCACTTCCTCGCGGACTCGAGTCATCAGGAAAATGTTGTAGTCCACTCCGAGCGCTACCAGGAACACAAATCCCAGCAAAGGGAGTGAGTGGTCGACCGCGGCGATGCCGAAGACCTGCTCCAGGAATAGGGCGGAGATTCCTAAGGCGGCAAAATATGACAGCACCACCGTTGCCATCAGCAGGAACGGCGCGAGCAGGGATCGCAGCAACAACGCCAGGATGATGAACACGATCGTCAGGACGAGCGGGATGATTACCAGCCGGTCCCGCTCGGCGGCGGTCTCGGTGTCGAGGTTCACCGCGGTAGGACCACCGACGAGCGCGTTGGCACCGGGGATCTCATGTACCCGATCGCGGATACGTTCCACCGTTTGTTCGGCGGTTGCGGTATCTGGCTTGCTGCTCAATACCGCGCCGATACGGATGAGCTCGCCATTAGTTGAGGTAACCGCAGGTTGGACTTCGGCGACCCCTTCGGTTTCCCGCAACGTATTCGTGACCCGGTCCCGCGTAGCGGCTCGGGCGATGACCTCGGTGGGTTGACTCGCACCGGCCGGGAAATATGAGCCGATCAACTCCTGCCCGACGACCGACTCCGGCTTGTCACGGAAAGCCTGCTCCTGGGTCAGGCCCAGGTTGAGCTGTGTAGCGGCGACGGCCAAGAGCAGCAGGATGCCGGCTGTACCGACCCAGGTGATGCGGGGTCGCCTCGCGATCAACCGACCTAGCTTTCCCCACACGCTGTCACTCTCGCGGACTGGCGTACCGAAGCGGGGAATAAAGGGCCAAAACACCCAACGCCCGAAGAACACCAGCAGGGCGGGAAGCAGCGTCATCATCGCGATCAGACCGCACAAAACGCCAATCGCTCCTACGCCGCCTAGACTGCGGTTGGAGTTGAGGTCCGCGGTGAGCAGGCAGGCCAGTCCGATGGTGACCGTGGCGGCGGAGGCGACGATAGCGGGTCCGGCGCGCCGGAGGGCTTCCTTCATGGCAGCGTGTCGGTCAACGTGGCGATGCAGCTCTTCGCGGTAGCGAGCCACCAGCAAGAGTGCGTAATCGGTTCCGATAGCGAAAACCAGCACCGGGAGGATTCCGCCACTCTGCCCGTCGACCGGCAAATCGGCATACTTCCCGAGCAAGTACACGGCCGCGCCGGCTACCTGACTGGCGACGGCCACGCTGATCAGCGGAATCAGCCACATGACCGGGCTACGGTAGGTGAGCAGGAGTAGCAGAGCAACGATGCCCGCCGAGATGAGCAACAGCTTTGCGTCCAGGCCTTCAAACACCTTCACCGAATCGGTGAGCCCGCCGGCAGCTCCGCTGACTTTGACGTTGAGTCCCTCAGGCGCGTCCTTTCGTACCTCTTGTCGAATGCCGTCCACGTCGTCGATGAGGCCGTCGTCGTTAGCCAGCGGGAGCGTCACGAGCAGGGCCTTGCCATCGGGAGCGGGTATGAGCGCAGGGACTCGTTCACGCTCAGCTTCGGGGACATAGCGCAGGATGGTCTCCCTCGTGCGCTCGGCATGCGCCCGATCGTGGTCAGCGATGCCCGCGTCTCGCGCGTACACCACCACGGCGCTAAGCATCTCGTCGGATTCGAATTGGGGGAGAAGCTCGGAGTACTTGGTGGCTTCGGCACTCCTGGGGAGGAAGGCCGCGGCGTCGTTCTCCTCCACGTCGCCGATTTTGCCGGCGAGGGGGGCTGCGATCGCCATAATCACGATCCAGGCCAGGGCAAACAGCCATTTCGTGTGTCGTCCCGCCGGGAGGGCGGCGAGTTGTCTAAGTCGGGACATGGAGGATCGCTTCCTTGGAGACGATGCATGTAGGGGGATGGGTGAGGCTCACGGCCGGCCGGCCGGCGACGTAGCTACTCGACTTCCTTCATGAGTCGTTCCATCGTCGAGACCTTGACGCGCAGCTCGGCTAGATCGGCGGCGATGCGCTCTTGGCTTGCCGTCGTTCGCTCCGCCAAGGCCTGGTAGGCGTTCTCTCGCGTGATCGACATGCGGGCACGGTAGGTAGCGAGCAACTGCCAGATCACGACGACGAAGCCGATGAGAAAGCTTGCGACCGCCACGCTGGCGATGATCGCCTCAGGCCAGGCTAGCGACTCGTCTGCTTGCGCGGCCGCTATCAGTGTCGTATTCATGATGGGTCCTCCAAGGTGGCGGTATGACCGGGTTTCGACAACGTCTCAGTCGCCGTGGTGATCAATGTCGGTGTGAGGTGGATGGCAAAGGGTGTGACTTCGTAGTACTTCATGGCTTTTCCGCTATCTGAGATTTCCAACGTTCCGGAAATGACTCCGGCGTGTTCGAGCCGCTGTAGATGCATGTGCAACAGCGCGCGACCAAGTCCGATTCGGCGAGCGAGCCGGCTCACGTACTCGCGGCCGCCGGTGAGGGCGGCGACGATTCTGAGCCGGTGTGGGTTCGCCAGAGCCGCCAGAAGTCGGAGGAGCTGATCTCCGTCCAACTCCGGCGTTCCGTTGCCCACGGAATCCGATGGGTCAGGTTTGTTAATCATATGTCAGAAAAAACTAGTACATGATGTACAAAGCTGTCAAGTCGGCGTGATTTGATGTGGTGAGTATCTATAGAGCTACTGCGGGCACGGCTACTTGAGGACGGGATAGGCCGTCGAGGTGCCGTTGTCGTCGACCGCGATACCGGTGTACTCGCTGACCCAGGTGGGCGCTATGCCTGGTTGGGTCGAGCGGTCCGCATCCGGTCTGGCATCGAGTACGACCGGTCCGCTCTTGGTCTCGCCGTACACCGCCCCGTGCCAAAGCGCGGTGACGGTGGGTTCGATCCGATTGGCTTGCGGGTCGGGAAGGTTATCGACTCAGAGCCGTCGTCGGAGGACCCGCACCCGGCGAGTGTCAGTGCCAACACCAAGCAGGTGAGCGTGGACAGGCATCACCGCATGTGTGCATCCTTCGCCGTTGTCTTCAGGGCTGTCCGGGCACGAGTTATATGGTCGAGACCGATCTAGCGGGCGCGAGTGAGTTCCTCTGAAGCCGTCCAGAGCCTGGCGGCAAGTTCGGGATCACGGGCTTGCCGGTGTGTCGGCCCGTTGCTACGAAATCGGTGGTAGTAGCCGCCGTTTAGCTGCTCGGCGCCGGCATCGTCGGCGAGCCAGACCATCGGAGCCGCACCCTGTTGGCTGCTCATCAGCAGCAGGGACCGTAGCGGGGTGTGATACACCAACCCCGGAAACCGTGAGTTGGACGCGAAGTTAGTGGCGACGGCTCCGGGGTGGAAGCTCGCCGTTGCCACCTTTGTTCCGGCCCATCGCCGGGCCAGCTCTCGGATAAACACGATGTTCATCAGCTTGGTGGTGGCGTAGGCGCGAAACGAACCCCAGAGCCGCTGTTCCCAGTTGAGGTCGTCGAGCCGAATTTTGCCTATCAGGTTCGCGGCGCTGGCTGTGGTGATGACCCGCACCGGTGCTGTTTGCGCGGATTCGGTCAACCGGTCACGAAGCAGTGTCGTGAGCAGGAACGGCGCGAGGTGGTTGACCTGCAAGGTGGTTTCGTGGCCGTCAACGGTGACCGTGCGTGGCGTGAACAGTCCGCCGGCGTTGTTGATCAGCACGTCGATGCGTGGGCAGCGTTGCAGGAGCTGATCCGCGAGGCGGCGTACGTCTGCTAGATCGGCGAAGTTCGCGATGATCGGCTCGGTGTCGATGCTGCGGGCTAGGAGGTTTGTTCGCTTCACGGAGCGGCCGACCGGTACGACCGTGGCTCCCCGCGCGACGAGTTCTCGGGCCGCGGCCGCCCCGATGCCGGAGCTGGCTCCCGTGATCACGACGACTTTGCTGCGCATGCTCGGTTGGGTCATGGCGGCCTTCCGACTCCTAGACCATCGAGAGTACTGGGGCAACGAGATGGCGTGCTCGCGGTGCGCCCTGGTGTCGTAGGGTTCGAGCATGCGTTTGTTGCGAGCGGCGCCGGTGCCGTTGCGTGTCGCCGCGGTCGTCATGACGATGGTCGCGGTTGCTTACCTGGTGAGTGCGCTGCCGTTGCTGGTCCGACATAGCAGTGCCGCGTGGGTGGCCACGGGTTGTTGGCTCGCCTTTTTCGCCGTGGTGAACGCCGTGTTGGCGGTGCTGCTGCTACGCGGGAAAGCATGGGCACGGATCGTTACGTTGTCGCTATATACGCTGAGTGTGGTGCGCGATGCGGCGACGTTCTTCGACAACAGCGCGGTCACTGAAAACGCGGTTTCGCTGCTGGTCGCGGCGCTGGTGATGGTGTTGCTGGCGGTACCGAGCAGTGTGCAGCGCTACTTCGACGCGTCGCGATCAGAGCCTAGTCGCGCTGAGGTGTCGTGATGGGCGAACCGTTGGGTTCGCAGCTGTGGGCTGGTGTAACCACAGCTCTCGATCGGTACAGTTGACCTGGTGCAGTCACGCCATCCGATTAGCCCGGCAGAACCAGCCCCGCCGCTTCCCGCCGCCGTCGCCGCACGGCTCAAACGCGACGAGCACGGCCTCTTCGCGGCCATCGTCCAGCAGTACGACACCCACGAAGTGCTGATGCTCGGCTGGATGAACGACGAGGCACTCGCCCGCACGCTTGCCAGCGGTCTCGTCACGTTCTTCTCCCGTAGTAGACAGCGGATCTGGCACAAAGGGGAGACATCGGGACATGTGCAACATGTGAAATCCGTCGCGATTGACTGCGACGGCGACGCGCTGCTGGTCGGAGTAGATCAGGTAGATGGCGCATGCCATACCGGTGACCGCAGCTGCTTTGACGCTGGAAAGCTATCGCTATGACCACTGGTGTGATAACTCCCGATCTGGCCGGATTCATCGAGCGCGCCCGCGCCGGGCGAGTCGTGCCAGTAACCCGGCGCCTGCTGGCCGACGGCGAGACCCCTATCGGTCTGTTCGGCAAGCTCGCCGGAGGACCAGGGACGTTTCTGCTGGAATCGGCCGAGCCCGGCCGCAGTTGGTCCCGTTACTCCTTCGTCGGAGTGCGTAGCGTCGCGACGTTAACCGAAGTCGACGGCCAAGCACGCTGGCTGGGCGAACCACCGGTAGGTGTCGCCATGGACGGTAATCCCATGACAGCGCTTCGGGACACCGTAGCGGCCCTTGCCACGCCCCGCGACGCCGAAGACGGCCCACCTCTCACCGGCGGCATGGTCGGCTACCTCTCCTACGACGTGATCCGTTACATCGAACAGCTACCGGACACCGGCGTGCGAGATCTGCCGCTGCCGGAGCTGGGCATGATGCTGGTCACCGACCTCGCGGTTCTAGACCACCACGACGGTTCACTGCTGCTCATCGCGAACGCGATAGTGGGCGAGGGTGCGAACGCGATTGTGGACGCCAACGATTCTGATGGCTTTGACGATGCCCACCAGGCAAACGTCACCGGCGCCTACCATCGGGCGGTCGGTCGGCTAGAGGCGATGACCACCGCGTTGTCTCGTCCGGGGGGACCGAGTATCTCGACGCTGGAGCGTCCGGACGTGGTCGATTACAACAGCACCATGACCGCCGGCGGCTACGCTAAAGCGGTACGGGAATGCATAGCCGCCATCGAGGCGGGGGAGTGCTTCCAGATCGTGCCGAGCCAGCGGTTTCACCGCAACACCAACGCGAACCCGCTCGACATCTACCGGGTGCTGCGCGCCACCAATCCCAGCCCGTACATGTACCTGCTCCGTTTCGATGGATTCGACATCGTCGGCTCAAGTCCCGAGACACAAGTGAAAGTCACCAACGGCAGGGCGATGCTGCATCCCATCGCCGGAACCAAACCTCGCGGCGCAACCTTACAGGCCGATGCCGCACTTGCCGCCGAGTTGATTGCCGACCCCAAAGAACGCGCCGAACATGTGATGCTGGTCGACTTGGGCCGCAATGACCTGGGCCGGGTCTGCCGTCCTGGCACCGTGGACGTGGTCGACTTCATGGAAATTGCGCGTTACAGCCACGTGATGCACATCGTCTCCACCGTGATCGGAGAGTTGGCGCCGGGTCGTACCGCTTATGATCTGCTGGCGGCGACATTCCCGGCAGGTACGTTGAGTGGATCGCCGAAGGTGCGGGCCATGGAGATCATCGACCAGCTCGAGCCCACCCGGCGCGGCCTCTACGGCGGCGCGGTGGGGTACCTGGACTTCGGCGGTGACATGGACACCGCGATCGCGATTCGCACCGCGTTGCTCCACAACGGTGTGGCCTACGTGCAGGCCGGAGCCGGGGTAGTTGCCGATTCCGATCCGGTGACCGAAGAGCAGGAGTCGCGCAATAAGGCCGCGGCAGTGTTATCGGCGGTCGCTGCCGCCGAGACCATGAAACCTACCCGATGAGCGATACACAGGCGGCGACCTTGCGGACTGTGAGGTCACCTAAAGTACTGCGTCACCGGGGACGAGTCGAGCTTGGCGCGGCAGTGTTTCTCGCTGTGCTCGGTGGGGGAATATCGCTGTTCGCGGCTTCTCGCCAGTGGTGGGTAGAGCAGGTGCCTCGGCCTGCACCGCTGCCGTCGCTGCGCGAAGCTACACGTGGCACTGATGTTGCGCCGTGGAGTGCCGCCATGGGCCTAGTCAGCTTGGCGGGTGCGGCAGCGCTACTGGCCACGCGACGGCTGGGACGACTTGTGGTTGGTCTGCTGCTATTGGTAGCGGGTGCGGCCACGATATTGGCAGGGGTGCTGGGCTTGAGTGATGAAGGTAGTTCCGGCGCGCTACGGGTGGACGTGACCCTGGCTTGGCCGATGGTGATCATTGTCGCCGGCGCGTTTGGGGCCGCTTCAGGCATGCTGACGTGTCTGCGTTTTCGGCGTTGGAGCCTGCAGTCGACGGGCTTGACCTCCCGATACGAAGCGCCGAGCAGGCAGCGACCTACCGAGGGCGAGGCAGGCACTTGCCTTGAGCCGTCGTCGCTGTGGGACGCCTTGGACCGTGGCCTTGATCCCACGCAAGATCCCACACAGCCACCCCCGGCTGGGCGGTCGACGGAGGTTAAGTAGCATCGCCGCCATGGCCGTACCGGGGTTGGAGGCACAGTGAGCGTGCTCGATGACATCCTCGTCGGCGTCCGTGAAGAACTCGCGAAGCGCGAGGCACAGACGCCGATTGAGCAGGTCAAAGAGCTGGCGGCTGCCGCGCGCGAGGTGCGTAACGCACTGGCCGCGCTCCGCGAGCCCGGCGTGGGAGTGATTGCTGAGGTTAAGCGCGCGTCTCCCGCACGAGGCGAGCTAGCGGCTATTCCCGACCCGGCAGCGCTAGCGCTGGAATACGAGGCGGGTGGTGCACGCTGCATCAGCGTGCTCACCGAGCCACGCCGGTTCCGCGGCTCGCTGGCCGACCTTGCGGCGGTATGTGCGGCGGTAGACGTGCCCGTGCTGTGTAAGGATTTCATTGTCTCCAGCTATCAGGTGCTGGAAGCTCGGGCACAGGGTGCCGACATGTGCCTGCTGATCGTCGCCGCGTTAGAAGACAACGCTCTGGTAGGCCTGCTGGAGCGGGTGGAATCGCTGGGAATGACCGCCTTGGTGGAGGTGCACACTGAGGCCGAGGCAGACCGAGCCCTTCGGGCAGGTGCCAAAGTGGTGGGAATCAATGCCCGCGATCTAAACACGCTCACCGTGGACCGCTCGGTCTTCGAGCGGATATGTCCTGGGCTGCCGTCGGGCGTGCTGAAGGTCGCGGAGTCCGGTGTTCATGGCCCGCATGAGCTCATCGGTTACGCCGGCGCCGGCGCCGACGCGGTGTTGGTTGGCGAGAGCTTAGTCACCAAGAAGAGTCCACGCGATGCCGTGGCCGAGCTGGTGACGGCCGGGGCGCACCCAGCAACGCCGCGGACACCGCGATGAGTGGGCGGGTACTCCCTGAAGCGACCCGACCCGATGCGGCAGGGCACTTCGGCCGATTCGGTGGCCGCTTCGTACCGGAGGCCCTGGTTGCGGCGCTCGACGAGTTGACGCAGGTCTACACCGACGCCATGGCCGACGCTGGCTTCACCGGCGAACTCGACCGACTGTTGACGCAATACGCGGGTCGACCCAGTCTGCTCTACGACGCACACCGACTGTCGGAGAAGCTCGGAGCCAGGGTGCTCCTCAAGCGCGAGGACCTCAACCACACCGGCGCCCACAAAGTGAATAATGTGCTCGGCCAGGCACTGTTGACCAAGCGAATGGGCAAGCCTCGCATCATCGCCGAGACCGGTGCCGGACAACATGGTGTGGCCGCCGCTACGGCGGCTGCGCTGTTCGATCTGGAATGCACCGTCTATATGGGTGAGGTCGATACGCAGCGTCAGGCGCTCAACGTGGCGCGCATGAGGCTGCTTGGTGCGCGGGTCGTCCCGGTGACCACCGGAAGCCGCACCCTTAAGGATGCCATGAACGAGGCGTTCCGCGATTGGGTGTCCACTGTGGACGAGACACATTACGTCATCGGATCGGTGGGTGGACCGCATCCGTTCCCCGTGATGGTGCGCGATTTTCAGCGCGTGATCGGGGTTGAGACTCGCCGGCAGTCGCTGGATCTGCTGGGCCACTTGCCGGACGCGATCTGTGCCTGTGTGGGCGGCGGCTCGAACGCCATCGGTATGTTCTACGACTTTCTGGCCGATTCCGAAGTGGCGCTGTACGGCTTCGAAGCTGGCGGCGACGGTGTGGAGACCGGTCGCCATGCCGCGACTATCGCTGGTGGTGGGCCGGGCGTACTGCATGGGGCACGTTCTTTCGTGCTGCAAGACGACGACGGTCAGACATGTGAGTCGCATTCGATCTCCGCCGGACTGGATTATCCTGGCATCGGACCCGAACATGCCTGGCTGCACGAGACCAGCCGGGTACGGTATGTGCCGATCACCGACAGTCAGGCGATGGAGGCGATGCGGTTACTGTGCCGCACCGAGGGCATCATCCCGGCGATCGAGAGCGCGCACGCACTAGCCGGAGCGGAGCTGATCGTCGCTGAGCAGGCGCGGCGCCTGGAGCGCACACCGGTAATCGTGGTGAACCTGTCGGGTCGGGGCGACAAGGACATGGAGACAGCGGCGGAATGGTTCAATCTGGTGAATGAATCGGTGGAGAATCGGCCGTGAGCGTCCAGGCCGTCTTCGATGCCGCGCACGCAGAACAGCGCCGGGTACTGATTGGTTACCTGCCCGTTGGTTTCCCCAGCCTATCTGGATCCATCGCCGCGATGCGGACCATGGTTGCGGCCGGAGTCGACATCGTCGAGGTCGGGGTGCCCTATTCCGACCCGGTGATTGACGGCCCCACCATCCAGGAGGCCGCACAGGCGGCCCTTTCGTCGGGTACCCGCGTTAGCCACGTCTTCGACGCGGTTGAGGCAGTGGCGGAGGCGGGCGCGGCTCCCATGGTGATGTCGTACTGGAACCCCATTGAGCGTTACGGCGTCGCCGAGTTTGCGCGGCAACTGACGTTGAGCGGCGGCACCGGCATCATCACCCCTGACTTGCTGCCCGAAGAGGCCGACACGTGGTTTGCTGCCAGCGACCGTTACCAACTGGACCGGTCGTTCCTGGTCGCGCCGAGTTCCACCGATGCCCGATTGGTGTCTACCGCAAAGGCTTGCCGCGGGTTCGTCTATGCCGCATCGGTGATGGGTGTCACCGGCGCACGTGATGTCACCAGCGATGTCGCCCCGCAGTTGGTGCGTCGGTTGCGTGCCGTGACCGACCTACCAATTGGAGTGGGCCTCGGAGTCTCCGACGGTGTGCAGGCCGCGGCTGTCGCCGGTTACGCCGATGCCGTGATCGTTGGTTCGGCGTTGGTGCGTTGTTTGCTGGACGCGCCCGATGCGGACTTCGGTCAGCAGGCTCTGCACGAGCTGGTGGTCTCCCTCGCCGCCGCGGTCCGGGGATAGCATCGGCTATTGTGTCGAGTGCCTTGGATGAGAGAGGGTTTTCTTCGTGGCCTTGGGTTTCACGTCATCCCCCGTTGTCACTCGACGTGGTCGTAAGGTAGTTATTGCCTTACTCTGCGCAGCGTTAGCGCTGGCGATTGCCCGTATTGTTGGCATCATTAACCCGGGCAATTATGTCGTTATCAGGGATATGTTTGTTCACCCGTTTGTGGCGGGTGTTCTGGTCCTGGTTCTATTAGCGATTGCTTGCTGGATCGGTCTTCGTGGAAAACCAGCTTGGCGTGCTACTGGTACGACATTGGCTCTCATGGCCGCGGTAGGTTGGCTGTGCTTAGGTTTGATATCTCTGGAGTTTTCTGGCAAAGAGGAAGTCGATCGAGTATCTGCACCCGGAGACAGTTCTTTGGAGCTGCGTGTTATTCAAGATATCCACGCTTTGGAGACAACGGTGCTAGTCCGCAAACACGCATGGCTCCTCAGTCGTGAATGGCCCCTAGCTTGCTTTAGCACTGAACCCGGTGGTTCTGTAGCGCCCACAATAGATGTCCGATGGGTGGACTCTCGTCGCGTTCAACTACAGGAGTACCGCAGCACATTTGACTTCACCTTCGACACAAAATCAGGACGACCAGACAAGACGAAGACATGCCGATAACCGAGACGTTTTTTCCGAAAATGTCGGTCCAGGAGCCGACTTACGACGTTCTCCCCGAAAACGTCGCCGACCGAGCACGACCCAGCCGGCCCGGCCTGGACTGGACTGAGTCGTCCGATGCGCTAGCCTGACCGCCGTGCATACTCGCGACTTATTGGCCTCGTTTCCCAGCCCCAGCGAATCGATCTGGCACATTGGCCCGGTTCCGATCAGGGCCTACGCGCTCTGCGTCGTGCTCGGTGTCGCCCTGGCCATCTTCATCACAGATCGTCGCCTGCGGGCCCGTGGCGGCCCCGCAGGCGCGGTGCTCGACGTCGCGATCTATGCCGTGCCCGCCGGAATCGTCGGTGCCCGGCTGTACCACGTGTTCACCACCCCGGACCCGTACTTCGGTCACGACGGCGACCTGGTCAATATCGTGAAAGTTTGGGAGGGGGGCTTAGGGATCTGGGGCGCTGTCGCCGGTGGCGCGGTGGGTGCGTGGTTTGGCTGTCGCGAGCTGGGCATACCGCTGCGTGTCTTCGCCGATGCCCTCGCCCCTGGGCTCGTGCTGGCGCAAGCGGTAGGTCGATTTGGCAACTGGTTCAACCAGGAGCTGTACGGTCGGCCGACGGACCTGCCGTGGGCGCTGGAGATTGACCTAGATCACCGGCTTCCGGAGTATTTCGCACAGGCCACCTACCATCCGACGTTCCTCTACGAGGCGCTGTGGTGCGTCGCGGTGGCGGGTCTGTTGTGGTGGGCGCAGCGACGCTATGGCCTTGGTCGCGGTCGAGTCTTCGCGCTGTACGTGATGGCCTACACCACCGGCCGTGCCTGGATTGAGTACCTTCGGGTCGATGAAGCGCAGCTGGTGTTTGGTGTCCGGCTCAATATCTGGACCTGTCTGGTGGTGTTCGTTGGCGCTCTGATCTACTTCGTGCTTCACAGCGGTCCTCGTGAGAGCCTCGCGGTTGACGAATCAGGCAAGGTTCAGGTGTTGCCGACCGATCGGCAGCCTTCGGATGAGGACTCGACTCCAGAGCTCCAGGGCGAAAGTTCAGCAAGTAAAGATCGGGTCGATCGAACCAGCACCAGCGAGTAGTAGGCGAACCATTCCGGTAGTGCCGAGGATCACAGCTTTCGGATGCCGTAGTAGCGTTAAGCCCCATGAATCGTAGGGCGAAAATTGTCTGTACTATCGGTCCGGCTACCGCCACTCCGGAGCGCATGCGCGCACTGGTGGACGCCGGAATGGATGTGGCTCGGCTGAATTTCAGCCACGGCAGCCACGAGGAGCATGCTCGGGTATATCAGCTGGTACGGGATGCCGCCCGCAGTTCTGGCAGCACGGTCGCTGTGCTCGCCGACCTGCAAGGCCCCAAGATTCGACTGGGGCGTTTCGCTACCGGATCGACGGTATGGGCGACTGGCGAGACGATCACTATCACCGTGGAGGACTGCGACGGCGACCACGATCGTGTCTCCACCACCTACAAGCACCTCGCTGTGGAAGTGCAGTCCGGCGATCGGTTGTTGGTCGACGACGGCAAGGTGGCGCTTGAGGTTCTGTCTGTGGATGGCCCGGACGTGCGTTGTCTGGTCACCGAAGGCGGTCCGGTCAGCAACAATAAGGGACTGTCGCTGCCGAACGTGAATTTGAGCGTTCCCGCACTGAGCGAAAAAGACCTCGCCGATTTACGATTTGCACTGAAACTGGGCGCCGATCTGGTGGCGCTGTCGTTCGTGCGAAACGCCGATGAGATCAAACTCGTGCACCAGGTGATGGACGAGATGGGAATCCGGCGCCCGGTGTTGGCGAAGCTGGAAAAACCCGAAGCGGTGCATCACCTTGAGCAGATTGTGCTCGCCTTCGACGGCTTAATGGTCGCGCGTGGCGATCTGGGCGTGGAGATGCCACTGGAGGAAGTACCGATCGTGCAGAAGCGCGCGGTGCAGTTGTGTCGAGAGAATGCTCGGCCGGTAATCGTAGCGACCCAGATGCTGGAGTCGATGATCGAGAATTCCCGGCCCACCCGAGCTGAGGCGTCCGACGTCGCCAATGCGGTTCTCGACGGGGCAGACGCGGTGATGCTGTCAGGGGAAACCAGTGTGGGACGCTACCCGATCGTCACGGTGCGCACCATGGCCCGCATCATTGAATCGGTGGAAAACTCCGATCCGTCGGTGCCGCCGCTGCAGCACGATCCCAAGACTAAGGGCGGTGCGATAGCGGTTGCGGCCAAACACATCGGCGAAGTTCTCGGCGCGAAGGCCTTAGTGGCGTTCACCCTCACCGGTGACACGGTGCGGCGATTGTCGCGGCACCACACCCAGCTGCCGATTCTGGCCTTCACGCCACGAGCCGATGTCCGCGATCAGCTGGCGTTGTCGTGGGGTGTGAAGACGTTCCTCACCCCCGAGGTGGAGCACACCGATGAGATGGTTCGGCAAGTGGATTCGCTGCTACAATCCAGCGGCCAGGTCCAGGCCGGTGACTATGTGGTGATCGTGGCCGGTAGTCCACCTAAGACCCCGGGCTCGACTAACGCGCTGCGAGTGCATCGCATTGGTGTCGACGTGGCGCATCGGTAACCATGCTGACACCACTGACCGGCCAACCGGCAGTCGATCAGCTTGTCACGCTGCTGGATCTGGAACAGATCGAGGTCGGAGTGTTTCGGGGAGATAGCCCCGATGTGTCGCCACAGCGTGTCTTCGGTGGCCAGGTATCCGGTCAGGCTCTTATCGCCGCCGGGCGCTGTGTACCAGCCGACCGGTTAGTGCATTCGATGCACGCATATTTCATTCGGTCGGGCGATTCGAGTGCGCCGTTGCTGTATCACGTTGAGAACGTGCGTGACGGCAGCTCATTCTCGGTGCGTCGGGTTGTCGCGGTGCAGCACGGCGTCACGATCTTCTTCATGTCAGCGTCGTTTCAGCGGGCAGAGGTTGGACTGGATCATCACGGCCGGATGCCCTCCGACGTGCCACCTCCGGAGGAGCTGAGCACGCTGGTCGAGCGCCTTGAACCTGTGGCAGATCGGCTAGGGATCTGGGGGCAAATCCCACGTCCGATCGATGTGCGCTATGTCGGCTCGCCGGGATGGTTGGCGAACCGACCCGCGGAGCCCCGGCAGCGGGTCTGGATGCGTGTGGACGGTCGACTCCCCGACGATCCGCAGCTGCATGCCTGCGCGCTGACCTATGCCAGCGACCTGACGCTGTTGGACGGGGTACTGGCCACCCACGGTGAGGTATGGGGACCGGGTGGTTTTACCGGAGCCAGCCTCGACCATGCCGTGTGGTTTCACCGGCCGTTTCGGGCCGATGAGTGGATGTTGTACGACTGCGAGTCACCGTCGGCATCGGGCGCCAGAGGGCTGGCGACTGCCCGGTGCTACACCACCGACGGGCGGCACGTGGCCACCGTCGTGCAAGAGGGCCTACTCCGCCCCGTCACCAGTAGGGGTGGGGGCTAAGCTACGTCACCGCGGGTAGCCGTCGACTTGTCACCGCAATGATCACAGCCATCAGGATCTGCAGGAATACCACGGCGACAAAGGCATGCTGGATCTTGACTTCGGGCATCTCCGAGAGAGACAGGAACAGACTTCCGAGCATGGCAACACCTAACGCCATGCTCACCTGCTGTGTTGTGATGAGAACGCCACTTCCGACGCCTGCTCGCTCTGCGGGAACCGCCGATAGCACCACGCGAAACAGCGGACTTATGATCAGCCCTTGGCCGGCACCGGCAATCGCCATGCCCAGAGCTAAGTTGAGCGTGGTGGGTTCCGGCCACGCCCGGAGCAAGCTCACGACGAGCACACTAAGGCCAACGGCTTGCATGACCGCACCCGCTCCGATGACGCGCCGACCGTATCGAGCGACCAATCGCTCACTCGCCAGTGAGGCGATGAGGAAAGTAAGCCCCATGGGGACGAGAGCGAAGCCAGCCTGCAACGGGCTCAAGTGTGCGCCCTGCTGCACAGTGACGGCGTAGATGAACATGAAGCCACCGAAGCCCACAAAGAACGGAATTGTCACAAGCAGTCCATTGCGCATGCTCGGCACTTTCAGCAATGACGGCGGAACGAGCGGGAGACCACCGGCACGTTCTTTCCGCCGCTCTACCGCTACGAACGCCGTAGCGCTCATTGGGGCTAAGGCGAGCAGCACCCATGTCCACCATGGCCACCCCGTCGAGCGACCTTCAGTCAGCGGGATCAGCAAGGTCAGCACCGTCAGACCCAGCAGAGCGGTGCCTACGATATCGGGGCGCTGCGGCATAGCGGAGCGGGTTTCGGGGATCATGCGGACGGCGAGCACCAGGCCGATGACCACAACCGGGACGTTTACTAGGAATATCAGTCGCCATCCAGTCCCGGCGATGTCGGCTGAGATCAGTACACCCCCGAGGAGCTGCCCGGCTACAGCTGCTATACCTCCAGCGGCCCCGTACATCCCAATGGCCCGCGCGCGGTGGTGGCCGGTAGTGGTGGCCTGGATGGTGGCAAGAACCTGGGGAACCATCGCGGCGGCTGCGGCACCTTGCGCTATCCGAGCAAGGACTAGCGTCCCCGCTGTCGGGGCTAGGCCGCAGAGAAGTGACGTCACCCCGAATGCCGTCATGCCAGCCAAAAAGAGTCGCTTCCGCCCGAATGCATCACCGAGGCGGCCGCCTAGCACGAGCAGCAGCGCGTAGGCGATGCCATACCCCGCGACGATGAGCTCCAGAGTTGCCGAGGAGGCGTTAAGACTCTGCTCTATGGAGGGCAGTGCCACATTGACGATGAAGAAGTCGACCATGGAGAGAAATACACCGATTAACACCGTGATGACACCGAGAATGCTGAGATCTGAAGGGTGCTTCGCACCGGTGGTGGCCTCGGGATCTGTCGCTTGGGGGAGGGTGGGGGTGCTGCTGGCCGTTGCGCGGGCAGGTTGGAGCTGCTGAGTCATAGCTACTACTATCGCGGTGAAATAAGCCTGGTACCAGAGCGCATTTATCCTGGTATAAATAGAACCTGAATGAACGGCTATCCGGGACAACTCACGAAGGTAACATCAAGCAATGCCTGTTACGTCTCGTCCTACCGTGTCAACAGAGTTCCGAGCGCTGGAACGCGATCCGCATGAGCACGTTTCTTACCCACCAGACGAACTCCGCCGGGAAGAACTTGCCGGGTTCTTACGTGGCCGCCGGGAACGAATAGTCCCAACTCAGGTCGGCCTACCTCCCGGCGGTCGTCGGCGCACCCCCGGCCTTCGACGTGAAGAGGTAGCCCAGCTCGCCGGCGTGGGCGTTACGTGGTACACCTGGCTCGAGCAGGGACGGGATATCAGTGTCTCCGAGAGCGTGCTCAACGCGATCGCCCGAGCACTATTGCTTGACCCCCACGAACGGTCACATCTATACCTGCTGAGCGGGGTGCAACCGCCACCTATCGAGTCAGAGTGTACGGCGGTAACACCTGAGATACGAACGATCTTGAAAAAGCTAGAGCCATTTCCCGCCTGTGTACAAAGCGCGCGCTACGACATGTTAGCTTTTAACTATGCGTACTCGCAATTCATAGAAGATCTGAATTCCATCCCGATGGAGGATCGCAATTCTTTATGGCTAGCGTTCACGAGTCCTTGCTGGCGCAGAGCGATAGTTGATTGGGAGGACACCGTTTCACGGATGGTGGCTCAATACCGTCTGTCCATGGCAAAGCACCTCGATGACCCCACTTGGAAATGCCTTATTAAACGTCTATGCAAGGTTTCTCCAGAGTTCAACGCTCTGTGGGATCGCCACGAGATAAAGACGCTAGAGAACCGGACCAAGCGTTTCCTTCACTCACGACTAGGGCTCATGAACCTCAACTACACTCACCTATGGATGGGACCACAACACGACACACGGCTTATCGCCTACACGCCCGCCGACGACGAGTCTTCCAGGCTGCTGGAAAAATTGTGAGAACTGAGCATTAGCTGAACCTTTAGCGGCTGTCCACTGAGTTGAACTGCTCACGTGATTTCTGCACCTGTAGCCGAGCCGTTCCGACCGCTCCGCTTTCAACATCCCGATCGCCGCAGACGCATCCGGATATGGAGTACGTGGCCTTCGGTGAACTCGGCACCCTCCGCGACGAAGCCGAGAGACTCGTACCAGGAACGCAAGTGCGCCTGAGCGTCAAGCCACACGTCGCCTGGATTCTCCCTGCACGCGAGCTCGATCAGCTGGGCGGCCAGCCCGTTTCCTCGACCCTGCTGTGCGGTACAGACCCGTCCGATCCGAGTACTGCCGTCTGATTCCTTCAAGACGCGGTTAGTTGACAGTATAACGCCGTCACGTTCGGCCCAGATGTGCAGTGTTTCTGGCTCGCAGTCCCGTCCGTCGAGTTCGGGGTAAGGGTCTTTCTGTTCAACAACAAAGACTTCTGTCCTCAGTTGAAGCAGCTTGTACAGCGTCTCTGTGGTGAGTTCATCGAAACGGGCGATCTTGATCTCGACATCCTGCACGCCGCGATTTTAACCGACCATGGGTAGACCTAGTCCCACCCGGGTACTCCGGGCTGGGGCGTGACTGGCTGCACCTAAAGATGTGGGCCGCCTCTTATGGGAGACGGCCCACATCGGTGCTCCAGATTTACTGAGTTTGCCCAGGCTTGTCGACGATTGCCGAGCGAACGCTCTCAGAACGCAGAACCGTCCCTTTAGGCTGGCCGTAAAACCGTTCACTCCGGTCATCCGAGACTACGACTGTCCGGAAACCTAGCAAGCGCGAATGTTCGGGATCAATGACCATCTCCGCTCGCGCCCCGTCCTTTGTTCCGCCGAGAGCTATGCCTTTATGGCCCTCTAGCTCAACCTCGTCATACCGTTCGATCCCCTCGAGCCTCGCAGTCGCTAAGAACAGTGCTTTACGTAGTTCAGGCTGCAATAGAGCATCACCGTAATACAACAGCCGGATGACTTCGCCCAGTGGACCATTCCACAAAAAAGTGGGTATGCCGTTGATGCCGTTGATGCCGTTGATTGTATCTACACCTTCAGGTGATCCAGGTTCCTCATCGAATGTTGTCCTTGCAGGATCTGAATATTTTTCCCGCAATATTTTTAGCAACTTATCCGGATCGGTCGGTAACTTCGCTAGTTTCGCCGGTGTTGGGTTACTGAACACGTCGCCTGGTTGTATGTTCGCGTCGTCGGGGTGGGGTTTGATCGGATAGTCGCTGGGATCACCGTACTGACTGACGTGGTTGGTTGTGCTCAAATCAACGCCGGCTTTCTCTAACTCCGCCACAGGGCTAACCGGTTCGCGTTTAACCATTGTCTCGCGTACCATCGCTGATCCTCGCCCCGTGGTCTCGTACCAGTTTTCGGTGATCCGGTCATCACGAAATACTGGAGCTGTTTCCTCCCTAGGGATCATTGTTTTCACTTCCACTACCCGACTGCGATGGTGGACGTATTTACCGTCCAGGGTCGCAGAGTTTTTTGCCACTGGGGCAGCGTTCTCTGCGTTATTGGCAGCTTCCTGTAGCACGGCAGCGGCGGCTGGATCGATCTGGAGTGAGTCTCCGAACTGGCCGCCGCCATTGCCGCCGAAAGGTAGTATTCCTACAGCAACTACGCCAACTACGCTGGCGGTTGCGGTGAGGGCGACCCAGCGTATCGAGTTTCTACGTAGGTTGTCCGAGAACCGCGTTGTGAAACCCGAAATCGGTTCGGTCGATAGCCGATTCCGGGTATGCACTAGCCAGGCCTCGCGTGGTGGCGGGGTATCGGCTCGTAATTCGTGGAGCGTCTTGGGCAAACTTTTGAGGTCGTTCATGAGCTTTCTCCAATACCATGTGCGGAGGGGGGAGTGAGATCGTCTCGAAGCTGTGCTTTAGCCCGGCTGAGGCGGGATCGGACGGTGCCAAGGGATATCTGCAGGGCTGCCGCGATCTCGATGTAGCTCAACTCACCCCAGGCATGCAGTAGCAGGACATCCCGCTGCCGGGCCGACATGCCCGCTAGGCACCTAGCGAGCTGTCGCGATACGAAAGATGCGTCTAACCGGGTTGCGATTCGATCGGCGGCATCATCGGTCATTGAGGGATCGCTGACCGGATCTACGCCCGTTCGGGCAAAGGCCCGGAAGGCTCGCACTTCATCTCGCCGTAGACGCCGTAGCAAATTAGTCGCGATGCCGTAGAGCCACGGCAGGGCTGAGGTGTAGCGGGCGTCGAATCGAGCACGTTTTTCGAACGCTGTCAGAAAGGTCTCCGCTACAACATCTTCCGCGGCATCGACACCAACTCTGCGGGCGCAATAGCGGTGCAGCGTTGCCATATGCCGATCGAATAGCTGTGCGAACAGTTCACGATCTCCGGTAATTAGCGTCGCGTCGGTAGTCGCTGCTTCGATCTGGCTCACGTAGCCGTGCCTCCATCTGTGCTGATTCGCCTGATCGGTAGCATCTAGATCGGCTGATCGCGTGGTCTTCGTTAAGACATCTACTGGTGGAATAGGGCACCTCCTTAGTCTGGCTCGACTGCCGTTGGTAACGGTGGTGGAGCGTGGGATGTAACACTTGTTGTTGCCCGCAGCGAGGAATAGGTTCCATTTTCGGTCGCACCGCGGGGCCAGATGAGGACCGGGGACGGCGGTCTCTGCTCAGCATTGATCCGGGACATGCCCCATAACGGGTCGACCTGATCAGCGGAGTTTACGGCCGGAGGGTCTGGCCAATCGTGAGCTTTGCGCGGGGAGAGTGAGCAAGCATAGCTCTACCGGAATTGGGTTGATTATCATGAACGACCGTACTCGGCAAGCGGGTTGCAGGACCTGCAGTGATCCGCGCGAGCATCTCTGGCACATGGACCTCGTGATGCTGGCGACGAGTCCGGCTCCGGTAGGGCTCTGGCTGGTCAGGTGGTGGAGGGGCGACGAGCAAGGGCTAGGCGAACTGCTGAGTCGTGACGGTAGGTTCCGTGGCTGGTTCGCAAGGATTCGGCCTCGGCGAGTAGGTCTCGTTCGAATCGTTCGGCGGCTGGCGCCGAAAGCGAGTCCCAGATCAGCCGGGCGCCTAGGGTGCGGGTCCATGCTACGAGTGCTTCGGCGGAGGGTGCCGTAATCGGAGAGGTCTCCTCGAGGATCTCGATGTCGGTGTAACCGGAGGTGTTAAATATATCCTCTAGGACGCCGGGTTTTTCCGACCAGCGGAATGAAGCCATCATCTCCGATAACCCGTCAACCTCGTCTACGACACGTTGCATAGCCGTGGTACCAGCGGGCCAGATTCCATGAGGCGGCCCCAAGATCGGCAGACTGAACACGGCTCGACCGCCCGGGCGCAGCAGACGAGCGAACGCGGCGATGGCTTTCTCGTGAGCGGGCATCAGGAACAGGCTCATGCTGCCCACAACAACATCCGCACTGCCGGGGTCGAGTCCTGGCTCAGCCGCGTCGCCCAGTACTACGCGGACGTTTCCCAGGCCAAGGCTCTGCGCGTCCTGTTGGGCGAACTCGACCATCCCCGGAGCGATATCGATCCCGACTACAGAACCTCGCGATCCGACGATCCGGGCGGCGGGAAACAGCACCGCACCGCGCCCGCATCCGATGTCGATCACGTCGTCTCCGGCGGAGATCTCGGCGAGCTCGATCACCCGGGCGGCGAGCGGACCGAAGAACTCGACCCCAAGCCGGTCGTACTTCGCGGCAACGTTCGTGAACAGCTTGGCGGCATCCATAGCGTCAACCACGGCGTTCCCCCTCGGGGTTGTCATCGGATCTCGAACAGTTAACGTGTCAGCACCATTCCACCAGGTAACTTACCTGTATTCAGGCAGCCACGCTCTCGGCCGGACGGTCCTATCCGGCCGGCGCTGTGGACGTGGCACCAGGCCCCTGTGGAGTAAGGGATCTGGCCATGGTGCCACGTCCACAGCGAGTGACTCAGGTAGCGCCGGCTTCGGTTCGGACCTGACGGGCGGCATTAACCAGCGCAGCCAAAGCCGGGCGAACTTCGGCGTACCCGCGGGTCTTCAACCCACAGTCGGGGTTCACCCACAGCCGCTGCGCTGGGATTGCCTTACTCGCCAAGCGGAGCGCCTCGGTTACCTCTGCGACCGCTGGCACTCTGGGGGAGTGGATGTCGTACACCCCAGGGCCGATTCCTCGACCGAAGTTCGCCAGCTCGTGCACGATCTCCATCCGCGACCTGGAGGCTTCGATGCTGGTTACATCGGCGTCTAGGTCGTTGATCGCGCCCAACACTTCACCGAACTCCGAGTAGCACAGGTGGGTGTGGATCTGGGTTGAATCGGCGACGCCGCTGGTTGCGGCGCGGAACGCTCCCACTGCCCACGCGAGGTATGCCGGACGCCGCTGGGCGCGGGGTGGAAGGAGTTCCCGGAGTGCCGGTTCGTCCACCTGGATGATCCGGATGCCGGCCGATTCCAGATCGCGGGTCTCATCGCGAAGCGCCAATGCCACCTGATCCGCGGTCTGCGCCAGCGGTTGATCGTCACGCACGAACGACCACGCCAAAATCGTCACCGGACCGGTCAGCATGCCTTTCACCGGGCGGATGGTGAGCGATTGCGCGTAGGTAGCCCAGTCGACGGTGATGGGCGCGGGGCGTGACACATCGCCGAACAGGATCGGGGGACGGACGCATCTGCTCCCGTACGACTGCACCCAACCATGGGTGGTTGCCGCGAAACCTGCCAGCGACTCGGCGAAGTACTGCACCATGTCGTTTCGCTCGGGTTCGCCGTGGACCAGCACGTCGAGGCCCAGCTCTTCCTGTAGTGCGATTACCGAGGCGATCTCAGCTTTCATCTGTGTGGTGTACGAGGCCTCGTCGATGCGGCCAGCACGGAAATCGGCCCGGGCATTGCGCACCGCGGCGGTCTGGGGGAACGAACCGATCGTGGTGGTAGCCAGCGGTGGGAGATCCAGATCGCGCTGCAAGGTAACCCGAACCGCATATGGTGTGCGTTTGCGCTGATCGTCGGTGAGATCCGCCGCCCGATCGCGCACGGCGCCATTGCGGCGCCAGTCCGCGTCCCGCCATTGTGCCACCGTTTCCGAACTCTTGGCCGTTTCTCGGGCTGCCTCGGCATCACCGGCTAATGCTCGAGCAAGGGTGATTACCTCAGCCACTTTCTCCCGTGCGAAAGCTAGGTGAGCCCGCAAGCGTGGATCTAACCCGGTCTCGGCCGCAAGATTGGCGGGAACGTGAAGCAACGAGCAGGAGGTACCTATTACCAGGTCGTCGGTGACGCTCTGTAGCGCTCGGGCGGCCTCAAGCGCGGCGCCCAAGTCGCTTCGCCATACATTTCGGCCATCTATCAGCCCCGCCACTACTCGTCGCCCGCGTAGCTGGTCACTTTCGGTGAGTAGCGGGAGATCGTCGACGCCGGCCACCAGGTCGACGCCGATGCCCTCTATCGGCGTGCGGAGCAGCACCGGAAGCGCCGGCCCGAGCTGGCCGAAGTAGCTTGCGACCAGCAGCTTGGGGCGATCGGTCAGACTACCCAGTCGGGCATAGGCGCGGCCCGCCATCGCTAGTTCGGAATCGGTCCGGTCCGTGGCGAGCGCCGGCTCGTCCAGCTGCACCCAGTCGGCGCCTGCTTCGGCCAGAGCCCGCAGAATCTCTGCATAGCATTCGACCAACGGATCGAGCAGGTCCAGCGGCCCGAACCCCGATGGGGCGTCGACGCCCGGCTTTGCCAGCAGCAGAAAAGTGAGGGGGCCGACCAACACCGGGCGGGTAGTGATACCGCGCGAGCGTGCGGCCGTGAACTCGTCCACCGCCTTGGTCGGGTTGGGCGTGAAGCTGGTCTCTGGTGTCAGTTCGGGGACCAGATAGTGGTAGTTGGTGTCGAACCATTTGGTGAGCTCCAACGGAGAAACCTGATCCGTGCCCCGTGCCATAGCGAAATAAGTGTCCAGGTCGGACAAACCCAGATTGCGGAAGCGGGTCGGGATCGCCCCTACCGCGACGGCGGTGTCTAACACATGGTCGTAGTAGGAGAACGTGTTGGAGGGGACTTCGTCCAACCCTGCTTCTCGTAGCGCGGTCGCAGTCTGGGCACGGATTGCTTCCGCGGTCTCCGCCAGCGTTTCCGCGGTCAATTTCCCAGACCAGTAACCTTCCAGTGCTTTTTTCAGCTCACGATTCGGGCCGATCCTTGGATATCCAAGGATCGTCGATGCCGGT
Organism: Mycobacteriales bacterium; assembly: GCA_041743105.1. GTDB lineage: Bacteria > Actinomycetota > Actinomycetes > Mycobacteriales > QHCE01 > QHCE01. The sequence continues at coordinate 38,973 of JBGTNI010000120.1, read as the reverse complement.
GTTGCGCTCATAGTGTCCTTCCCTCGATTAACTCCAAGCCAGCGACCCCGTAAGCCTAGAGCCCCAGAGATATCGCGGGAAGCAGTGCTACGGGTAATAGCTGCTATCGCCGAAACAGGCGTAGTTCGAGTAGGCGATCCCGAGACGGTCTCCGATGCCGTATATATCGTGAGTGAATGGGTATTTGAGGTGTGATCTACTTGCCGCAGCTTCCGCACCTACCCACATTTTTTCTCACAGGAGGATCCGTGTCTGACCGGTTGCGTACCAGCTTGCGCGACTTCGCGTCGTCGATCTTCGCTGAGATGACCATGTTGGCCCAGCGTACTGGTGCGCTTAACCTGGGCCAGGGTTTCCCGGACAGCGGTGGTCCTCCCGAACTACTGGAGGCCGCGCGGGCGGCAATCGCCGCCGATCGCAATCAGTACCCGCCCTTGATGGGGTTGCCTGAACTGCGGACGGCAATCGCTGAGCAGCGAAGCGAACGCTACGGCACTGCCTACGATTCGAACACCGAGATACAGATCACCGTGGGCGCGACCGAAGCGCTCGCCGCTGCCCTCATCGCGCTGACCGAGCCCGGCGACGAGGTGGTGGTCTTCGAACCGTACTTCGACTCCTACGTCGCGAACATCGCCATGGCGGGCGCCCATCGCAGCCCGGTGCTGCTGGAGTTCGATGGGCAGCGTTTTAGCTTCGACCCCGACGCGCTGCGTGCCGCAATCACGCCCCGTACCCGCCTGCTTCTGCTCAACAGCCCGCACAATCCGAGCGGGAAGGTCTTCGACCGCGCCGAGTTGGAGCAGATAGCCGCGGTGTGTCAGGAGCATGACCTCATCGCGATCACCGATGAGGTATACGAATACCTCACCTACGACGGTATCCCGCACATCCCGCTGGCTACCCTGCCTGGCATGTCCGCGCGCACGCTGACGATCTCGTCGGCGGGAAAGACGTTCTCGGTGACCGGCTGGAAAGTGGGCTGGGTGTGTGGTCCGGCAAAGCTCGTGGCCGCCGTGCGCGCTGCCAAGCAGTCCTTGACGTTTGCAGGCGGCACACCGTTGCAGGCGGCGGTCGCGCACGGCTTGCGCACCTGCCTACCATGGGTCGGGGAGCTCCGCAACAGTTTGCAGCTCCGGCGGGATGTGCTGGCAGACACGCTGCGAGGCGCAGGTGTCCGTATATATCCGACTCAGGGTTCCTACTTCATGCAGGTCGATGCGGCATCTTTTGGCACGGATGACGGTGCGGCGCTGTGCCGCGAGTTGCCGGACCGAGCTGGCGTGGTAGCCGTCCCGAGTGTGGCGTTCTACGATAGTAAATCCGCTGGTCAGCATTTGGTGCGGCTGGCGTTCTGCAAGGACGAAGCGACTATGACGCAGGCCGCGCGCCAGCTCGCGGCTGCCGCCTCATGATGCGTGTCGCCAGCTGCCAGCTGAACTCGACAGACCAGCGCGCCGAGAACCTGGCCACCGCCCGAACCCTGCTGGAGCGCTCGGCCGAACTGGGCGCCGACCTCGCGGTGCTACCGGAAGAAGTCGGGTACCTCGGTTCTGATGAGGCGACGTGGCCCGCGCCGGAACCGGTCGACGGGGAGCTAGGCACATTCTTCGCCCAGGTCGCGGCGGGCCTACGGATGTGGGTGCTGGTCGGTTCGTTCCGTGAGGTTGGACCGGCCGACGGACGGGCATACAACACGTCGTTGCTGTTCGACCGGGCCGGGAAGCTAGTCGCTACATACCGCAAGATTCACCTGTACGACGTAGAGATTCCTGGCGGCGTCTCGTCGCGTGAATCCGCCAGACACGCGCCTGGCGACCGCCCGGTGGTGGTGGATGTTGAGGGTGTTGGCGTGGGGTTGAGTATCTGCTATGACCTGCGGTTTCCTGAGCTCTATCGGGCGTTGTTGGATGCCGGTGCCCAGGTACTGATGGTGCCCGCGGCGTTCCGTACCCACACCGGCAAAGACCACTGGGAAGTGCTGCTGCGGGCCCGGGCCATCGAGAACCAATGCTATGTGGTGGCCGCGGGTCAGATCGGTCAGGCTGGGTCGATTAACTCATACGGTCGCAGCATGATCGTCGACCCATGGGGTCTGGTGCTCACTCAGGCGCCGGATACCACGGGGGTGATCATCGCCGATATCGATTCTGAACGGTTGGCGACAATCCGCGCTCAGCTGCCCAGCGTCGCGAACCGTCGGTTAACGGCTGGCACGTCCAACCCTGGCGGATCGGGCGAGACGGCTACTGCTAGCTAAGCTCAGCGACGTGTCCGACCAGGCTCCCGCGGTATTCCACCGCGATCGCTCGACGTGGCTGCATTACACCGCTTTCGCGGTTTTCGGTTATTTCATCTATGTATTCGGCGCAAGCGTGTCGTTGCTCCGCGACGATCACGGGACCAGCGCGACTATCGCGGGAATGCACGGCGTGTGCTACGCGATCGGGGCGGTCACCGTCGGAGTATTTGGCGATCGAGTAGTGAGGCTGCTGGGGCGCAAGCGGGTGCTGTGGAGCAGTTTGTTCGGGTTGGGCGTTGTAAGCGCTGTGCTACTCGGCGTTGCGTCAGGCCCCTTACTTTCACTGCTCAGCGCAATGCTCGCGGGTCTTACCGCGAACTTTCTCATTAACGTGGTTCTCTCGTCGCTGTCGGATCGGCATGGCCGGTTTGGGGCGAGTGCGATCACGGAGGCCACCGCCCTGGGGGCGGCCATTGGTGTTACGTCGCCGCTGGTACTGGGCGGAATCATTGTTGCGGGCTGGAACTGGCGGATAGCGCTGCTGGTTCTCGTCGTAATGGTGGTGCTAGCTGGTTGTATATACGGTGGCGAATCGGTACCCAATGCCGACCATCCTGAGCGCGCCGCGGCTTCCCGATCGCTGCCGCCGGCATTTTGGCCGGCGTGGCTCTCGCTGCTGCTGTGCGGCTCGTTGGAGTTCTGCTTCATCATCTGGTCGTCGGATGTGTTACAACAGCACGCCCATGCCAGTATGAGTCTGGCGACGCTCGGTCTTTCAGCTGTGGTGGTTGGCCTTGTGATTGGGCGATTGGTTGTCGCCCGGCTCGCCACCAGATTCCAGCTGGACCACATTCTTCATGGATCTCTCGTGGTAGTGCTGCTGGGGTTTTGCGCATTCTGGCTCAGCACGATCCCGGTGTTGGCGATGATCGGCCTGTTCATTGCCGGGATCGGCGTCGGCCCGATGTTCCCGCTATCGATTGCCCGATTGATTGGCGCCTCAGAGGGCCTTCCGGACCTGGCAAATGCCCGCGCCTCCCTCGCGATCGGCATTGCGTTTGGGGGCGGTCCACTCGCCATCGGCGTGCTTGCAGACCAGGTGGGCGTCTACCGCTCGATGCTCGTCATTCCCGTGTTACTGGCTGCCGCTGCGGCCGCGGTCTGGTGGTCGGCTCGCGCGGCGCACCGCGGATCCTTCAAGGTCCAGGCGATTGCTGTGCGTAGCAATGTGTAGCGGCCATTCGGAAACCTTAGAGGTGCAACGGCAGACCCTTGAGGACCTTGTCGACGCCGTTCTTCGGCCCGTACACCGCGAGCCCGGCCAGCCGTAGCTCTGCGGCGGGCACCGCTCGCACCGCCGCACGGTTATCGTCGTCGTTGTTGGTTTTGAACATTTCCTCGGTGTACACGGCGATCTGGAGTTCGCGGGCCAGCGCGCGACCGTGGGTTCGGATGAGGTCTTGGGCATCGGCCGCGTAGACGAGCACGGGCTGACCGAACATGGGCAGGTAACTGTTGTCCGAAGCGTCCTGGTACCGCTCTCCGATGACTTCGGGAACTCCGCCGGCTACCGCGCTGGCTAAGAAGGCGGTCACGTTGAGCCGCTGCCAGACGGCGAGATCCTCGAGAACGACGATTCCTATTTTCGTGTTGAAACGCATGCGAAGATCATCCCCTCGCTAAGCGACCGAGTCTTGAACGCTGGTGCGCGTGCAACAATATTGAGGTGAGGCGCGACTGGGCACATTATTGGACCTCGCGAGATCAAGCGTTGGAAGTGATGCATGCGCACTTCGTGCGACATGTGTACCACCGGCACACCCACTCGACGTACTCCTTTGGCGTTACTGAAGACGGTGCCCAGACGTTTACTTGCCGAGGCGCGGCTCATGTAAGCGCGGCCGGGATGGTTATGGCCTTCAACCCCGACGATCCCCATGATGGCCGCGCCGCGGATGAGCGGGGCTTCACGTACCGCATTGTCCACATTGGACCTAAATTGGTAACCGATCTGCTCGGCGAGGCGACCGAGCGTGAGGTCGGGTTTCCACTTTTCGACGATCCGATCGTGACCGACCCGGTCCTTGCCCGCGTGCTCCGCGAGCTGCATCGCGCCTTGCTCAGCAGCTCGAACGCGTTGCGGAGTGACGAGCTGCTGGCGGTGGCGATCGCCACTATGGCTCGGCATTCGACGGCAACTCCGCGGCGCCCTGCCGCTGCGCTCACCTCTCCAGACGCAGCACGCGTCGCCGAGCGCGTTCGGAACCTGCTTTTTCAGACATACCGCGAAGAGATCACCGCCACCGACCTGGCCTACGTCGCGGGTCGCAGTCGCTATACCGTCTATCGTGCCTTCCAGGCGACCTATGGGCTTGCCCCCAGCGACTATCAGCGACAGCTCCGCCTCCAGGAGGCGCGGCTGCTGTTGCGCAACGGGCACTCCATGGCGGATGCGGCGGCTCGCGCTGGATTCGCCGATCAGAGCCATCTGACTCGCTGGTTCATCCGGTACTTCGGGATCACTCCTGGTCGCTATCGGCGCGCCGCTTACGGCGGCTGAGCTACAGGATGCGCTGCTTCGTGTTAGACGTTTCACGCCGCCACAAGCTAGTTAAACTCTCGGGGGGTAAGAGTGTCTCCCTCGAATGATGACTCCCAAATCAGCTAATTTACAACGACAAAGGTCGTCGTTCCAGGGGAGTACGTCATGCGTAGGTTCTTTGCCCTCACCGCCCTTGTCGGGATCCTGGTGTTGGTGTCGGGTTGCGGAAGCTCGGATAGCGAAAAAGAGACCAACTCAACCACCTCACCCAAAGGCGACACATCCTCACGATCGGGCGACGAGCGGACCGTCGTTCTTGAGGTCACGGGGAACGGACCAGCCTCTATTTTCTATGGCTCGGGAAACGAGCCCAGTGTGGCATTACCGTGGAAAAAGACGATCACCGAGAAGAGCAAGCTTTTAGTCTCTATTGTGGCGAGCGGTCAACTCAACGAGCAGGTCACGTGCCGTATCACAGTTGAGGGAGAACCTGTAATCGAGCACACTGCCGAAGTCGCTAAATGCGAGCACACCCTGAAGTAGGCGCTAGCAGGCCCGCTGGACCTATATCGCGATCACGTAGATGTGCGCGAACCAATTTTCCACCGTCGCCCAATGCAGATGGCCGGCGAGCGGACTATCGCCTTCGGCACTGAGTACGCAATGGATGTGCGGTTTACCGTTCGTGATCTCGCCCGTGCCCGATATCTCCATGGGCTGCCGGTACTCGGTCAGAATGTCAGTTGTCGCGTTGTCCTTTGGCATGTTGCTGATGCACGCTGCGTCCACCGCGCCGATGAGTGCCACGATGGCCCCGTTGACGACACCATTCTTCCGCACCTGCCGGGCAACCGTCGCATGTACTTCTTCGCCAGGCTCAACCGAGATGACAAGCACATTGCTCCTTACCGGTGGGCGATCAACCTGCTAGTGAGCTGAACCGCGGGACTCGTGGCGGAGAGAGCCTTCTCCAACGCTTGGCCAGCGGCGCTCAGCGCGTCGTTGGAAAGCGGGGCTAGCACATCGAGGATGAACACAGCCCGCGTGGTCTTATGCGTGAGGCGGGTGCGGGAACACTGCCGCCAGTTCCAGCGTCGACAGGTGACGCCGGCATCGTCGCGCCACACGACCTCGCCCGGCGTGGGATGCTCCACTACCGGCTGGCCTCCCTCAGTGGTTTCGAACGACTCGTCACCGGTGGCACGGACCAGCCGCAGGGGACCGCGATAGTGATCGATGTCCTCTCCTCCGAGCGGAATCGCGTGGACGATAGAGACAGCATTGTAGGCGTCGGTGAGCCGGTCGATGCGGGGTAAGCCCTGGGGGAGCCGGCGCAGTAGCGCCTCCACGCTGGGGCGGGTGCGTTGCGGTTTGGCACCGAAAGCGCGGAACGCTTCTCGCCACGCGTCCACATGGGGGTGCTCGGCCGGTGAAGCGTCGCCCAGCAAGACCAACGCTTCTTTCTCAGCCTGGGCGAGGATGGTCTCGCTGGTGGCATCGCTGGGTCCGGGAATCAAACCGTCGGCCACCACGAGCAGCGCACGATAGTCCGGTCGCAGCTCGTGCACTGCTGGATCGATGTACGCGGTGGCCAGCCAGGTGTCGGAGTTGAAAGTCATGATGTCGATTCTCTTCTGTAGTCTGATGCGGGTAGCTATGGAAGAAAGAACGTGCCTTTACTTACCGGATAGCTAGATCCGCCCACTCGAACCTGCTGTAAAGTGTCCGCTTTTCCGATAGCCGACGCTAACAGGGTCGAGGGCCGCCCAACCTTTTCACCTTGCGAGATGGTGATCTCTTGCTCGGAGGTGATAATTCCATGCCGGAGCAGGTGCACCGCGAGCGGTCCGGCGGCCGAGCCGGTTGCAGGGTCTTCGGGGTGGGCTAAGTCGAAGGGCGCGAACATACGTGAGGTGTACTTGGAGTCCGCGCCGGCAAAACAGTTGATGCGCGCCCCGACGGAAACTTGGCGCAGCGCTGGAAAGTCCGGCTGGATCGCGAGGACATCGTCAATGCGCGGAAGCATCACATACAGGTGTGGAACACCGTTATCGTAGAGTTGGATAGGTGCAATGGGTTCTGGAATGTCTAAAATTTTAAGAAGTGCGCTGCGGCTTCCGGCCCATTCTTTGAAGCCTGGAATTGGCTGATCCATCCATCCCGATAGCGGTCCGTCAGCGGATAACTCTACTTTTACTGCTACCACACCTTTCTCGGTCTCCAAGGACACATCCACAACTGCTGGAGACTGCTTCATAGCGCGCGCTAGGACACAGGCTGTGCCTAAGACCGGGTGCCCGGCAAATGGGAGCTCGCACCAGGTTGTGAAGATTCGCATCCGTGCGTGGGCGTTGCCGCGAGATGGGTATAGAAACACGGTTTCGGACAGGTTGAGTTCTCGCGCCAACGGTTGCAGGAGGTGTTCCTCGATATCCTCACCGTGCAGGAATACCGCTAGTTGGTTCCCGGCCAGCGGTTGGTCGGTGAACACATCGATGAGCTCATAGGGATGTGAGGTCATGACAGTACTGTATCCGTTAAACCACTCCGTAGTGCCACATTAGCGAGTATCAGCAGCGTAGCTACCGCCACTGTGCGGGTGCACAGACCAGTAACGTCGCTCACAGTCGCAAGCGAGCCCAGCGGAATCTCGAGCTAGTCGATGGCGTCCGGGTGATTGTTCCCGCCAAGGAGGGGAGTGGCCCTATCCTGGGCGGCCTTCCCACTCAACGTTCCGACCGATAAACACGGGAAAGTCCCGAATACGGCGTAGCGCGAGACGGAAAATTATATAGTAGTGAACGTTGCCCATTTGGTAGGCCCTATTGTCAGCGATCCAGATGAAGCCGTTCTTCAGGCTGTGAAGGGAAGTGCTAGCTCACGATGCGGAGATTGATGACTGTTGCGGCAGGATTGCTTGCGTTAGCTGGCATTTTCACTGTTGCGGCTCCCTTACCACTTGTCGGTGGCAGTAATACCACACATGCTGCCCCGCCGAGAATGGGTGCATGGCCTGGACTGGATGGGCCGTTGAAGGTGATGCCGGTGGGCGACTCGATCACCGAAGGCAACGGCTGGCAGGTGCCAGGGGCTTACCGACCACACCTGTGGGAGCTGACGCAAAAGGATGGACTCCCCGTTGACTTCGTGGGAAGCAAGAACAGCGGGCCGGATACCTTGCCTGACCGTGACCACTCGCAGCTTGGCGGACAAATCCAAGACGTCGATCGGGACATCGAACCAGACCTTCGCAAGTACCAACCCGACGCAATTTTGCTGCATATCGGGACCAACAACATCTGGCGTGATGGTGAACTGCCGACGCTGGCGCCGCAACGGCTATCACGGTTGATCGACCACATCACCGCAGTAGCACCCAAGGCTCGACTCTATGTGGCCAGTATCGTGCCCTCAGTCGAGCACGAAGTAAACGTTCGACAATACAACAAAACCATAGCGCCTATGGTGAAGGAAAAAGCTGCTCGCGGAGCTAACATCAGATTCGTTGGCATACACGCTGCACTCACACATGACGATCTCATTGATGGCATTCACCCCAATCCCAGGGGCTACGCAATAATGGCCGAAGAATGGTGGTCAGCGATAACCAACGACTTAATGGCTTGCCGGCCCCACACTCTGCCCTGTGAATTTTGATGGCGATGTGGTGCTCCACGGAAACGCGAAATAGTCTGCGGTTCGCACGAAACTATCAACGGGATCCTTGAAGTACGCTCATCTTACGCCCGCACTGTGTCTGAAGTTCGCGAGCGTATCTCGGCAAAGCCGATCTGCAACATCACCGCGGTACATATCAGCACTATCGTTACCGTCGCTGCTCCGATGCGTAAGCCGCTAGCTCCAGTCTCGGCGACAAGCGAACCCAGCAGCGCCACCCCAATGAGCGCGCCGGTTTGTCCAGTAGCGTTGAATACTCCGGCTGCTATCCCGGAGAACTGTTGCGGGACATCGAAGAGGGCCGCGTGGCTGACAGCTGGGATCGCCCACCCGCCACCGAGGCCGATCAACGCCAACGCGATCCCGATCAGCCAGTAATCCCCGCCGATCCAATCCGCTATGAGCAAGATACCTGCTCCCAACGCCGAAATCGCGAAACCGGAGACTGCGACGAATCGGGAACCAAAGCGTGCGATGCCGCTACCGCTGAAGTAATTACTCAGCAATGGTGTAACGGTGATGGGGACAAACGCGACGCCGATGAGTGTGCTGGAAAATCCGTACGAGTGCTGTAGGTAAAACGCCAGAAAGAACAACAATCCATACAGCGAGCCTCGCCAAACCCCGAGTGCCACACTCCCGGCACTAAACGATCGTGCTCGGAACAGCGACAACGGGAGCATGGGATCCGCTCGGCGCTGTTCCACCACGACGAACGCGCTGCCGGCCGCAACGAACACCAACGTGGCGATGACGGTCCGCGGCGCAGTCCACCCTAAGGCCGGCCCTTCGATGAGCGCCGTGGCCAATCCGCCCAGACCCAACACGCCGAGGATTTGGCCCGGTATATCAATCGAAAGTCGACTTTGTGGAGCCGGGTTATCGACGAGGCGAAGCCCTAGAATAACTAAAGCGCCAGTGATGATATTGAGCAAGAACACCCAACGCCAACTCAACGTATCCACCAGGACTCCGGCTAGCAGCGGCCCGGACGACAGGCCGATAGATCCGCACAGGTTCAGCATTGCGAGCGCTCGAGCGCGATCGTCGCTTTCTGGGAACACGTGAGCTATGAGTGCAAAGGACGACGTCACCAAGGCCGCGCCAGCTGTTCCTTGCAGGAAACGAAACGCGATAAGAGCCGGAATAGTGGGGGAGACCGCGCACAATACCGACGTCACGGTGAACGCCACCACTCCGGCGAGGAGAGTGCGCTTGGCGCCCCAGCGATCCGCGAAACGTCCCGCGCTTAGCAGGAAGCCGGCGAAGGTCAGGATGTAGGCGTTGGACACCCACTGCACGTTCGCTAGTGAGCCTCCGAAGCTGTCTTTCAGATCCGGGATGGCCACCGACAAAGCGGAGGCGTCGAGCACCACGATAGTGAAACCCACTGAGATCGCGGCAAGCGCGACGTTGCTGGGGGATGAGTGAGGCACGCTCATCTGCCGACGGCGGCACGTACCAACTCCACAACCCTGGCCGCGCAACCCCACGACAGTGCTACGCCGGCCCCGCCGTGACCGTAGTTATGTACCAGCACCGCATCGGAAACAGCCGTGGTTCCGGTGTCGACTTCGACTCTCACACGTGGTCGACCGGGTCGCAGTCCAACCTGATGTTCTAGCACGGTGGCTTCAGCCAGCCGCGGTTCACGCTTGATGCATCTGGCCACAATCTCTGCCCCGGTCGTCTCATCTGGTTCCAGGTCATCGGAGCTCTCCGCGACGCCGCCCAGGACGCAGTCTGTCGAACGCGGAACGATGTGTGTTAGACCATCCGCGCTGTATAGGTCGAGGAACATCCGCTCCAGCCCCACTTGTGAGACTCGGACTACGTGCCCCCGTATTGGAGTCATTTCCTCGTCACCGACCAGTTCGCGCGCGCCCAGCCCCGTGCAGTTGACGACGATCGAGTGATGCGCGGCGGCTTCATCGATGGAACCGACCGACCGGAGAGTAATTCGCCCCCCCAACGATTCGAAGCGTTGCTGCAGGTAGGGCAGGTAGATAGGCATTTCAGCCACCGGGGAGTAAAAGAAATGGCCATCCGGGTAATCGTCGGGAAGCTCTGCGCGGGTCAGGCGCCGGAAAGAAGGAACGACCTCTCTCCACCACGGGTCGGGGGCGGGTTCGGAGAACACCTCGACAGTTTCACGAACCGCTACTCCCGAGCCGGACACACACGCGAGCCTGCTCAGCTCGTTATAGGTGGTCCCCGCCCAGCCCAAGATGAGATCCTTGGGGAAGACCTTGTACGGGTACCAGAACGCGGCGGCCACGTTAGAGGTGGTTTTCGCAGCAGGTTCACGGGTCCAGATATCGGTGGGGATCCCAGCCTCTAGCAATCTGATCCCCGACGAAAGCCCAGAAACCCCGCACCCGATTACCACGGCTCTCATGGTTGGTCTCCTCTGTATGAAGTGCACAAGTTGTCGAGGTCATCAAGTCCGATTGCGGTATGCCACTCTGATCTAGGAGCTCGGCTCGCCGAGGAGTCGGGGAACTCTCGCGGCACCAAGTACTTGGGTTCCACCTAGCCGGGGGCAGCGATGGTATGGAATCCGTTGGCGGAGCGGATCGTGCGATTGCTCAACCCACCCAGTCAGGAGAATAGGAGCTTCGCTGCTGTCACTCTCCGCCAGTACCCCAAAAAACCCTTTACGAAAGCTGTTATATGGCGCATCTAGTCAATCTGGAGGCCGTGAGTAAATCTTACGGCGTCCGGCCGCTGCTGAACGATGTCTCGCTGGGAGTCGATACCGGTGACCGAATCGGTGTCGTTGGCCTCAATGGCGAGGGGAAGACCACATTATTGGAAGTGCTTGCTGGTATCGAGCCACCGGACTCCGGACGGGTCAGCCAGGTTCGCGGCCTCCGCCTCGCCGTGGTCACTCAGCGCACTGAACTTACTGGTACCACGATCCGGCAGGCGGTTCTTGGGCCGCTAGGTGTGGCCGCTGAACATGAATGGGCCGCCGATCCCCGAGTGCGTTCCATCTTGGAGGGTCTAGGCATCACCGCGCTGGGGATGGAGACCATGGTCGCCACCCTGTCTGGGGGAGAGCGCCGTCGGGTCGCACTCGCGGCGGTGTTGGCGCAGGACCTGGATCTCATCGTGCTGGATGAGCCCACTAACCACCTTGACGTCGAAGGGGTCCGTTGGCTTGCGCAGCATCTGCTGGCTAGCCGATGCGGAGTGGTCGTGGTCACCCACGATCGCTGGTTTCTCGACACTGTCTGCACCCGCACGTGGGAGGTGGTTGACGGCGCGGTCAAGCAATCCGAGGGGGGATACGCCGACTGGGTGTTCGCCAGGGCGGAGCGAGCTCGGCTAAGCGATGCCGCTGAGCAAAAACGGCAGAATCTTGTTCGTAAAGAGCTAGCGTGGCTGCGCCGTGGTGCTCCCGCCCGGACATCCAAGCCTCGGTACCGCGTCGAAGCCGCCGAAGCGTTGATCGCCGACGTGCCACCGCCCCGAGACTCAGCTGAGCTGCTTGCCTTCGCCAAGCGTCGGCTAGGGCGGACCGTGATCGAACTGGAAGACGTGAGCTTGTCGGTGGGAGCTGGGCTCCCCGGAGAAGGTGCACGGCGCTTATTGCGCAAGGTGACGTGGGGAGTAGGTCCTGGCGCTCGGGTGGGGTTGGTGGGTGTCAACGGTTCGGGGAAGACCAGCCTATTGCGGCTCCTGGCCGGTGAACTCGCGCCAGAGGCGGGTAGGCGTGAGCAGGGTCAGACCGTCAGGTTGGCTCACCTGACCCAGGAGCTGCACGATCTCCCCACGACCATGCGGGTATTGGAGGCAATTTCCGACGTTGCGCATTCAGTAGTGCTGGGCACGCAGGAGTTATCGGCCTCACAGCTCGCGGAACGGTTGGGTTTCTCGTCCGATAGGCAATGGACACCGGCCGATGAGCTCTCTGGTGGTGAGCGAAGACGGTTACAGCTGGCCAGATTGCTGATGAGCGAGCCAAACGTGCTACTCCTCGACGAGCCCACCAACGACTTAGACATTGAGACGCTACAACAGCTAGAGGATCTGCTTGATTCTTGGCCAGGTTCGCTGGTTATCGTCTCGCACGACCGCTATCTGATCGACCGGGTCTGTGACCAGGTTGTCGCGCTGTTCGGCGATGGCGCAATCACCGAATTGACCGGGGGCATCGAGGAGTACTTGAGCCGGCGAGGCAACCAACTCGCCGAGAACGCGGAGCGTCTTGTTGGTGATGGACGCGGGAAGAAGGCCAACCGTTCTGGGCAGGTCGAGGTACGGGTGGCGCGGAAGGAGCTAGTCAAATTAGAGCGGCGATTGAACGCGCTGCACACTCGAGAAACCGCGTTGCATGCCGCGCTGGTAGGAGCCGCCACAGATCCGTCTCGGTTGCTGGAGCTTGACGCCGAGTTACGCACGGTTGTGGCTGAGAAGACCGGCATCGAAGAGGAATGGATGGCAACCGCCGAACAGCTCGACGGCTGATGGTTCATAGCTGACAGGCGTCTCTGTGACCGCTTGTAGGCCATGAACCACCAGTTGGGGCTGCCCCCTACAGACGATTCAGGTTGTTCTCCGTGCACAGCTAGGTCGAAACCGAGGGCCTGCTGCTCACTGAGCCACTGAGCACACCAAACTACTATCCTTGATGGTCGTGACCCCGCACCCTTGCCTGACCCAGAAACAGGAACACACCAGATGACGGTCGTCGCACCGCCTCACCAGGCTCCCGGACCGACACTGGTGGAGGACGAATCCGTACGGACCCGTGTCGGTCTACGTCATCTGCTTGCCACCACTCGCGGCCACCGGAAACCCATCGCCGTCGCTCTGCTGCTCACCCTCCTCGGCGCCGGGCTGGGACTGGTCCAACCGTTGGTTGCCCTGCGAACCATCGATACCGTCACCAGCGGCGACGTGATCGTGTGGCTGCTCGTGCTCCTCGCGGTCATGTTCGTCGCGGAGGCCGTAGTCGACACGCTCGGGCGATACTGGCTGGAGCGTTCCGGCGAGAGCATCGTACTCAACCTGCGGATTCGTCTGGTCGACCGCATGCTACGACTACCCATGCGCCTCTATGACCGGCACCGCGTTGGAGACCTGCTGTCCCGTACTACCAGCGACACCACACTTCTGCGCGACGCGATCGCCTACGACTTGGTCGACATGGGCTCCGGCGCCTTCATCGTCATCGGCGGGCTGGCCGCGATGGTGTGGCTCGACCCGCTGTTGTTTTTCATCGTCGTCGTCGTGGTCGGTGGTGTCGGTGGTACTACCTTGTTCGTGCTCGGCGGGATTCGCAACGCCACCGAGCAAGCGCAGGACAATCTTGGCAAGATGTCTGCCGAGCTTGAACGCGCCTTGACCGCCATCCGTACCGTTCGGGCGATGCGGGCCGAGGACCGGGAAAAGGAACGGATCGCAGGCTGCGCCCGCACCAGCTACGAGCAGAACCTGCGGTCTGCCCGGTTGGATTCGATCTCCGGACCTGCGGTGACCCTTGCCACGCACGGGTCCCTCATCGTGGTGCTTGTCATCGGCGGCGTCCGGGTCGCGAACGGCCATCTCACTCTCGCCGAACTGGTGGCTTTCCTGCTCTACGTCAGCTATATAGCCATGCCGGCGGCCGGTCTCTTCGAACTCGCCGCCACCCTCCAGAAAGGACTCGCCGCTCTCCAGCGCGTCCACGACATGACCGAACTCCCGGTGGAATCCGACCACCCCGCCCCCCTTTGGAGCCCCGTGACCACCGCGGGTCCGGACGCCTCGACGCCACCTGCACTCGAACTGCGCGATGTCTGGTTTAGCTACCAGCCCGACCGGCCTGTCCTGCGCGGTGTGTCATTCACCGTCCCGTATCATGGCCACGTCGCCCTCGTTGGCGGATCCGGAGCCGGAAAATCCACGATTTTTGCCCTGGTCGAACGCTTCTACGACCCCGAGCGGGGAAACATCCTGCTCGACGGGCACGACCTGCACACCGACCTGACCATCGCTCAGGCTCGGGCGCGAATCGGTCTCGTTGAGCAGACCTCCCCGATCCTGCACGGCACTCTGCGTGACAACGTCGCCTATGCTGTGCCCGACGCAACCGAGGACCAGATCCATCGCGTCCTGGCTATGACCAACCTGACCGAGATGATCGATCGGCTGCCCGATGGCCTGGAAAGCCAGGTCGGCGAGCACGGCAGCATGATTTCCGGCGGCGAACGCCAACGATTGGCCATCGCCCGCGCCCTGCTGCCCCGCCCCCACCTGCTTCTGCTCGACGAACCGACCGCACACCTCGACGGCGTCAACGAAGCTGCCTTCGCCCGCACCATCGAACACGTCTCCGCTGAGTGCGCGCTGCTGGTGATCGCCCACCGCAACGCGACCATACGCCTGGCCGACACGATTGTCGTCCTCGAACACGGACGCGTCATCGCGTAAATATTCAGCCGGCGGGTCCGTGGATTTAACGTTGTTTGGCCTGACGCGCTGGGCGTTAGCCCGGAGGGTGGGGTAGTTCGACGACTGAGCGATAGAAGGTCTGAGTGTTGAATTCTTCTCGTGCCGCATCGCAGGTGTCCTAGTTATCCGGCGACCATATCCCGGACAAAGCTGGCTAGAGCGATGGCTACGCCAATGCCGGTTAACCACGCCATCGTGGTATTCAGCGATTTAGCTCGTGATATCTGCGCTGCACTCTCGGGTGCCTCTGCGTGCATTTCGGTGAACTCAACGTTGACAATGTGCTGTCGGACAGGTGCGTGTCTGGGATTGCGCCACATCAGGACCGGCAGGCTTAGTGGCCCGTTGTTGAGCAGTATCGGAAACCCCCGTTTGGCTCCGGGGTGATATTCGCATGTGGCCATGATCCCTCGGACGGTGTTGCTGCACGGTCTTCCTGCCCGGGTTTGGACGCAGCATTTCGCCGGGAGGACAGCCCACCAATAGAAGATTAAGGTCGCGCCGGTGAGTAGGGCGGCAAACCACCATTGGAAGAACAGCGCCAGCCCCAGCAATAGCGTGAGGAGAGATCCCCAGGAACTAAATGGAGCTCGGCGGTGATAGCCACGTCGTCTTCGATATCTGGGCATGGGGCAGCTCCACGTAGATCGGGGAGGCTGCTCTTCTAGTTTGCAACGCGTTTCGCTGTAAGGCAATACGTGTCAAATACGCGAGCGATATGGGTCACAAAAGTAATGATGAGTCCGATTAATCCTCGCTATAATCGTCGCGATGTCAGCGAAACCATCTCGGATCGCCTGTGCCGTGGGAGTAGTGGGCAGTGCGTTTGCAGCATGGTTTACGCGTGCGCGGGCGGGCGGGCACAGCGGCCGCAAGAGCTTCCCGCACTGGATCGTGCCGTGGTCGCATTGGCAGCGCACGGATTCTGCCGACAGACTCGATAGGAATTCACCCCGCGGCAGTTCGATGCTGCTGGGGATGCGCGAATTTCACCGTCGTAGCGCTCCCGTAATGCGGTCCTATTTCGCTGAGCTTGCCGACCGACAGCAGCCGGAGCAGCTATTTATCGCCTGCGCCGATTCACGTGTTGTACCGAATGTGATCACCTCCAGTGGTCCAGGAGACCTTTTCTGTGTGCGCAACATCGGCAACATCGTTCCGCCGTATGGCGCCGATGACGCGACCGGCGCCGCCATCGAATTCGCCGTGGATGTACTCCGAGTGAGGGTTCTGACGATCTGTGGTCACTCCGACTGCGGTGCCATGAAGGCGGTGCTCTCGCAGAGTGCCCCCGAAGGAGCGGCTCTTGCGCGGTGGCTTCGGCATTGTCAGCCGCTGCTGCAACAGCTCGAAACGCGGTCTTTTGGTACGCCTCGTGCGGCGGACGATCGCCATGCGTTGGAGTGGCTGACGCTGGCCAACGTGCTCCATCAGCTCGACCGGGCCCGCACCTACCCGAGCGTGGCTCGGGCCGAGCAAGAGGGTCGGTTGGAACTCACCGGGATGTACTTCGACATCGGCGCGGCGCAGCTACGATTCGTCACCGCTAGCGGCGAGATCGGCAGTGCGGGTTTTACGTAGAGCCGATGCCATAGGCCATGTGCCGTTCTTCTAGGGCACACGTTGTCCCACGTGGTTGTGCCGGGAGCGGGATTCGAACCCGCACGCTCTTTCGAGCAGACGCTTTTGAGGCGTCCGAGTCTGCCGTTCCTCCACCCCGGCGGGCAGATATGTGTCAAGTGTGCCGTCACGATAGAGTCCGCAGTCTAGCGCAGGCTCAGTGGAGGTAGGCGTGACGCGGCAGCGGGCGAAATTCGACTTCCGGCTCTTCGATAGGGGCTCCTGGCCAGAGGTTTCCCGCATCGGCGACATCCTTCGCGCCGAAACCGTGGGTGGGATCCTGCTGCTCGTGGCTGCCGTGGTGGGGCTGAGTTGGGCTAACTCCGCGTGGGCTGAGCAGTACTTCGCGCTGGGAGCGGCGCACTTGGGTCCGTCCACGCTTCATCTGGATCTCACTATCACGGAATGGGCGGCGGACGGTCTACTCGCCGTTTTCTTCTTCGTGGTCGGGTTGGAGCTCAAACGCGAGTTCATCGCCGGAGATCTTCGGCAGCTGCGCCACGCCGCGTTACCGGTGACCGCGGCGATTGGCGGCATGGCCGTACCGGCGCTGATCTACACACTGGTCAACCTTGGCGGGGAAGGCGGCACGCTGGAAGGGTGGGCGATTCCCACCGCGACCGATATCGCGTTCGCGCTAGCCGTCCTCGCCGTAGTCAGCACCCATCTTCCGGCGGCTTTACGCATGTTTCTGCTCGCGCTGGCGGTCGTCGACGATCTGATCGCCATCGTGATCATCGCGGTCTTCTACACCGAGACTCTAGACCCCGTGCCCTTGTTGTTAGCACTTGTGTCGTTGACGGTCTTCGCCGTGCTGGTGCAGTGCCAGGTTCAAAGGTGGTGGCTACTGCTGCCACTGGCGTTTGCCACATGGACGTTGGTGCATGCTTCCGGGGTGCATGCCACGGTAGCGGGCATGCTGCTCGCGCTTACCGTCCCAGCATTACGGCGCAGTGGTTGTAGTGGCCCAGGGCTCGCCGAACGCCTCGAAGCTCGAATTCGTCCGCTGTCAGCCGGCCTTGCAGTACCCATATTCGCCTTCTTCGCCGCCGGAGTTGCCCTCACTGGAATCGGAGAGCTCGGTGATGTGGCTACCGACCCGATCGTGCTGGGGATCGTTTTCGGCCTGGTGCTCGGTAAGACGATCGGGGTGTTCGTGGCAACGTTTCTGGTACATCGTTTCACCCATGCAAGCCTCGCCGAAGGCCTCAGTTGGTGGGACGTGCTGGGCTTGGGCTTGCTGGCCGGAGTCGGTTTTACCGTGTCACTGCTGATAGGTGAACTCGCCTTGGGTGCCGATAGCCAAGCTGAGGAACGCGCGAAGGTCGCCGTGCTGGTCGGATCGGTCATCGCGGCGCTACTAGCCGCCGTAGTGTTAGGGGCACGCAACCAGGTATATCGCCGGATCGGAGAACGCGAGCAGGGTGATCAAGACGTCGACGACGTACCAGCGGTGCCGGGGCAGCAAAGCCATCATGTGAGGTGAAGTATGGCTAACTATGCAGATGGCAGCGTTCATGGCTTAGTGCTGCTTCCAGACATTCGCACATCTGAGACACTCGTTGCACTGTCAGCTCAGCTAGCCAAGCTAGGCCCATCTCACGTCCAGCTACATACCGTCAACTTCCGCCCTCACATAACCGTCACCCATGTCGAAAGCACTAGCGAAGCGGCGCGCGTCTTGTGGAAAGCGGTCAGCCACGACCTCGATAGGATCTATGAGGCCGAGACCCTGGCCATGTATCTGCGACCATCGGAGAACAGGGTATGGGTGGGACTTGACGTTCGAAACACCTCGGCTTTGCGTCTTATTCATGGCAAAGTCGCGGCGGTTTGTTCGGCGCAGGGTTTACCGCTGCTGACCGAGGCTGGTGACTTCTACTGGCCACACATCACACTTGGGCGATGGGACGCAGTCCCCAGTGCGCCGTTGCCGGTGGAGACATTGCCGCTGACAACGTTCAATGTTGTACCTGCCCTGGCCCTGATGGGCGAACACGGCACCGTTGTGAAAGTTCTCGCTCACTCAGCTATTCAATGACCGTGACGTACAGGGCGTCGGCGACGGCATCGCCAAGAGCGTGGTTCGCCTCATCGGATATCTCGCCTACGCGCACCAGCAGCGGCCCTCCGAACGGGGCTCGTTCGAGCACTTCAATCCGGTCGTCGAGTGCTATGTGTTGCTGACTCAAGTACCGCAGTAACGCGGGATCGTCATCGCTGACGCGGGAAATCCGTCCCACGCTGCCCGCTGCGAGCGTGGATAGCCGTCGATAATCCATGGTGACCACCGTGCCATCGGCGGCCGGGATTGGGTCGCCGTGCGGATCGCGCGAAGGTTGGCCAAGTCTTTCGGCGATGCGTTCAAGTAGCTGCTCCGACACAGCATGCTCCAAGACTTCGGCTTCGTCATGCACCTCGTCCCAGCTGTACCCCAGTTCCTGCACTAGATACAGCTCGATCAACCGGTGCCGACGCAGCACTCCGAGCGCCAAAGCTTTGCCGCGCGGAGTGAGGTGGATATCGCGGTATGGCTGGTGCGCCACCAAACCGAGTTGCTGTAGTCGGTGGAGCATTCCTGAGGTAGATGCGGGGGAGACGTGCATCTGCTGTGCAAGCGAGGACGTGGTAACGGGATCGTTTGTATGTTCGGTGAGCTTGAAGATCGTCTTGACGTAATTTTCAACGGACTCCGATGCCCGAGCGGACTCCGCCGATGCCGCCGTCATGCCGGTACCATAGCGCATTGCGGTCGCTTCAGCGGCCGTCGATGAGAACGGACCAGTCCGTCGAGAACGCGTTTTGGTGATGCATGCGGAGCTGTGTATTGGGAACTCGATCCTTCAGTTCAGGGACGCGTTCCTACGGTGCCTGAATGGGCCGGAGCATGGATCCGTTCGGATACCGTTGGGCGATCGCCATCCACGTCGGAGATGTCTTGGCGCACGGCAAAAGGAAAAGCGAGGGCCTCGGATGAAGTGGATCGCTACCTGGAGGGCGAAGATTGGGTTCATGGGCCTGGGTATCGGAAGAAACGACTTCTAGGCGAAAGAGATCTCAGCCAGCCGGGAACCTTGGTGCAGTTAGTGGCAATCGAACCCCACACTGGTGTCGGTCCGCATTACCACCGCTCATGTACCGAGGTTTTTCACGTCACATCAGGAACTGGAAACATGACTGTGGCCGGCGTCGAACATGTGCTCAAACCCGGAGACACTCTAAGCTGTGAGCCTGGAGAAATCCACGAGGCATGCAATGACAGCGACGAAGTGTTCGAGTATGTAGTGTTCAAGACCAATGTTGTGGCCGACGACAACTTCTGGCTTTAACACCTGGAGTCGGCGCCTCATTCACGACGCCATTCTCGCGGCGACTGATGGCTGAGAGAGTTGCCTTAGCGGTCGTCGACGAGAACGGCCAGTCCGTCGAGAACGCGCTGCAGGCCGAAGCGGTATGCGTAATCGGGGTCGTGGGCACTGCCGTGTGCGGATCCGGCTGCGGCCCCTACGCGAGCGGCTAGGGGATAGGTCCGCTGGTCGAGCACCCGGGCGAGCAGCGGAGCGTGGGCGGCCCACCACTGCTCGTCGTTCATCGCGCTGTCTCGGGCCGCCACCCTGGCGTTGCCGGCTGCCCGAGCGGACGCTTGCACGAAACTCAACAGATACGTGAGCGCGTCGTCTATCGCGACATCGTCGAGGCCGAATCCGTCCAGCGCGGAGAGTTCATGCTCGTATTTGGCCATGAGTCCCGGGCCCAGCGGTGGCCGGAGCGTGGAGATGTCGGCGACCCACGGGTGGGCTTCGAACAGAACCCAGTTTTCCTCCGCGACGGCCGTTAACCGCAGCCGCCATGGTTGTCCGACGGTGACCGCACGGGGCATCTGTGCGTAGGCGGTGTCCAGCATCAGGTCGAGTAACTCGGCCTTGCCTGGCACGTAGGTGTAAAGGGTCATGGTGGCCACATTGAGCGTTTGAGCTATCTGACGCATGGTCACGGCCCGTAAGCCATCTCGGTCGGCCAGCGCTGTCGCGGCGGCCACTACCTCGTCGAGGTTGCGCCCCCGTCCCGGTCCACGTCGTGGGACCGCTGTTTGCTCGCGCCACAGCAGCTCCAGGGTGCGGGCCGGGTCACCGGCACCACTGCGTTCGGAGGACACGGGAATATCCTCTCACGTTGTATATCGTACGTTGTATAATGTACAACGTACGATGTCGTGCTCGCTCGCCATCCTGCCAACCCTTCGCCTTGCTAGGAGCCACTATGAAGATCACATCCTCCGCTGTTTGTCTGAACGTCGACGATGTGCCCGCCTCCAGCACCTTCCTGGCGAAGCACTTTGGTTTCCGCGAGACGATGGCGGCCGACGGTTTTGCCTCCCTTGCTCGGGAGGACGCAGGTGTGAACGTCGTGTTTCTGCGCCGGGGCCTGGAAACCCTGCCTGCGGACCAGCGCAACGACTACGCGGACGGCGTCATCATCGCCTTCGTCGTCGACGATCTCGAAGGGGAACTTGCTCGACTGCAAGACGAAAACGTCACCATCACCATGCCGCTGACCGAGGAAGAGTGGGGCGAGCGCGCCTTCCAGGTCCGCGACCCCAACGGGATCATCGTTGAGCTTGTGGACTGGAACGGTACCGCTGCGGCCTAAAGTTCGCGCGGGTAGGTAGCTGTTCTACTGCGGCGTTCCCTGGCGCTTCGGCTGGCTTCGTTGTCGTCGTCGCCCATGCATCCAGCATGGACTCCTTCTCCGCCTTGCCATCCTCGACCAGGAACCACCTCGCAACGAACGACCTACCCGCGCGAACTTTAGCTGAACGTGTACAGCAGTAGTGCGCCGTTGAGGGCAATGATGATCGCCGCGATCATGCTTGCGACCGCCGTGGTACTAGGACGGTTCACTAGCTCGCCCATGATGTCGGCTCGTCGTGTCAGCACGACCAGTGAAATCAACGCAAACGGTATTCCGAAAGAGAGCACTACCTGAGACAGCACCAGCGCGCGCGTCGGGTCGATCCCGATACCGAGCACAATGAGGGCTGGGGCCAACGTTAACGCTCGTCGCAGCAGGAGCGGAATCTGGCGGTGCAGGTAGCCCTGCATCACCACCTGTCCGGCGTATGTGCCGACCCCGGACGATGCCAAGCCTGACGCCAATAGCGCTATCGCAAAGGCCAGTGCCGCCGGCTGGTCCAACAGCTGCGCTAGACCGGCATGAACCCCCTCGAGGGTGTCGGCGTCGGCTATGTCGCTCTGGAAGAAGAGTGCCGCTGCCACCACCAGCATGGACATATTCACCAGGCCGGCGATGCCCATAGCGATGAACACGTCGCTCCGCGTAGCCGACAGCAACTTGCGCCGTTCGGAGGCGTTGTGGGCGCGCACCCGACGCTGCGTCAGCGCCGAGTGGAGGTAGATAACGTGAGGCATCACGGTGGCTCCGAGGATCCCGATCGCCAGCAAAAGGCTTTCGTTGCCGCTTAAGCTCGGCACGAAACCGGTCACGGCGGCTCCGGGATCGATCGAGACTCGAGCGAGGTTGACCGCGAAGCCGATCACGATCACCGCGAGGAGGCCGCCTATGGCCAGTTCGAAGCGACGATAGCCGCGCGTCTGTAGTGCCAAGAGCCCAAAGGCCACGATTCCGGTGATGATGCCGCCATACAGCAGCGGTAGGCCGAACAGCAAGTTCAAAGCCACCGCCCCACCGATGACCTCCGCAAGGTCGGTGGCCATGGCCACCAGTTCGGCCTGTACCCATAGGCCGTAGGTGACCGGGCGTGGGAAGTGCTCGCGCGAGAGTTCGCAGAGGTTGCTGCCGGTGGCTACCCCGAGCTTGGCGGAGAGATTCTGTACGAGCATTGCCATCAGGTTCGCCGCCAGGATCACCCAGAGTAGCTGGTAACCGAACGACGCTCCCGCTGCCGAGTTGGTGGCGAAGTTGCCGGGATCCACGTAGGCGATAGCGGCAACGAATGCGGGGCCGAGCAGTAGCACTCGTCCGCGCAGCCGGCCCTGGGACTGGATGTGTGCCAGTTCGCTGAGTCCGGCAAACTCGCCGCCCTTGGCTAGTCCTGTCGAGTCGGTGGAGGCGGGCGGGGCGGCATTGGTGCTTAATCGCATGACTATTTATAGCGCCATAATTCTAAATTAGGGACGCCTAAATCACTGCGACGGTCGTGAGGTGTCCGACATCACGATCGGTTCGTGCTGCGTAGCTGGAGTTCGACACCGAGCAAAACACCGTTGCGCAGTGGGCGCTCACGGGTGTCCCGTGCTATAACCGTCGATATGCCGACGTTTCTCGAGCCTATCGAGGCCTCCGAGGAATACGACGACGAGCCGATCCCGCCAGCGTTGGAACAGACCGCACTAGACTTGGCTGCGCTCGGCATTGTGTCGGCGAAGCGGACCGACAAAAGCCGGAGTAGAGGGCGGTCCAAACCAGAACCGCTCAGTGAGCATGGCCCGGCCCGGGTGCTCGCGGTGTGCAACCAGAAGGGTGGCGTCGGTAAGACCACGAGCACTATCAATCTGGGTGCGGCGCTGGCGGAGTTCGGCCGCCACGTGTTGTTGGTGGACTTCGATCCGCAAGGCGCGCTGTCGGTAGGTTTTGGCATCAACCCGTACGAGCTTGAGTTCACCGTCTACAACCTGCTGATGCAGAAAGAGGTCGGGGTAGCAGAGGCTCTGGTGAAGACGAGTGTCGCGGGGCTTGACCTAATTCCCAGCAACATTGACCTCTCGGCTGCGGAAGTGCAATTGGTGAACGAGGTGGCCCGGGAGCAGTCGCTACTGCGAGCGCTGCGCCCGGCACTAAGTGACTACGACTATGTTTTAATCGACTGCCAACCGTCCCTGGGTCTACTTACCGTGAACGCGCTCACCGCGTCGCATGGGGTGATCGTGCCGCTGGAATGCGAGTTTTTCAGCCTGCGCGGTTTGGCGATGTTGATCGACACGATCGATAAAGTCAAAGAGCGGCTTAACCCTGAACTTGAGCTTGAGGGAATTCTCGCCACCATGTATGACGCCCGCACGACACACTGTCGTCAGGTATTGGGCCGCGTAGTGGAGGCATTTGGCGATAAGGTCTACGAGACAGTGATTACCCGAACCGTTAAATTTCCCGAGACCACCGTGGCGGGGCAGCCCATCACTACTTGGGCACCCGGTTCCGGTGGCGCGAAGGCATATCGCGCCCTCGCCCGTGAGGTGATCAACCAAAGCTAGCGGTTGTACGGCCGGGAGTCACAGGGACCCATCCCTGGCACCTAGCAACGCAATCTCCAAAACCTGTGGGCGGTAGACCATGCTCTGGGCACTCGCCCAACCAAGCTCATTCCTTGGCCTCGCGGCTGCGTTCTGCGTAGCCCTCCTGCTTCGCAGGGCTACGCATTATGCCTGCTCATCACCGTGGAGGCGAAATCGTGGGGTAGGAGTTACCGTGTTCGACGTGCGCCGCGATGTCGATCCCTATGGGGTCGTGGCCGCACTGATTGGCGGCACCGGATGGGGCAGTGCCGCGAGGGGTGTCGCGGATACCCGGACACGTAGCGGGGTCTTGGCGTTGCTGGCGGGACCGGTGGCAGTGATCGCCGCGTCTCAGCTGGTGTTTGCGTGCTACGTGTTGGCCGATCTGGAGCCCATGCAGCTTGCGCTGCTTGCTCCCTCCGATGTGCTACGCGGCATGGCCGGCGAGCCGTCGCAGCAGTTCGTACTTTCGGCGGCGGTGGGCTTGCTTGCCTTTGGAACAGTGGCGTTGTTGCCGCTTCCGCCGTTAGACGGATGGAGCCTAGTCAATCGCTTGGTGCGCGGGCCAGG
Source organism: Mycobacteriales bacterium (assembly GCA_041743105.1). Taxonomy (GTDB): domain Bacteria; phylum Actinomycetota; class Actinomycetes; order Mycobacteriales; family QHCE01; genus QHCE01. The sequence goes on along the minus strand of JBGTNI010000120.1, from coordinate 14,627 downwards.
CCGGAGCTGGCAGAAAGTACGCTATTGGCTCGAGGACCGCAATATAGGCGCCCTCATCCTGCTGGCGGCTGTGCTGATCCCGCTGTTTTCGGGTCGACCGCTGCTGCTGTGGCTACTCGATATGGTGCTGACGCCAGTATTACGTGCTTGGGTATGACCGTGCAGACTCCGCCGCCTGACGAGCTGACCGGACGCGACAAACCCGGTGGCTTCACGGTTCGACTCGATGCATTCGAAGGTCCATTCGATCTGCTGCTACAGCTGATCGGCAAACATCAACTCGACGTCACCGAGCTTGCGCTGCACACCGTCACCGACGACTTCATCGCCTACCTGACCGCGGCAGGAGACAACTGGAATCTCGACCAGGCGACTGAGTTTTTAGTGGTGGCGTCCACGTTGCTCGACCTCAAGGCGGCACGGCTGCTTCCGGCCGCTGAGGTGGAAGACTCTGAAGACCTCGCGCTGCTTGAGGCTCGGGACCTGTTATTCGCGCGGCTGCTGCAATACCGGGCGTACAAACAAGCCGCCATGTTCGTGGCGGAACGCTTCAACACCATCGGTCGGTGCTATCCACGGCAGGTCTGTCTGGAACCCCACTTTGCCGAACTCATGCCGGAGGTGCTGCTGGGTATCGGCGTGGAGCAGTTTGCCCGGCTGGCCGCGCAGGCCATGACGGTAAAGCCGACCCCGACTGTAGCTACCGCGCATCTACATGCCGCTACGGTAAGTGTCGCCGAGCAGACAGTGCTGCTGCGACAGCGTCTTCGAAGCGCGCACGCGGCAACATTTCGGGCGCTGTGCGCCGACTGCACTAGCACTCCGGAAGTCGTCGCCCGGTTCCTGGCCTTGCTGGATCTGTACCGCGACGGGGAAGTAGGTTTCGATCAGATGCGACCACTAGGCGAACTACATGTGCGGTGGGTGGGGGAGACAGAGAAGTCCGATCATGAGTGAGGACGTTGCGCGTCTGCCACAAGGGCATCTGCCAAGGCCGCAGGAGCCGCCGCGTACAAGAATGGAGCGTAGCGGAATGGGTACGCAAGACGACTGCCCGGGCGCGGGTGTCCCGCATGAGCGCAGCGCCGGCAGGGACCTTGTGGAGGGGCGCCTTGCCCCGATACTGGAGGCGTTGCTCCTAGTCGTGGATGAACCGGTCAGCGATGTTCTGCTGGCGCAGATCACTGAACGCCCCAGGGCCGAGGTTGCCGCCGTGCTGACCGGACTTGCCCAGCAGTACACCGAGCAGCGTCGGGGTTTCGAGCTGCGGGAATCCGCACACGGCTGGCGGCTATACACCCGGGAATGTTATGCGTCCTATGTGGAACGCTTTGTCTCCGATGGCCAACACACTCGGCTCACTCAGGCCGCATTGGAGACCCTTGCGGTAGTGGCGTATCGGCAGCCCGTGAGCCGTTCGAGGGTGTCGGGCATTCGGGGAGTGAACTGCGACGGCGTCATGCGTACCCTCATGACGCGGGGGCTGATAGTCGAATGCGGCATCGAGCAGGGTACTGGGGCGCACCTATACCAGATTACCGATCTTACGCTGGAGAAATTGGGCATCGACAGTATCGACGAACTTCCGCCGATCGCCCCGTTATTGCCGGAGATGGACACATTGGATGACGTCATTGATAGAGCATGATCCGACAGGTGTGCGGCTACAGAAAGTCCTAGCCGGCGCCGGAGTGGCTTCCCGTCGGGTGTGCGATGAGATGATCAGCGCTGGACGCGTCCGAGTCAATGGCGACGTGGTCTCCCAATTGGGGATGCGCGTCGACCCGGTTAACGTTGTCGTTCATGTCGACGGTGTCAGGGTCATCCTCGACGAGACGTCGAGCTACTACGCGCTGCACAAGCCGCCTGGTGTCATCACAGCGATGTCTGACGATCGCGGTCGGCGCACGATCGCCGAATTCGTCGCGGACCTGCCCGAGCGGGTCTATCATGTGGGTCGGCTTGACGTCGATACCGAGGGACTGCTGCTGTTGACTAACGACGGTGACCTTGCCCACCGGCTCACTCATCCCTCGTTCGAGGTGTTCAAGACGTATCTGGCCGAGGTCACGGGTGATGTGTCACCTAACACCATCAAGACCGGGTTGCACGACGTGGATCTCGAAGACGGACCGGTGCAGGTGCACGAGTTTCGCGTACTGGACTCGCTGGGTGATCGGTGTCTGGTGGAGTTGGTGATTCACGAGGGACGTAAGCACATCGTGCGCCGGTTCATGGACGCCTTAGGCCACCCAGTGCTCCGCCTGGTGCGGACCAGGGTCGGACCGGTGCAGCTGGATGGCCTGGCGATAGGCGAGCGCCGTCGCCTCACCAATACCGAGGCCGGGCTGCTGTATCAAGCGGTGGACCTGTGACACTAGAAGGCGTGAGCGCCGAAGTCAGGGATACCGAAGTCATAGCACTAGAGGGCATGGACACACTGGCGGAGAATGGCGGCGTGGCAGCAGCTATCACACCTCGAGCGGGACAGGTCGACCCCGGGCAAGAGCAGGTGGGCGTCGTCGCTATCGACGGCCCGTCGGGATCGGGAAAGTCCACGGTTGCGCGGCAGCTGGCGGTCCGGCTCGGTGTTGCCTATTTAGACACCGGCGCGATGTACCGCGCGGTCACCTGGGCAGTCCTGCGAGCCGGCATCGATCCAGAGGATGTCTCCAGCGTGGCTGCGGTGGTGACCGAATCTGAGTTGGAAATCAGCATTGACCCCGCGGTTTCGCGGTGCCGGATGAACGGCATCGACGTATCTGCATCGATCCGGGGATCGGAAGTTACCGCAGCCGTCAGCAGCGTGGCGGCCATCCCGCACGTGCGACACCACATGGTGGGGCAGCAGCGGAGCATCATTGCCGCTGCGCTGCGCGGCGAGACCGCACTGCGTGGTGAAACAGCGTTTGGGCGTCAGTTTTCCAAGCACGGTATCGTCGTCGAGGGACGTGACATCGCCAGTGTGGTGGCACCCGGGGCGCTGCTTAAGGTGTACCTCACCGCGTCGCACGCCGCCCGTGCCAAACGGCGCCACCGCGACCCCGCCGCGCGCTCGTCGACTACGCGTTCAACCGAGGCGCGGCTGGCTCAGGTGGCGGAAGATTTGCAGCGCCGAGACGCTGTGGATTCGGCGCGTGCCATGGATCCATTGCGGGTGGTTCCGGACGCTTTCGTGCTCGACACAACCGAGCTGGCCGTCGCCGACGTCGTGACAAAGCTGGTGGAGCTGCACGCCGCGGCGGTCGCAGCGTTTTCTAGTACGGCATCGGACTAAAGCCATGCAACCTATCGTCGCCGTAGTTGGACGGCCGAACGTCGGCAAGTCCACGCTCGTCAACCGCATCTTAGGACGTCGCGAGGCGGTCGTTGAAGACGTCGCAGGCGTCACCCGGGACCGAGTCGCCTATGACGCGTCGTGGGCGGGACGCACGTTCACCCTGGTGGACACCGGGGGATGGGACCCGGACGCCATCGGTCGGGCCGCGGCGATCGCCGCCCAGGCCGCCTATGCGATGCGGACCGCCGATGTGGTCGTGCTGGTCGTCGATGCCCTCACTGGCGCCACAGAGACCGATATGGCAGCGGCAAAGGTGCTGCAGCGTGGTGGGAAGCCGGTGATCGTAGTTGCGAACAAGGTCGACAGCGAACGTGCCGAAGCCGATGTGGCGCAGCTGTGGTCACTGGGGCTCGGTGAGCCGCGTCCCATTTCGGCGCTGCACGGACGGGGTTCCGGGGAGGTGCTGGATGCCATCGGCGACGCACTTCCTGAGGCCGTGGAGCGCGTCGCCGTATTCGACGGACCACGCCGCGTTGCCTTGATCGGTAAGCCCAATGTGGGCAAGTCCAGTCTGTTGAACCGTCTCGCTCGCGAAGAACGCGTCGTCGTGGATTCGGTGGCTGGCACCACGGTAGATCCAGTGGATACGGTGCTGGAGCTCGATGGCCAACCGTGGCAGTTCGTGGACACCGCCGGCCTGCGTCGCAAAGTACGGGCCGCAAGCGGCATCGAATATTACGCTAGCGTGCGTACCGCCGCCGCGATCGACAGTGCCGAGGTGGTCGTCGTGTTGCTGGACGCGGCAGAGACTATTTCCGATCAGGACGCCCGGCTACTCTCCATGGTTGCCGACGCGGGGCGCGCGCTGGTGGTCGCGTTCAACAAGTGGGATCTCGTCGACGACGACCGTCGGATTGCACTGGAGAAAGAAATCGAACGTGAACTGGGTATGGTGCAATGGGCGCCGCGCGTCAACATCTCGGCGCGCACCGGTCGCGCGGTGGACAAGCTGATACCTGCGCTGCGGAAAGCCCTGCGGGGTTGGGATAACCGGCTACCCACTTCGGCGCTGAATAACTGGCTGAAAGATGTGGTAGCGGCGCACCCGCACCCGATGAGGGGCGGGCGGCAATCGCGCATCCTGTTCGCGACCCAAGCCGACATTCGTCCGCCTCGATTTGTGCTGTTCACTACTGGCTTCCTGGAGGATTCGTATCGACGTTTCCTCCAGCGCCGGCTCCGGGAAGACTTCGACTTTGCCGGTACACCTATCGATATAGCGATGAAGATTCGCGAGAAGCGCGGCCCCCGGGCGCGTCCTTAACGATTCTTAGTCCGAGCCCGGTAGGTAGGTGCGTTACCAACCGGTGTGAGTAGCTCCCGGTTGGAGTGTGGCGGGAGGCTGGCGCCGCAGGACACGTCGGGATTGCCATACCCGCCACGATGTGACGCCGAGTAACACGAGGTATGCAAGAGCGCAGTAGGAGCCGATCTGTGACGCGAACAGCCAGTCGCTGTCGTTGCCGACTTCGCCCACACCGCTGAGCATCAGTAGCGGAATATATGTGCCCGGAGCGTCTGCGTAATCTCCCACAAGCGCGCCGGTGACGAGCAGGCTAGCGGCCATACCTAGAAAGGCCGCTGTAGTCGCGGCATCGAGTTGTCCGCATCGGTATACCCATATGGCGAGCGCGATCGGCACAAAAGCCAGCAATATGAGGCCGGTGAAGACTCCGATAATCAGCAACCAACCGGGGGACGTGAACCGCAGCGCGATGAAGGCGGCGACGACGACACACTGCAGGATCAGATTGTCCCTGGTTCGCATCGCGCCTCTCTCACATCCACAGCGCCGTATCACGGGAGACCCTACATCATCCTCGCTATGCCATGGCTCATGAGCGGAGCAGTCGTGTCCTAGCGGCGCTGCACATCGTACTGAGCCGATTCAAAGGTGATCGGCTCTCTGCGGACTGCCCTGTCTGAGGCTTTGCCTCATCTAGCGCAATGTCGTCGGTGGTCTTGCGGAGTACTTCCCGAGCGGTATCGGTTGTTAGATGGTCGGTGGGAAGGCTGAGACCTCTAACGCCTCGCTGGTGGAGTTGCTGTGCTAAGGCCGCGGCCTGAGCAACCTGGTCGGGCGTGTCCGGGTCGGCAGTGTTCGGCGCGGCGGCGACGATGGTGACAGTCCGCAGTTTTTTCCCATTCGAGGCAATAATGTGGGCAAGATCTTCGATGTTCATGAGGCCATAGACGTGCAGTGTGGCCTCAGTCGAATCGTCGCGGACCGGATGATCAAACCAGGCTTCTCCCGCTGCGACCGGGGCGGCCGCGCCACAGTAGATCCGTAGATGCTGAGCTCGATCATGTCTGCCATGCCCGGCAGTGACCAGACCCTCAATATGATATTCGTGACCAAGCACAATGTCGATAACAGGGTTTTCTCGTGCGGAATTTAGTGCTCGACGAGTGGTATCTGGGTCTAGATTATCGAAGAGAATGCTTTCTAACATTTCGGTGCTTACGGATCTCAGTGTGCTCTTGAGCTGCTGAAACTTGAGTTGGAGCTTTGCTTGGTTCGCGTCTGCGTTACGCCAGTACGCGTCTGTTTCGGACATCACTTTCACCTCCACGCCTAGATCCGTTATGGCCCGTGATTCTAAGGCCGGAATGGGGCTAGCAGGAGCAAGTTTTCGATTTGTATAGAAGAATTGCTTTACTGATATTTTCTTATGATTTGGAGTGTTTTGACTCGACGTAAGCCGCTACCAGGTCTTGGCCTATGGTCATGCGGTGGGGAAGTCGCGGCTGAACATCTCGATAACGCTGTTCCAAGCACAGCCCACGACGATTTGTGGGGAGCTAGCGACCGAAGCTGAGCGAGTTGCGGCGGTGCGTGGAGTGCGGGATGCGAGCGTCACGTACGACGGCGCTTGATCCTTCTCCGTGGGTCCTTCCGCCTTGCCGCGGTCATGGCGGACCTACGATGCAACCCGCACGCGATGCGCTCGAGCGTCGGGTTGCGTTGCGTTCAGCAGGCGTTCTGCTTCCGCGACCAGCTCTTTACGGATACCCGCCGTCAGCGGATGCAACGGTGTGAGCGTCAACGTTGCTTCGCGGCGTTGGATGTCTGTTGCCCATGTTCCGGCGACGGCTCCATCGACGAGAAACGTCGGGAGCAGTATTAGGTTCCCTGACATGTAGATCACGCCGCGATACGCCTCGGGCACGATGCGAGTCCGATGCTTGGGCGCGTAGGCCAACAGGGTGCTGTCGAAGTTCGGCAGCAGCCGCACCGGTGCGGCGACGTCGGGGGCGGGCCGTGGCGATTCTGGCAGGTCGAACAAGGTGCGGCCCGCGACATCGGAGAAACGCAGCAGCTCATCGCCGAGTTGCTGCAGCGCGCTTCGCACCGCCGGTATCTTCCAGAACAGCCATCCGGCGATGTCCTCGGCCGCCGCGGGTCCGAAGGCGCGCAGGTAGCGTCGAATCGCGGTTGTCAGGACCTCACTCGACCACGGTTCCGGTTGCGGCGCCGCTTGATACGCGCTCGGCTCTTCGATCCCCACTCGCCGCTAGCAGGGACTCGGAGTAGACCGCTCCACCGGAAGAAGGCCCGCCACGAGCTTGCGCGCTGTTGTGCCAGTTCGGTGGGATCGATCAGGTCGGGATTCTCGCTAAGTGCGGCGGAGACGGCGGCTTCGGTGAACGTCGACAGCTCGGTGTTCGTGCGGGGTTGTTCGCTGGCGTAGGCGGCCATGTCACGGCGGATGAGTTCCATCTCTGCCGTTGTTTCAGCCTTGGTGCGGTGCCAGCGGTCGGTGCCGGATTCTGCCGCCATAGCGGCGTAGCCGGGGTACTCGCGCGCCGTCACCACATGCAGCGTGCCGCGGATCATCTGTCCGGTGACGAGCTCACCATCTGTAAGCGCGCGGTAGAGCACGGTGGGGGAGAAGTTATGCATGCGCGACCACAGCGCGACAGGCACCGCCGGCCAGTATTGGGCTTGCACCGCGCCGATGCTCTCCACCGTATCGGTGATGCTGGCCTGCTTGCGTTCTAGCAGTCCCTGTCGCGCTAGTAACGCTCGGTTCAACGCCTGGTCGGTGAGTATCTCGGGGTGAGGCATACGGGGAGCCTACTGAGCCGGTGTGACTCGCGATGTTCGAATCAGCGTGCGCTAGGCTTCGTAGCGCACGATCGGGATGTGGCGCAGCTTGGTAGCGCACTTGACTGGGGGTCAAGGGGTCGCAGGTTCAAATCCTGTCATCCCGACAACGTTTACGCAGGTCAGAGGGGCTATCCGGCTTCGGATGGCCCCTCTTTTCGTGTGTTTTGACGGCTACGTGACGGCTGCGGCGCTCCGAATTGAGTTTAGGCCATAAGCGGTGAGTTTTTCTTGGATACGCCCGCTTCGGTGACCTCGTTTCTCGCGCCGAACTCGCCTAATGATGGCGGTCTGCTTCATCGGGCTCATAAGGGTAACGGGAGCTGCTATGTCCCTCTTGTGGTAACCATGTCGCCGCACTGTGAACTACCAGGACTGACCTACGAACCTGTTAGCAACTACCGCATGTTGTCGCCTGTGGCGATTACTGTTGACGTCAGTCCGTACGCCCAGCTCTTGGGCGTGCGGGGACGGCTGAAGGGAATGAAGCGTGACAAGTCAGGAGACGTTGTTCGCTCGGGGGAATCTGAGCTCGTGGCTGGAGCAGCGAATTCGGAATGCTGTCGACGAGGTTAGACAAGCAGGCGCAGATGAAGTTCTCGCACGGCCTTATGAACAGCTCGCTGAAGAAGTCATCCAGCGTTACCTAATACAGGAGCCACGTCTGGACGAGGCCGGGATAACAGGTGGTGTGACCGATGAGCGCATCGACGTGTCCCACGACATAATGCGCGCGGTATTAAACCGCTCTACCCCGACTTACATCAGTGGCAGCCGCATCACGTTCCGGGTACCCTTCACCGGCCTTCCCGAGATTCTGCAACTGCAGGCGAGCAAGTTCGGGGGAAACCCGCCGCGGGCAAGCGTCGCCGACGGGTATCTCATTGTCTTTCGCGACGTCCCGGCCGATGTCATAGTGAATCGCCCCGGGTTTGTTGGAGGGTCTGATTCCCCGAGAGGATGATGATCATGCCAGCACTGAGGAAGTATCCGCAGGAGCTTCGTGAGCGTGCGGTGCGGCTTGTTGTCGAGGCCAGGAAGGAAGATCTGAAGCTGTCGTTGAACGCGGCGGTGATCGGGATCGGGCAGCGGAGCGGGGTCAATCCTGACACGTTGCGTGGCTGGTGCAAGCAGGCCGCGATCGACGCCGGCGAACGACCCGGGACCACAACAAGTGAGGCGAAGAAGATCAAGGACTTGGAGGCTGAGGTTCGTGAGCTTAAGCGAGCCAACGAGATCCTTCTGGCGGCGTCCTCGTTCTTCGCGCGGGAGCTCGACCCGCGACTGCCGTGGTAGTTCAGTTCATCGACGACCACAAAGACAGGTTCGGGGTCGAGCCGATCTGCACCGTGCTCACCGAGCACGGCTGCAAGATCGCCCCGTTGACCTACTACGCCTTCAGGACCCGGCCGGTCTCGGCCCGGGCGCTGCGGGACGCGGAACTGATCGAGGACATCGAGCGGGTCTTCTGGCACCGCGACAAGGGTCGCGGGATCAGCGGTGCCCGCAAGATGTGGCGGCTGCTCAAGTGCGAGGGAATTGAGGTGCCCCGCTGCACCGTTGAGCGCTTGATGCACCAGCAAGGCCTGCAAGGAGTGCGTCGCGGCAAGCAGTTCGTCACGACCCGCCCCGACACCGCGGTCGTGCGTCCGCCGGATCTGGTCGAACGCCAGTTCAGCGCCGATCGCCCGAACCAACTCTGGGTCGTGGATTTCACCTACGTGCCGACGTGGTCGGGCATGGCCTTCACCGCGTTCGTCACCGATGTGTTCAGCCGCCGGATCGTCGGCTGGCGAACCACTAACCAGATGCCGACCCAACTGCCCCTAGACGCCCTGGAGATGGCCCTGTGGACCTGCGACCGCGCCGACGAAACCGTCGAAGGGTTGATCCATCACTCCGATGCGGGAGCGCAATACACGGCTCTGAGGTACTCACAGCGGCTCGCCGACATCGGCGCTCTCGCCTCGATCGGCTCCGTGGGTGACTCATTCGACAACGCCATGGCCGAGTCCGTCGTCGGGCTCTACAAGAACGAATGCGTCAAGATCGACGGCCCCTTCCCCACCGCCGACGAGCTCGAACTCACAACCCTGTCATGGGTGCACTGGTTTAACAAGAACAGGTTGCACTCCTCGATCGACTACCTGACACCGATCCAGAAGAAACAGCAGCACTACTGTCAAAACAACTCCCGACCGCACCCGCGGCCAGGAGAACTCGCCCTCCAACAAACCCAGGGCGATTCAGTTGGTACGGTATGGCGTTACGTGAGCGAGGCCGTGAACCTGCTTGCTGCGCACCGCCCAACCCTGCGGACAACGCTGTCGGAGCCGGGGCGCTTCGTGATACTCGATGGCACGATCATCGCTACCGATAGCGTCGCGGACCTGTCATTTTACTGCGGGCATAAACATCGGTTCGGGGTGAATATTCAAGCCGTTATCTCACTGTCAGGTCGCCTGCTATGGATGTCAGACGGCCTGCCCGGTTCGGTACACGATATCGCGCCGCAAGAACTCATGGAATCGTCACAGCACTAGAAAAATCCCAGGTCACCGAGCGCGATTCCGAATCCACCTGCGGCTCAGGTGTGAACCCTCGTCGGTCTGTACTGCTGCCTCGGCTTCCTTGGCCGGCATGGGCATGAGCTTTGACCGCTCTGGCTTTCATTTCCTTCAAATCCTTGACTTAATTGTGGTTTGACAACCCCAAGGTCAGCTAAATTATTAGTGGCAATAGCGCACGGCGAGCCTTCGATCGCCGATCCGACAGACCTCTTGTGAAGGTTTTGCAGCGTTGTTCGGAGATTAGACCACCAGCAGAAGAACAAGGGCAGGATGGGCAACGAGCCGGCAACCCTCGGACAGCTAGCCTTAGCAGCTGCTCTGGAAGGGGCGGAGGTTATAGGTTCAGGTGTCCATGCCGCTACGCCGCGTCACAAAACCTCCTTCCGGGACATCGTGACAGATGTCGATCTCGCGACCGAGCAGGCGATCATCGAGTTTATCCGTGGTCGTCGGCCCGATGACGCGTTCTTGGGCGAGGAGAGGGGAGACCGTCCTGGAAGTTCGGGCATACGGTGGATCGTGGATCCTCTCGATGGCAGCGCGAACTTTGTCCGGGGGCGGCCTGATTATGCAGTTGTCGTTGCCGCCGAGAGAGACAGGAAGTTAGTAGCCGGAGCAATTGTTAAACCCTATTCTGGGGAATGGATTGCGTGTGACGAAGAAGGGGTTATTGGCAGCCGAGGAAGGCCTTCAGTTTCAAATACTCAGCGTCTAGAACAGGCACTTATCTCAATCGCGGTATCCACGGAGGAAGCACGCCGTCCAATGACATTTGATCTTTTGGAGTTGGTTTTACCTGAGATACAAGACTTTCGGCGCACCGGTTCAACATCGTGTGATCTTTTCGCTACAGCGACGGGCGAACTCGACGCGTACGTGGGGATCGACACAAACCCCTGGGACATTGCCGCGGGCTCGGTGTTAGTCCAAGCCGCGGGAGGCCGGTTTTTTCAATTCCCGCTGGTTGATGGCCAAACTCAGCGAATGGCCTTCCTGGTCGGTACTCCTGATGTCGTGAAGCAGCTCGCGCCGTTGGTTAGATCGCTGCCAAATGTCCGCGCTACCGCAGCGCGTCTTCGCCAATCTCCTTCACAGAGCACGCCACGAGCACCTCGGGGAGCGACAATGCCCAGCTCGTCGAGGAGGCTGCCACGTAAACCGGGACAGGACCGTTAGCCTTAAAGAAGTAACCCTGGTAGGCGCGAAGCGATGTCATCGGTATACGCCTCGTCGCCCCGCAGCCAGGTCGTTTAGAGCGTCTCGGTGTTGCTGATTGAAAAGCGGCGGCATCTCATCCAACGTGAAATATCGAAGATCAAGTGTCTCCACACCATCCCCGCGGAGCTGACCCCCTATCGGGACGCCACAGAAGAAGATTGTGATCGGTTGGGCGATGTCTCCGCTGGGATAAACGTGCTGATATTTGGAGTAGACTCCTAACAAGCCGTCGACTTTTATCGCTAAACCGGTTTCTTCCGCAGCCTCCCGGATGGCTGCCTCCTCTGCCGATTCCCAGAGCTCAATGCTTCCCCCGGGAAAACCCCACGCGTCATTATCACCGCGACGTTGCAGCAGGACTCGGTTCCCGTCCCGAATACACACGGCCGCGAAATTGAGCTGGATCGGGTCCGGTCCAATACGGTCACGCAGCCAACCGATGTAACTAGACATGTGACTGATCCTAGGTTCTCCAGGATCGATTCGGCCGAGCGCCCCGCGTGTCCCCGAACGCCAAGTTTCGTTGCTAATTCAGGGTGTTCGGCGTTATATGGGATATACCCACCAAGACGAACGGAGGGCTGACAATGGCCCCACAGGACGGAGACGCGTCACAGGTCTCACTTCAGGAATCAGCCTCGTACGAAGCTGCAGTAGACATCTTGCGAGAACTCATCGGCTATGCCGCCGACGAGATCCATCAAGAAAAGGAGCGTCCCACGGCCTCGCAGGCGAATATCACATCGTGGCAGCGCCGCCAAACAGAATGGACGTCACGGCTACGCGACCTTGACCCTAACGATGCGGCCGCGGTGCGGAACGTGCTAAACCACGACGGCCGGGCGCTCCGCTCCCTCCGAGGTACCCTGCAGTGACCGATCCAGGAGAACAGCAATATCGGTTACCGGAGAGCCTCTCCGACCGCATCTTTACTGAAGGAATCCTGCCGACCCTCCCGGTAGACGCTCCATCTGACGAGAACCCGATTGTCGTCGTCAGCACAGCTCAACCTGGGGCAGGTAAAACCACTCTGGCAAGAAAAATAATGGCCGCACCAGAAATCCTTCAACCTGACCGTTCGGTAATAGGACGTCCGGCGGCGGTTTTCGATGTCGACATGTTCAAATATTTTCACCCTGGCTATAGGGCGCAACTACAGAGAGATCCCCGTACAGCTGATGATCTGGTTCGCTTCGATTCACGGATATGGTTTGATCGGGTATTAGCATATTTTGCGGGAAGAGGAGTAAGCCTCATTGTTGAGCATGGCTTACGTGATCGCGAAACAACTGATAGGTTACTCAGCCTCTTCGCCGATGAAGCCGGGTATCGTGTTCATGCCGCTCATACGGCCACCCCTGGGCCGATTAGCTTGTTGGGAATTCTGGAACGCCTCCAAATTGGCTACGAAAAAACCGGACTCGGCCGATATGTGACGCAGGATCTACACGACAACCGCCTCCAGCATCACCCCACCGTTGCTGATTGGCTTGACGCCGACGCTCGCGTTTTTAGTCTTTCAGTATATCAGCAGAACACCAAGCCGGTGCACTATAACCGACGAGATCCTGAAACCGGCCTTTGGGTTTTATCGGTTCCTACCCGCCAAGTAATAGCAGATGAACAAGCCAGACTACGAACGTTGGAAGAAAGCCGCCATTTCCTTCGCGTGCGTTCGAGTCTGGGGGCACGTATGCCTCGGGGTTGGCAATCTCAGCTTGAGGAAGTCGCGGCCGCCGCCGCCGGTTTGCTGGACCCGGAAGCCTACCGGTCACCGATTTACGACCAGTCAGCCGTGACATTCGGTCGCTACCAGATCGTGTCTATTGCTCACCTTGACACGCTGCGCACCATTTTGCGCGACTGGCCGGAGCTTGCCCTCGGGGTGATAGACGAGAAAGCCGACCTCAACACCGCACTCGATCCGCCGCCGCATCTGCGCGACTTCTATCGCGACTGTGACACCAACACCAGCCCGGAACGTAACCCGATGACTACTACCGAGCGGGTGCGGTTTTGGCGGGCAGCGCTGAGGGAGGCGGGGATGGATGATCGAGTTACGGTACGCGTTATTCCCAGACCCGAGCTCGACCCTGATGGGTTCAACCGGTTGTTTCCCTCAGACGATTACCATCTCGTCTTCCCTGCCCCAGGCGGCGAGGGATTCGACCAGATACGCAACAACGCCTTCGGTGAGATTCTCGACAGGACGATCCACGCAGTTACTCCGCCGTTGGAGTATCACACCTCCTATATCAAGCACCTTTACCGCAGTGGCGATAACAATTGGTCCCGCGGATTGGCACCCGGAGTCGTCGGCCCATTCGTTGCCGCGAGAGGTCCTGAACGCCTGCTCGCCGACCAGCCAACTCCTAAGGCGAAACCAGTCTCGCTGAGAAAGAAACCGTTCATGGAGCAGCGGAAAATTCCACGGCGGTTTAAACCCTGACACTGACCTTCCCCTCATTCAAGGGGCCATCCACTCGTTGCCCAGCTTCTGTAAAACTCCGGCGGCAGCACTACATCAGATCCGTTCTGTTGCGGCTAGCTGAGTCGTTCCGAAGTAGAAAAACGGTTTAAGGTAGTCCACTGGGGTATGGGGCTCCGAACTACATGTGATCGATCTAGTAACCCCACGGAAGGATTTATTTGCTCATGAAAGACCCTGGGATCGACCTTGATCTCGAAATCCTCGATTAGCGAGTTCATCCGATCCGCCTCCTCGCGCATAATCTCGACTTTTGGATTCCGCCTGTGACCGAGGTGCCTCATCGGCCCGGCCAAAGGTTCACGCCCTGCCGTGTTCGCGCAGGGTTCGGATGGCGCCGAGGGTGACCAGGCCGCGCCATTCCACGGTCTGGCCGGGTGAGAAGTGCAGGAAGTGGAAGTCCCAGCCGCCGTCGTCGAGCTGCTCACGCTCGAGCCGGTCCAAATCGGCCGCGATCTGGTCGTCCCTGAACAGTGCTCGGCTCGGAGCGCCAGGGCGTGGGGACATGTCGAGAGGTCTGAGGTGCTCACCCTCGACGCCGCCGGGGACGGCGACCGTGCCGTCGTCGCGGATCGCGGAGCGGAAACGGTCGACGGCCGCAGCGGCGCGGGCGGGGTCGGGTACGGCGTCGAGGAACTGCAGGGCGAACTCGACGGTGTAGCCGCCGGGGTTTTCGATCGCGTCGATCTGGCTCCAACACCAGGTGGTGGTTTTCTCGAGCCACGGGTGCCGCACGCCGAGCCGCCACAGCCTGGCCGCGAGCGCGTAGGTGAGGAAGCCCGCCTCGGGGTTGGGTTCCATCCACGGCGCGCGCGGGTGGCCGTCTGCGGACGGCAACACCGTCGGCACGCCACCGTCCGGGTGGGCGATCGCGGCGATCCAGTCGGCCACCTCGGTAACCAT
>JBGTNI010000119.1:0-3856 GCA_041743105.1 Mycobacteriales bacterium | reverse complement strand
CCGCCCGGTGATGGGTGGCGTTAAGTTCCACTCCCACTGCTGTGGCCTCGGGTCCGGCGTGCAAAATCGCCCCCACCGAACCGAGGGTTTCGGCTAGCACGCAGGAAGCTCCGCCGTGTAGCAGCCCGTAGGGCTGCGTATTGCCCGCCACCGGCATCGTCGCGACAAGACGCTGCGGGGAAGCCTCCAGCCACTCGATCCCTATCCGCTGCGCAAGTGCGTCCTTGCCGCCCTCCCGCAGCGCCCGAAGCAACCGCAGGTGACCCGATTCGGTCGTGTCAGGAGCGCTCATACGATTACGATCTCATGCCAGTCACGCCCACACCACATGGCTAGGGTGAGACGTTTTTAGCCAAGAAGTCGAAATATATCCACCATAGAACGGTCAATCTCCACAGGTAGCCGGCGATCGGCGATGGTCTCGGCTCAGGTCTAGCTAACCCCCGCGACCGCGAGAAACAGCACCACCGCTGCGATTTCACCGCCGAACCCGGCCACGGACGTCACGGTGGCTCGGGCCGGGCCGCGCACGGCGTGCTGCAATCGCACATCGGCTACCACCCGGGCGAACTCCACCATTCCGTACCAGACTGCCAGAGCGACGAGTCCATAGATCGGTGCGACCGCCGCCGCGACCACCGTCACAAAAGAGGCCGCAGCCAACGAGGCTACGATCGCGCGGGGTGCGAGGTCGGGCCAGGTGCTTGCGGCCCAGCCCCCAGCAGCGGCCGCCAGCGGCAGCAGTCCGAGCAGCAGTGGGATCACGACTAGGATTACGTCGCCGGCGTGTAACAGCAGCGGAACGTACTCGTCCACGCCCACCAGCCCAGCCAGCAACGCCCCCGCCAGCAACGGCAGTCGGACTCCGCCATTGCGGGCTGCTTCGCCGACTCCGGTGCGAAACGTGGCCAGAAATCGCGACGGCTGCTGGGGGTGGGGAGCACCACGCGGCAGGACCAACGCGATTCCTGCCTGCGCGAGCGCAGCCACTACGCTGGTTGCGGCCACGAGGCTGTAGCCGCCCAGCGCGAATAGCGGTGCAGCGCAGATCGTGGCCAGCAGCGTCATCATCCATTGCGCGGAGCTGGCCCGGCCCACGGTAGCGGCATAGCGTTCGGATGCTCCGTGCTGGTCGAGGTGCTCGTAGGTAAGCGCCTCCCACGTGCCGGAGATCAGCGATTCCGCTGCCGCCCATACCACGAAGCCGATCGCGAAGCTTAGGTAGTTCGGCAACAGCACCCATAGGCCAAACGCGGCGGCGCGGAGCAGGCTAGCTGCCATCAGGACGGTACGGCGCGACATGATGTCGGAGAGCGCGCCGGAGGGAATTTCCAACACTATGGCGCAACCGCTCCATAGCGCGAGCAGGGTGGAGATCTGCGCCACCGACAGCCCCGAGTCGGCAAACAACAGCGCGTACAACGGGTACAGCGGCACCAACTCGCCCAGTGCGGCGTAAGCGATGAGTCGTGAGGTGGCTACGTGACGGGGGTGGGAACCAGAGCCAGGTCAAGGAAAAGGCATGCTTCAGGATCTCACACTAATTAAGGAAGACATTGACACGCCAGACATTTCACCGCGTCCGAGACAGCGAAACTTCGGCCCAGCATCCACTACGAGGCAGCTGATGCACACCTGGGTACTATCCAGCCCAGCATCCCCTCATCACTGGCAGCTGCCACAACACCACGGCACCCAGGCGTAGCAACAAGCCAGGCAAGATCGGCTCGGCGGTAACGAAAGGCTAAGGCACCGGCATGAAAAAACTGTTCCTTCGAGAAGGGAGCCTTGTAGTACTCGGTGCGGTGGTTCTGGCTGCGCTGATGCAGTGGCCTTCGCTGCGCCACGCCGGCACAACAGTGCCTATGGACCTAGGAGATCCCCTTGCTCAAGCGTATCTGCTGAGTTGGCCAGGCCACATCCTGCCGATTAACCCGGGCCAATTGTGGAACGCCAACACGTTCTTCCCAGAGATCGACAGTTTCGCCTTCAGCGACTCACTGCTCGGATATGCACCGTTCAGCTTTATCGGAGAAGGATCACAGGACGCAATAATTCGGATCAACCTGCTCTATGTAGCGGCGCGCGCGCTGTCATTCATCGGAGCTTACGCGCTGGTGCGCCAGTTGGGTTCGAACTGGCCCGGCGCGGTACTTGCGGGTATGGCATTTGCTTTCGCACCGTGGACATATGCCCATGACGGTCACCTAAACATCCTTTCCACCGGCGGGATCGCGCTCTCGCTCGCCGCGTTATGCCGTGGGCACGGATTTTCCTTGACACGCGGGTTCGAACGCGACAAAGCCCAACCCCGCTGGGCATTAGCAGGCTGGCTAATCGCCGCGTGGCAGATCAGCATCGGATTCGCTGTCGGACTGCCGTTTGTTTATGTACTGCTCGGCTTGTGTCTACTATCCGGGACAGCCGTAGCAGTCAGCTGGATCAGACACCGACGATGCCCACTGCCAAGTCGACTGCTGCTGGCAAATGGCGTCGGCGGGATGATCTTCGGGATTGTTACGTTTTTTATGGCCGCACCAAGTCTGCGATTAGTCGAACGCCACGGACAAACCAAGCGAACTCCCGAAGAGATACGGTTGTTCTCACCTCCATGGCGAGGGTTTTTTACAGCACCGGCGAACTCGAAAGCGTGGGGCGATAAGCACGCCGCCTGGCGCGAACAGCTACTGGTTGGCTCTAACTATAAGGGAATCGACGAGATTACACTTTTGCCCGGTTTCGCACTACTGGCATGTGCGTTAGCCGGAGCTTTCTTCTCCATCTGGCATATCTGGGTTCGAGTATCGTTAGTCACGGCGATCTTCGTGAGCGCGGTGCTAGCAATGGGAACAGAAATCGCCGGTGGACGCTACAGCTACCTAGTGCTGTACAACCTTTTACCTGGGTGGGACGCAATCCGCACTCCTGGAAGACTAGTGCTATGGTCTGCGCTTCTCTTAGCGGTGTTGGCGGCTGGTTTTGTCAGTAGGATAGGAAAAACGCTCGCGAGGAGACCGCGGAAAACGCTCATCGCGGCCGCGCTCCTAATCCCCGCGTTGCTTGTGGGGCTAGAGGGAACCAGTGCTACCCCGCACCCGAAAGTTCCGTCAACGCCAGCAGCCGTACAACGCGCGGAAGGTCCAATGCTGGTACTCCCCGCCGCTTACGTTCACAACAACACACGTGCGATGTTGTGGACGGTCGGCACGTTCACCCCGGTAGTAAACGGCTCCAGCAGTCTGATTCCTAAAAGCCAGAGTCGCATTAAGGAATCGGCGTTACAGATCCCCGAAGCCACCAGCATCGACTACCTACGCGCCCAAGGTATCCGCAGCGTCGTGGTGCTCCGGGACGATGTGCGCGGCACTCCCGCTCAGCGGTTGCTGGGTGTCCGGGATGAGCAACTTCCTGAAACGGTCACCCGAGTCGAGACTACCGACGCAGTCACCTTCATCCTGAAGCCGGAACAGTAGCGACCTACCGTGCGCAGAGCGCAAGTGGATCGCTCTGCCACCTCTACCGGCCACGGGAGAGCGCGTCGGGGAGCGAGACGAAGTCATAACCCCTGGCCCCCAACTCGGTGATGATGTGCGGCAACGCATCGGCATCTAGCGTGGACCTATCCGTGGGATGTGAGCCGACGTGCATCAGCACAATCTCGCCCTCTTGAGCGGCGCTTAGCACCCGCTGGACCACCTTATCGACCGTCATCCCGCCAGAAGTACCCTTCCAACCCAGCGTGTCAACCGTCCACCGAAACGCCGCGTAGCATAACTCGTTTACGATTCCCAGCGTGCGTGCGTCACGTGCGCCCAATGGGAAACGGAATAAGGGCCGCGGGTCCTGTCCAGTGACT
>JBGTNI010000118.1:0-3112 GCA_041743105.1 Mycobacteriales bacterium | reverse complement strand
CTGGTCCCATCGGGCGCCGATCGCCTTGGCCTGGTCCTTCTCGGCGTAGGACACGTCGAGGTACACCCGCCCGGCCTGGCCGGCAGCAGGACGGCGCGGTGCGGAGTGCTCGACCATCGGTGATCCCCGGTCGCTCGACGTCACGACTTCGTGGTCAGGGTCGCAACCGGCACCGACAGAACGCCACACCCCGACGGTACGGCAGGACCCAGCCGACAAACGACCCGCTGCCGCGCGGCACACCCTCACACCGAAGATCGGATGTCCAGCGTGTCACGTCGCTGGACCAAGATCACGGGTGGTATATTTCCTGGCATGTTTTCGCCCCATGATCAGCACGCCGTGATCTCCGGTCTTGGCGACAAGTTCCTCGAGGACCTCGCGTGGTCCGTGCGCGGTGCACGGGGTGACATCGCGGACCTCAGGGAGTGGCGGCCGTCCTGGTTCCCGACGATGAGCGAACGCTGCCTCGCCAACCTCATCCATGATCGAATCTGGGCCCGGCTGGTTGCATCCTCAGATGGGAACCCGGCAGTCGAGACGATCGACCGCGAGCCGCTCAGGGAAATCTGGGTATCCCAGAACTACCAGATTCGGATCAAGCGCCATCGTCCAGACGATAAGATCAGCACATATCCCACCGCGGCCGCGCTGGAGTTCTGGACGCAGGGTTCGCAGCTTCCGAGCCTTGAATCAATCACGCTGGGTGCCGGCTACAGGTGGATTCATGAAGAGCGTCGAGTCGGCCCAGCTGTCATTTCATTCCGCGATGGCAAGGACAACCCCATCTGGGCTGTTGATCTCGATGAGCCGCGTGAAGGCGTGGGCGCTATCGGTTGGAAGCCCATCACCCGACCCGACCTGCCGGAAATCGACTTGTTCGATGCCCCCACCGACAATCAAGACGGGGATGGTATCTCGTTGTGACCGGCGTTGGGGAGACTCTGCTCATTGCACGAAAAGCTCAGGGCTTCACGCAAGACGATGTCTGCGGCAAGCTTGGCATTAAGCAAGCGACACTTTCTCGGTACGAGAACGATCAGCGAGTGCCTGATGGAGTAACTCTCGCCCAATTCGCCGAAATATACAGCGTCACCGTTCAATTTCTACAGTACGGGCGGCGCATGCAGGGCGCGTTGGCGATAGATTCGCACATGCGTAGGCAGAAAACTACGAAAGCGAGTTTCTGGCGGCGGCTCGAAGCACGATTGAACATGCACCGTTTGCACGCTTCGTTGCTGTTCGAAGAGGTCTCCATTCGATCAAACAATATTGTTCCTACGTTCGACCCGGAGGAGACAGATCCCACAGCAGCCGCGTTGCTTACGCGGGCACAATGGAGGATGCCACTTGGGCCAGTGTTGCACTTGACTCGCTGGCTTGAGTCCGCTGGATGCATCGTCATTGACGAGGACTTCGGAACGACACGCGTCGATGGTCTATCGCAATGGGTTGGGGATCATCCCGTCGTTCTGATCAACAGCGCGCTGCCGACGGACAGGAAACGACTCACGCTGGCACACGAGATCGGCCATCTCTCCCTACACAGTTCACTCACCTCTGCCGACATGGAGCAGGAGGCGAACGCATTCGCTGCCGAGTTCTTGATGCCAGAACATGTCATCCGGCCGGAACTCCGCAACCTCACGATTGGAAAGCTAATTGATTTGAAGCGAGAGTGGGGAGTGTCCATGCAGGCCATACTGGAGCGGGCTTACCGGCTTGACTTGGTTGGCAACCAGGAACGCGTCAACTTCTATAGCGCCCTTAATGCGCGAGGCTGGAAGGTTCGAGAGCCAGCCAGCGATGAATTGCCGATCGAGTCCGCCGAGCTGGCTCAGCAAATCGGTATTAGGATGCGCGAACGCGGATTGAGCGATGGCGAGATAGCCCGCATGGCTGGATTTGCTCCGGGAGCACGGGAGAATCCGTTTCGATCACAACTGAGGCCACTCCACGCACTTTGAAGGTGGCAGCCTCGGCCAGACGCGCGGCACGCTGCTTCGCGTTTGGTCTCGGCCTGCGTCGCCTGCGCGCTAACCGTCTCGCGGAGCCAGAGTGTCTTGCCCGTGAGCTGGTCGATACCGGCGTAGACCTTGACCCGGGCGGAGCCGCTGGGCAGCCATCCGATGGTGCCGCGGCGGCGTCCGCGAGACGGGCGAGGTGAGGCCACGAGAGCAAGATGCAGCCGGTTGAGGCCACGAGAGCCTTGAATCGGGCTGCCGGCAGGGTCGGAAATTGCCTCTGACCTGCGGAGCCGCCTTGGGGAGTCGAACCCCAGACCTACGCATTACGAGTAATCCGCTCACCGGGTACACGATGCTCACCCAAGCTCATTCATGCACGTCACGCGGTTCACGGTGCTCACTCGGAGAGGTTAGTGCGCCGTCATTTCGTGCCACGAACCGTGCCACGCCAGAGATCCACAACGACGCAAGGCCGGCTCCCAGCTCGTCCCGTGGCCAGCCGGGGGGGTGTAGGCAACCCAGCTCAAACATCAGAACCTACGCATTCTTGGTGCGCAGGTCTGGTGTTCGAGGGCCGCATGGCGGGGCATGGGCGCGTTCGCCTATTTCAAGGACCCGGAGGGGAATACGCTCGGCCTCTGGGAAAGCGCCTGACACGTCGTCGTGCCGGGCCCCAACGCTCGCCACCGCCGCGTCCCCTGGCGCTGGACCCCGGCGTGTTGCGCTGCGCCGAGTACCCGCGCGCACAAGACCGGGGACCCCTCCCGATCTGCTACCGCGACCCGTCGCGCTGGTCCGTGGCTAATCTTGGTTCACCTCGCAGCCGGGAGGTAGATCGTGGAGATCGGGATCGGGCTACCGACGACCACTCCGGGGGTGGCCGGCCCAGCAGTCATGGAGTGCGCCCGCCGCGCCGACACCGCGGGATTCTCCTCCCTGGGCACGGTCGACAGGGTCGTCTACGGCAACTACGACAGCATCCCTGCACTGGCCGCGGCGGCGGCCCGGGACTCGATGAGGGGCACCTCCGATCACCTGCCCCTCATCGCTCGACTCACCTACTGAGGCTGGGAGCAACGTCGTCGACCGATGCGCGTCCTACTGACATCGGACGAGACGGGGGACGGTCATGGGTAGGACACGCG
>JBGTNI010000117.1:0-7465 GCA_041743105.1 Mycobacteriales bacterium | reverse complement strand
GCCGAAGCTAGCGGTGATCTCGTGCCCGATGCGGTGCTCGCGGCCATCGCCGTAGAGCACGGATGCGAGGTGGTGAGCTTTGATCGTGACTTCGCTCGGTTTAGCGACATTAAATGGGTAAGACCTACCGCCAGCTAGACTCAGCCACGCAAGCACCCTAGCCCGATGGAACGCCGATAGCTCACAACTACGGGCACGGCGGCGGAGGGGTGACGCTCTCCTGGGGATGCGCCGACGACGTGGACGGCCTTATCGGCAAGGCGTGCGCGTAATGGGCGACGAGGTTGCCGACCACTGCGCAGCCGCACACCGCCTAAGCTCAATGAGCGCCGTATCGGGCTGGCCGGTGAGTCCGGCCGACGTGACCTATGCTCCCCTAGCCCCGCTAAGAAGGAATACCAGCCGTGCCAGAGCAACAAGGCGAATCCGCCAACGACTACCGATTCGACGATCTGCGCGCGCTCTATGTCAACGCCACGATCAAACGTTCTCCGAAGCGTAGTCACACCCAGGCGCTGATCGACCGCAGCGCGACATTGATGGAGAGTCGTGGTGTCGCCGTGAGCCAGCTGCGCGCGCTCGATCATGACATCGCCACCGGCATGTCCCCGGACATGACTGAGCACGGCGCGCTCAGCGATGAATGGCCACAGCTGTATCGGCGGGTGCTGGCTGCCGACATCCTGGTGCTGTGCGGACCGATCTGGCTGGGCGACAACAGCTCGGTGATGAAACTGTTCATCGAGCGGCTCTACTCCTGCTCGCATCTGTACAACGACACCGGACAGTACTCCTACTACGGGCGGGTAGGCGGCTGCCTGGTCACCGGCAACGAGGACGGCGTCAAGCACTGTGCCATGAACGTGCTCTACAGCTTGCAGCACATCGGGTACAGCATCCCGCCTCAGTCGGACGCGGGTTGGATCGGAGAGGTGGGTCCCGGTCCGTCGTACTCCGATCCGGGTTCGGGTGGGCCGGAGAACGATTTCACCAACCGCAATACCGCGTTCGCCACCTGGAACATGATGCACTTGGCGGCCATGCTGAAGCGGGCCGGTGGATTCCCATCGCACGGCAACCAACCCGAAGTCTGGGAAGTAGAACGCGGACGCTAGCGCTTCGTCGACGAACTCAACATTTGCCGTTTCAGGCCTCAAAATCGCGGGTGCCGTCGAGTTGGACACCACTAGGTCGGTGCTCGTAGCTCAACATCTCCTCGCGCGGCGCAACTGGCTCGAGGGGGCCTGGAAACAACCGCAGCACCCACGGCACGACCCAACGATCGATAGCGGCACCCGACAGACTGCCCGCGCCGATACTGACAGCGGAAAACACCGCGACCTGCCAGGCCTGTGGTCCGAGCTCGGACAGCGCGCCGGCTCCTAACGATCCGTGGGCCAGCGCGGCCGCACCGCCCAACACCGCACCAGACAGCGCCCCCACCGCGAGCGCACCCAGCAGCATCCCCCGCACCGGCGCACAACCGTGCCGCCGCGAGAACCAGATACCCGCGGCCAGACCCGCCAGCACGGGTAGCGCCAGCAAGAGCTGCGCCGCGGTGTTAGCGGGCGTGGTGGGCACCGCGGCCAGCAGCGGAAAGGCCGGCACGTTATCTAGCCGCACCTCACTCACGCCCACAGTGGTACCGGCGCCTACCGCGAACCCAGGACCAGTGATGTATGCCGCCGACCACACCGTCAACGTCGGCAGGTACACCACACAGAGCAGTAGCAGCCCGGCGCCGCCTACTACCCCAAGCGAGTAGCCGTCGACCACATCGGCAACCGATCCCAGTGAGACCGTCAGCATCACCAACGTCAACACTGCCGACGCAGCTAACACGCACGCGACAGCGACTGTGGCGGCCCGGTACACATTTCTGACAACCGACGGCAGGCCCGCCAGTAGCTCGCGGCCCGACTCGGTGCCGGCCAGGGCACCAAGCAGACTCATCGCCAGGGCGACACCGGCGAGGACGACGGCGGCCAGCCACGGAGTAGCCTGCACCCCCGGAAGTCGTCCCCAGAGGGCGACAGCCGCACCGAGAGCGCCGTACCACACCGCGATGCTCAGCGCCGTTCGTAGGTGACCGCCCCAGCCGCGCGCGTGCACCGCTCTGGCAGTGGTTGCACCGGCACGACCCAGCTGCCAGCAGATGAACGCCGTGATCAGCAACGGCATGAGCCGGAACGAACCTTCCGACAGGTTCAGTGGAACACCGTGTGCCAAGAGCCACGAATCGGCCGCCAGCCGCACCGCGTCGGTCGCCGGGACAGTCGATCGGCTATCCGCCAACCACGCCAGCAGCGCCAACGTGAGCATTGGCGCCACGGCGGCCACAGCCGCCCACGCCGCCGCAATGGCTGCGGTGACCGGAACCGATGCGGCCGCCTCGTCAGCTTCTTTGAACACGTGTGAAGGCTAGAGTGCAGTCACGATCTGCCGCATGAGGCGCGCGGTCTCGCTCGGGGTTTTGCCCACCTTGACGCCCACCGCTTGCAGGGCTTCCTGCTTCGCAGCAGCCGTTCCGGCCGAACCGGAGATGATCGCACCAGCGTGCCCCATAGTCTTGCCAACGGGTGCGGTAAAGCCAGCCACGTATGCCACGACAGGCTTGGTGACGTGCTCGGCGATGAAGGCCGCGGCACGCTCTTCGGCGTCGCCGCCGATCTCGCCGATCATCACCACGGCCTTGGTGTCGGGGTCGGCCTGGAACGCGGCCAGGCAGTCGATATGCGTGGTGCCGATGACAGGGTCTCCGCCGATGCCCACGCAGGTGGAGAAGCCGAGATCGCCCAGCTCGTACATCATTTGATAGGTCAACGTGCCAGATTTACTGACCAGACCGATAGGACCGGCCGTGGCGATATCGGGCGGGATGATCCCGGCATTGCTAGCCCCGGGAGTGATCAGGCCAGGACAGTTGGGGCCGATGATGCGGGTCTGCCCCGCGCGTACTCCAAGCTGGGAGTACGCCCAGAACTCGGTGGTGTCGTGTACCGGGATGCCCTCGGTGATCACCACACACAACCCGATGCCAGCGTCGATGGCCTCGATGACAGCGGCCTTGGCGAACTTCGGCGGAACGAATACCACGGTGACGTCGGCGGGAGTCTCGGCCATGGCCTGGGCCACCGAGTCGAAGACCGGCACAGCAGGCGCTCCCACATCGCTGAAGTCGACGGTCTGGCCTCCCTTACCGGGGGTCACGCCGCCCACGATCTGGGTTCGGGCGCCCAACATGCGGCGGGTGTGTTTGCTGCCTTCGGAGCCAGTCAGGCCCTGAACTATGACCCGACTCTTCTCGTTGAGAAATATCGACATGGCTATGCATGACCTCCAGTCGCGGCAAGTTCCGCGGCTCGGCTGGCCGCGCCGTCCATCGTGCCTACCTGTTCGACCAGCGGGTGGTTCGCCTCATCCAAGATGGCCCGACCAGCATCGACGTTGTTACCGTCGAGCCGAACTACCAATGGTTTAGTGACCGCTTCACCACGCCGATCCATCAGCTCCAGCGCCTGCACTATTCCCTTCGCAACCTGATCGCATGCGGTGATCCCACCGAAGACGTTGACGAAAACACTGCGCACACTGGCATCGGAGAGGACGATCTCCAGCCCATCGGCCATGACCTGCGCGTTGGCGCCGCCGCCGATATCAAGGAAGTTGGCCGGCTTCACACCACCGAACTCCTCACCGGCGTAAGCAACCACATCTAGAGTGCTCATCACCAAACCGGCACCGTTACCAATGATCCCGACCTCACCGTCGAGCTTGACATAGTTGAGGTCCTTGGCTAAAGCGGCCCGCTCCAGCGGGTCCACGGCGTCGGGCTCAGCGAACTGCTCGTGTGCCGGGTGACGGAACGCAGCGTTACCGTCGAGGGTGACTTTGCCATCGAGGGCCACGACGTCGCCGGCCGGCGTCTTCACCAACGGGTTGATCTCCATCAGCGTGGCATCTTCGGCGACGAACGCCTGCCACAACTTCACAACTACCCCGGCGGTCTGATCGATGACGTCGACAGGAAAGCGGCCTTGCTTGAGAATGTCGCGGGCGAGAGCTTCGTCTACGCCAGTGATCGGATCGACCGGCACCTTGGCAAGCGCGTCGGGGTTCTCCACCGCCACCTGCTCGATCTCGACGCCTCCCTCTGCCGAGGCCATCGCCAGGAAGGTGCGGTTAGCACGGTCGAGCAGGAATGAGAAGTAGTACTCGGAGGCAATATCGCTAGCACGGGTTACCAGCACGCGATGCACCGTGTGGCCCTTGATATCCATACCGAGGATCGCTTGCGCAACTTGGCGCGCCTCAGCGGGATCGTTGGCAAGCTTCACGCCACCGGCCTTACCTCGACCACCGGTCTTGACTTGTGCCTTGACTACTACCGGGCCGCCCAACTGGGCGGCGGCGTCGCTAGCCTGCTCAGGCGTGGTGACCACGACACCCGGGAGTACTGGCACACCATGGGCGGCGAACAGCTCCTTGGCCTGGTATTCAAACAGGTCCACTACGGTGATCCATCCTTGGGAAGAGGAATACGGAGTTGTTAAGAGCCTGCGGTGATAGATGCTGTTCTACAGTTCCATCAAACTTCACCGCCGCGCCATGAACGATCTAAGCGGCGAGGAGGCGAGAAGGTCGACGTGCACCTTAGATGGACTGGCCGTTACGAGGCTAGTAGGCAAGTTCAACCGACTGTGCACCGGCTCGGACTGGAGTGGCTCGGATCATAACGCGGGCAATCCATCGATACTCCGCGAGTTCTTGAGGTCCCGGTATTCCTGGAGTTGTTCTTCGTTTTTCCGCTCAGCCCACCGTGTCAGCAGATCGCGATCCCCGACGTATTCCATGAACGGCACGGAGTAGCCGCAGGCATCGCTCACCCGATGGACGTTTACCTCGATGATCGCCCGCAGGCCAGGACGAGCGCCCTCCTCGAAGTTTCCACGTAACGTGGCGTATTCCGGCGAGGACGGTAGGACAGCCCGCCCATGACCGTGAAGCCGCACGATGTTGGGTGGTCCGGCGAATGCGCAGAACATCAATACGATCCGGCCGTCGTCTCGGAGGTGCGCGTGGGTTTCGGCACCGCTGCCGGTGTAGTCGAGGTAGGCCACCCGATGCTCGTCGAGGATGGCGAAGCTGCGTTGGAGTCCCTTTGGCGAAAGGTTGATATGCCCATCGGTAGAACTCGGCACCGTGGCGACGAAGAACACCGGCTGCGCAAGGATGAAATCTCGTAACCGACTGTCAATCCGCTCATGCACTTTCATGTAATCCATTTTGCACAGCGAAGGCGCGGCCGCGGAGAACCATACAAGGCGGCGCAGGCGTGGCAGATTGATTCACCTGAAGAAGCGCCAGTAGCGTCACGTGTGTCAAGGAGGCCACCGTGGACCCACGTACGCCCCGAATCAGAGTCGTCATAGCTAAGCCCGGGCTGGATGGGCACGACCGAGGCGCCAAGGTGGTGGCCCGGACGCTGCGAGACGCCGGGATGGAAGTCAGCTACACCGGGCTGCACCAGACCCCCGAGCAGATCGTGGAGGCGGTCATACAAGAAGACGCCGATTGCGTCGGCCTTTCGGTGCTATCGGGTGCGCATATGACGTTGTTCGCCCGCGTGATCGAGTTACTGCACGAGCGAGGCGCCTCGGACGTAGTGGTTTTCGGTGGGGGGATCATCCCGGACGCAGATCTGCCCGAACTACATCGGATAGGCGTTGCTCGGGTATTCACCCCAGGTGCGAGCACTCAGGAGATCGCGGAATGGGTGCAGCAAACGGTCACATTCAGAAGTTAATGACAACTAACTGCCACTTATCCGGGAGTCGAACTGCGCAAAGGCGATGATTGCCAGGCCGGGCTTGCTCGCTAACCCGACGACAAGTACCGTACTCGGGGTGTCTGATCGCTGGAACCTATCCCGGGCCAGCTCTGGCGCCACTCCACGCAGCTTTTACCCGAACCACTGTTACAGGAAGTTCTGGTTGCTAGTCTCATGATCCGGTCAAACTGGATCTAGCTAGCACCGGCGGGCGTCCTATTCCCCGGACGAAGGAAAAACTGAGTGCGTCACGCAAAGCCCCGGAGTTACCGGGGGAGCCATCGTGGAACGGTGGACCCTAAAACGCGATACACCATCGCCGTCAGCACTGCGCTGGTAGGCGCGGGCGTGGTCGCCTTTGGGGCTGGTTCGGCCCTACCGGAGCCCGGCTCCAGTACCGCCAGCGCCACGTTGAGCGGGAGCACCCTAATCGGGAGCGCGGCAAACACGACCGCGCACGAGGTGACACCGAGCTCGGACATCGCACAGAACTCCGCCTCCAACCAGGGCCGGGCCGCGGTAATCAGCAGCAATGGAGCTCAGCGGCGCATCGCGGCACCAGCGCCAATGAAGCTTCCAGAGTGGTTTCGACCGGCAGACGGTTACATCAGTTCCACCTTCGGCTTCAGGTTCCATGGCGCGGAGTTTCACCAGGGCCTCGATATTGCCGGTCCGGTGGGTAGCCCGATTCGGGCGGCCGCCGCGGGGAAAGTCATTATCTCCCAGCGCGAAGGCGGCTACGGCAAATTGGTGGCCATCGCTCACGACGATGGCGTAGTCACCTATTACGGCCACAACTCCAGGCTTATCGCAGAGGTCGGCGAATGGGTACAACCCGGTGACCTCATTGCGCTACGGGGCAACACTGGGCAGTCCACCGGACCCCATTGCCACTTCGAAGTACGCGTGGCCGGTGTGCGTATCGACCCGATGGTGTGGCTGCGCAGACACGGTGTGAATATCTAACCCTTACCCGCACATTCAAGGCATCCGGCCTTCCGCTGCAACGTTGCCGTGGACTTCTTCTCTTGAGTAGCGATCGCTTCAGTGCACGGCGACGGTGTAAAAAGCTCCGCTGGATGCGCCCCGGCGACGGTTCGTCCAGCTTCTCATAATCTCGGGATAAATCGGACAGACAAAGCCGCGACCTTGCGCTCGAGGACCAGCTAGGGTCATGCTCTGAGCAGTTCGTTACTAAGTCGACCCGAAAGTAGCTCATTCTCCAGGTCAGAAGACTGTACTTGTCTAGCTACTTTCGTGCCGATTAGTACATGTCCCAGCAACCCATCTGAGCTGTGACGTTGACCGGTTTGGATGGGTGCAGGCGCTGGTCGGGGATGAAGCCCTCAGGCATCAGCTTCCCTGGCCAGCGCCTTCCAACCGCGGGGGTGCACAGCAGAGGAAGCTACAGCTTCTCCAGCGGGGCAAACCTCAGCACGAACCAGCGCACTACTCCGTCACCGAAATCGACTCCGGCCTGGGACTTGTCTGCCTCACCACGAAGCTCCACGACGGTGCCCATGCCGTGGGCATCGTGGTTGACCCGGTCGCCCAGCGCCAACGGCGGGACGGTGCGGGAACGTCCCGGCTGCGGAGCGCGGGAGCGGGACGCCGGGCGAGCGGGCCGAACAGCGC
>JBGTNI010000116.1:0-26120 GCA_041743105.1 Mycobacteriales bacterium | reverse complement strand
GACCACCCCGAATGGTTCTCTCCCGACGATCCCTTCCACCCGGGGGATATGGGGCAACCTGTGGCAGCAAGTCGTGTGGTTCCCTACCTGCATGAGGCACTACACAAGGTAGGCAATCCCCATCCTCAGCAAAGTAAATTCGACCCTAGGGGATATCCCATTCAGCCGACCTGACCCGGGCCGCGCGTCACCAAACCCTGCCTCGGCCAAAGTTGCTCATAATGGGACCGCATTCTCTGGTAGAGCGGACTCATGTGTTTCATATTCGAGGAGGCTTAATGCCTGAAGACTGGGATGATGAGCCACCCGATGAATCGGTCGATGAGTCAGCCGATGAAGCGGCCAGACTACTGGCGATCCGTGAATTCCTCCGCCCTTTCCTTGGTGACGAGGTTGTGGCAGGGCTTTCCGACGAGCGGCTTCCCAGGGTGAAATATTTCGACGATGTTCGCCACGGCGACGCCCTCATTGGCCGTCCCGGTGACTGGATCGTCATCGGTGGGGAGCGGCCGCTTGCGAACGCGGCCGTCGATGTGCTCGGATCGACCCTACGCATCGTGGTTGAGCCGCATTTAGTGTCGTCCACTCTGACTGCGCGGAGCTCCGGATGCACGTTCTTCATGCTGGGGGACGTTCAAGACAGCAAGGTAGAAGCAGTGGGTTTGGGCTCGAAAGTTCACCTCCTAGGGCATGTGGGCGGTAAGTCGAAGATTCGCGCGGAGCACTACACCGCTGTCTACGCGCCAGGATCGGACGTGAATATTCGAGCTCAGCAGGAAGACCTCCCACCCCATCTACTTCAGCAAGTACCGCCAAGCCCGCCGACCTATGCTCCTCCCTCAGATCTGGCCGCACGACAGCGGCCACGTTCGCCACGCCCTGCCAGAAGGGCGAGGTGGTGGTTGGGTCCAGATCCCACGAAGTCGAGCTCCGACCATCTGCGTCGATAGCAATGGTGCGCGGGGCGCTCAGTGGCGCTCACTACGTAGTGTCATCTGGTGGTGCCAAAGGACATGTAACGCGCCTACCCACGCTAGCCGATAGCTCCGTGAGCCCCGCGGTCCGCGCGAGGCGGTTTGAAGAAAGCGCAGGATGAAGCCTTCTCGTTCAGTCCCTCCAGATGCCCCGCATCTAGAGGCGTCGCCCTTAGACGCGCCGCTTGGCGCGGCGAACTGGATTCTCGACCAGATCACGGCACACCCGCAGGCGCCTGTGGCCGCGGCGGTAGTCGGCCCTGGCGGTACCGGTAAATCGCTGCTGCTGGAACGGGCGGCCCGCCAATACGCCCGCAGCGGAGTCGATGTCACCGCGATCTCGCCGGGGCGTTCGATCGAACTCGAATCGCTCGACGGTGAATCGCTAGATTTGGCGCGGCCGCTGCTGATCGACGATGCGCATGGACTGCCCGAGGCCACGCTGACACGCCTACGGACCATTGCTCAAGCTCCCGACGCCCGCGTCGTCGTTGCCTATCGGCCTTGGCCCCGACCCGCGGGCCTGCGCGGACTCAGCGCAGCGCTGTCTCGCACCCACTCACCGACGGTGTTGACCCATCTCGATCGGTCCGCGATCGTCGACCGTATCTCCTCGCGGCTGCGCATCCAAGCCCCGATATCGCTGGTCGAACTGGTACAGGAGCAAAGCGGTGGCCTGCCCTGGCTCACCGATCTGGTAACGCAGGCACTCGTCGATTCCGGTGGATTCAACCCGGCTCGACCCCAAGAATTCCGTCGTCCGCAGCGCGTCAACGTCTCGGCTGGATTGGCCGAGCGGTTACGCCACCGCATCGAAGAGCTCGATCCCGAGGTGCGGCGACTGCTGGAAGCCATGGCGGTCGGCGCCGACCTGGACGCCGACGTGCTGGCGCTGCTGCTGGACAGTGACGCGTCCGAACTCGATGAAACCGTGGAGGCAGCCCTAGCGACTGGTCTACTCACCGAATCAGGCCAGATCATCGGGTTCATCGCCAACCTGGTGCTCCGACTGGCGCCCACGCTGCGCAGCAGAAAGCTACAGCGGCGCTACGCCGAGATCCAGCTCGAGCGTGGCGGCAACATGCTCACGGTCGGCGAACAGCTACTCAACACCGGTGCAAGCGGAACCACTGTGGCCGCGGCGTTGGAGGCCGCGGGGGAGCAAGCACTGCGGGAACGACCAGAGCTGGCGGACAAACTATTCACCGCCGCCGTTGCCGCCGGCGCCCGCGAGCAGCGGTTGGGTGTTCGCCGAGCCCATGCCGCTGCCCTAGCCGGAGATCACACCACCGCGCTGCGGTTAGCCGAAGAGGTACTCGCCGACCCGTCCAATCCGGACCGGAAACGCGCTGTGATGGTCGCCGCCGCGCTGCTAGCCCCGCGTGGCCTGCCGGATCGCAGTGCCCAGCTATACAGCAGCGTTGCCGAGAGCGCAGTGTTGGCAGCACCGCTGCTGATAGGTACCGGAGAACGTGCGCGGGTACAGGCCTTGCTGGAGGCACCGGTCTCAACGGATACCGAAACCTCCTGCCTTGCCGAAGCCGGTCGGCGTACCGCCTTGGCGCTGATTGCAAGCATCGATACTGGGCACACCGAGGCGTTGGCTCAGTTGACAAGCGCGATTACCCTGCTGGAGCCAGCCGGAGAGACGTTGCTGTTGTCTGACACTCCTGCCGCGCTCAGTGCCGTTGTGGCGACGCAGTGTGGGGAGCTGGAGGTGGCAGAAGCGGCACTGAGTCGGGCTGTGGTAAGCAGACTCGGCGGACGACCTGCGCATGCCCGGCATCTGTTGCTGCACGGCTGGATATCCATGTTGGCCGGCGGCCTTGGCGCTGCGCATCGTGCGCTGCATAAGGCGTCCACCAGCCTTAGTCAATCGTTACAACCGCGCGAGGAGTTACTGGCCGCGGCCTTGCAGGCCGGCCTTGCGTGCCGGGAGGCAGACTCAGACGCGAGGGGCGCTGACTCTCTGGGAGCAGGTTCTATAGGCACAGGTTCTATAGGCACAGATGCGATACACGCTGCCTGGCAGCGGGGCCGTCGCGCACTCATCGGTTACCCAGTGGACCTCTATAGCCTCCAACAGATCGGCGAGCTGGCCATCGCCGCGGCCGCCGCCGGGGAAGCCGACGGTGTAGCACCCTACCTGCAACAGGCCGACGTCCTGTTGGAAAAGTTGGGCAATCCTGTGCTGTGGGCGGTGCCCCTGCATTGGCATCGACTACACGCCGCATTGGCGGTGGCCGACCTAGCGCTTGCCCGTCACCACGCGCAGCGGTTAGCTGCTGTGCACGTCCCTAGCCGATACGCCGCGGCGCTGTCGGCAGCCGGGGACGCGTGGATTCACACAATCGACCAAACCGTCGATTCGGCGGTCGTGGTGCAGGTAGCGCACCAGCTACGAACAGTCGGCCTTTCTGCCGAAGGGGCGCGGCTGGCGGCCCATGCCGCCGCCGCGGCAACAGACCCCAAGGATGCGACGACATTGCTCGGATGTGCACGGACTCTCGCCGGAGGTACCTCCGGCACCCGCACCTCCCCGGTTGTGCTGACTGATGCGCCGTTTGAATCACACTCCGAGTCCGCCGCGAAGCCGATGGAGCATACGTCGTACATGGCCGGTGGCACCCAGACGCCTGAATCACCGTCTGCGACCGGGGGCGTCGACGTACCTAAGCCTGACAGCGTTCTCAGCCTGCGTGAACTCGAGGTCGGACGCCTGATTCTTGCCGGTTTCACCCATAAGCAGATCGGTGGAAAACTATTCATCTCGGCCAAGACCGTTGAGCATCATGTGGCGCGAATTCGACAGCGGCTGGCGGTAAGCAGCCGCACCGAACTCTTCGGGCGGCTGCGTTCACTCGTCGCAGAGGCAACGGACCAGTAAGCTGCCGGCGGTGCTGCCGAACAACTCAGGACTGCTTCGCCGGCGAGCCCGCATCGCTGTGGGTCTCTGTCGCCGACAGCGCAACCAGCATCCCCTCGCAGCTTCGCGCTACGGCTCGACAAACATACGCGTTGGCTCGCCCAGAGAGCGGGCTCTCAGCCCTTGTTTGCCACTGCCCAAGCAGGTGCATGCCCGCGTGTCGTAGCGCCTCACGTTCGGAATCCGCGGGCACGCCCAACCTCACCGCCGTGGAAACCCCGCTTCCACCGAGCAGCCGCTCCGCTTCAGCGGCCTGCCCGTCCGGCAGTGTGATCTCGCCGGAGCGTATTGCCGATAGCAGCCGCAGCTCAGTGAGTTCATGTGCTCCCGCGACGATACGTTCTATCTCCGCTGCCAACGCCTTCCGGGCGGAATCATGAAGATCCTTGTGCGTCAAAGCGTTCTCTACCAGCAGCAACGCCGAGCGAGCCTTGAGCAAATCCCGGCGGGAAGTGAACAGCGTGCGCAGTACCTCGGTGAGCTCGTACACGCCGCTGCGCCGCAGCAGTTCTCCAGCTAGCGCCGCTGGGCTGTCGGTCCCCTGTCGAATCAATGTCACCGATAGCCGGATACCGAAAAGGCCAAGCCGGTCCAGTAGCCGGCGGCGGGTCTGAGCCGACACAATGTCATCGGCGGCACGGGCGCTGAGCCGGCTCGGCTCCGCCGTACCGCTGGAGGTGAAGCGGTCTACCGACAGTAGCGCGGCATCGGACTCGGCGCGTGGCAGGCGGGCCAACTCGGTCAAGGCGGCGAATTCTGCCCGCCGCAGCGTACGACCCGTTAGGGCCAACAGGCCAGATACAGGGACAACAGTCTGGCACAGGCCTCGCAGCGCAGGCTCTGTCCGATAGCGGTTGGCGATCATCCGTGCCGACGACATCGCATCGACACGGCCGCCACCTACTTCGTCGGCCCGAGAAAGCACGGCTACGGTGTTGGCGGAACTGGCCTGACTGACGGCCTGATCCCGGAACGACTCCAGAAACTGCGCGTCGGTGGCGTGCAAGTGACGCATCAGGTAGACAACGGCGTCCGCCTCGGTGACGGCCTCATCGGCCGGCGTCAGGAATGTGACCGTACGGTGCGTGGCCTGGGCGGAGGTCGAAGCGATTCCAGGTGTGTCGATCAGCGTCATCTCCCGCAGACTCTGCGAGGGCCAATCGACGAGCAGTCGTTCCACTTCTTCGGCGGCCGTGGCCTGCATGTCGATGACCAGCGCTCCGTCGTGTCGCTGGACTGGCAGCGGCCGTGGCGCTCCGACCTGCGGATACATAACTACCGCGGGCGCGGGACCATCCTGATACCAGGTTACGACCCGGGTGCATTCGGCGGAATCAGTCGCGGCGACCTGCTCGCCCACGAGGGCATTGAGCAGCGTGGATTTGCCCGCCTTCACCTTGCCGGCGATGGCTACCCGTAATGGCTGGTCTAGCCGGCGCAGCTGCTCGTCCAGTTGGTGTGCAATCTCGGGCTGGTCGGCGAATGACTTAGCGGCAAGACGCAGTAGCCCTCGCACCGCACCGTTAAGCTGTGCGGCTCCCGTCACGACAGCGCGGTGATGGGTGATTGGCTGGCGGGGGAGTCTGATGGGGCATGTTCGGGCGAGAGGTCTGGGACGACGTTAGAGATGTCGCCGTCAGAGACGAGGGTCCGGACTTTGCGTTGCAACTTTTCAAGCTTGTCTAGCTCACCGGGGATCTCGGCAAGGCGGCGCTTTCGCTCGGTTGCCGAGACATTCACCGAACGTTGAGCCGACGCTAGCGACGCCTGCAGCGATCGGTTCAGCTCCTCGGCGCGGGAAGTGAAGTGGTCCCGCAGGTCGCGCTGCACCCGTCGGAGCATGTCACGAGACTCCTTGCTTACTTGAAAGATCACATCGTCGAGGTAGCGACGAATCGCGGCCTTGGCTTCGCTCTGGCGGCGGGCGAGGATGCGGCGCCGGTCGTCGGCGAGTCCCTTACCGCCCAGCAGTAGGCCGGCGCCGAGTGAGAACGGGTTGATCAGCGGCAGCCCCACCACGGTACCTAGCATACCGAACATCAAGACGCCGACGTAACTACCGCGTAGACCGCTAAGAGCCTTCTGGGAAGTACCGAATTTCTCACCTTCTCGAAGCTGCATCTCGCGCACGTACTCCAGTGCGTCGCCGGTCTCGGTGCGCAGCTTCGGCAGCACTTCGGTACCTTCGGTGCTGAAGTGTTCGGCTACTTGATCGGCCAGCCAGCGTGCCCGCTGAGTGGTCCACAGGTAGTTAGTCGCCACGGCAGATGCCGCTTCCTGCTCTGCCCAGCTTGACAACTGGTCCCAAATCTTGTGGGGATCGCCGCCGTTGTCGACCTCCTCCTCCGCTTCGCGGGAAATTTCGCGCATCCGGTCACGAAGGTCGTAGTCGATGTCGGCGTTGAGGTCGGCGACACCGTCGTTGAGGGTGTGCTGCCACCTGGCCGACCGTTCCTTGAGTGCCGCCGACCGTTGCTGGGCCTGCGTGAGCTCGGCGATGACGGTTTGAGCGGACTCGGGGTCGGCGTGGGCCGCATGTTCTGACCGCAGTGTCACCGCAAGCTGTTCAATGACCGCGAGAATATCGTGCGCCGTGGAGCGCCGGGCTAGTTGATCAGCCTGGCCGACCACTCGCTCTCGCAGGTAGGCGATAAGGGCGGGAAAGCCAGATTCGGAATCGAGATCGGCGTCTTTGGACTCGATCGATGCGATCCGCAGCGTCGAGGAGACGGCCAGCAGCTCGGCATCGACACCGGCCGTTCGAAGATGGTGCCGGTCAAGCTCCGCGATGCGCCGCCAGTCGGGGTAGACGTCGGTCTTAGTGAGTACACAAGCCACATTGGGGCAGACACTTTTGGCCTGCCGTAGAAACTCCAGTTCCGTACTGGAGTATTCAGCGGAGGCGTCCGACACCAACAGCACCGCGTCCGCCGATGGCAGCGCTGCCATCGTGGCCGCACCGTGTACCGAATTCAGACCGCCGACGCCCGGAGTGTCCACCAGCTCCAGGCCGCCGGCCAACACGACGCGAGGAATGCCGATCTCGGCATGGTGCCAGCGCTGCGCGTTGCCGGGGTTTCCTGCCTCGCAAATGTGTCCGGCAAGTTCTGCGATGGGGATCTCTACGCGTTCCATCGCCGGGAGCTCACCGTCGCTGTCGTTGGCGGTGCCGCCATCCTCGGCCGGCAGACGCACCAGTGTCGCTCGGGCGGTAGCGGCGGCATGTACCACCGTAGGCACCAGCGTCGCCACGTCGTCGTATACCGGGCATACCGGCGCGCTCACCAGCCCGTTGACCAGCAGGCTTTTCCCTTGCTTGAACTCACCCACAATCAGTACACGAACTCGCCCATCCAGTAGCCGGGATCGAGCGTGCTGGAGTCGGGTTCGCAGGTCAGATCGGTCGTAGGGGGCAATGGTCTGTAGCGCGAGGTCGACCGCCGCGACCGGCTTTGATGTGGGCACTGACTACTCCTGGCTGGCTTTCGAGCAGGGCTGGTCTTGGGCGTTGAGCGGACGCTGGCTTGGCTGAAAAGTAGCGCATGTGCGGATGCGTCACCCCCTTTGTCGTTGAGGGTGACGCATCCGTTACTACTGATTCGATCGTTACCTGCTACCGCTTCACGCAGCGGTCACGGTCACACAACCGCCAACTCGGAATCCTCGACCTGGATGTCGGCATCGATGACGTCGTCGTCGGAGTTGAAAGACCCCAACGCGGTGTCGTCGTCCGATGCGTCGATATTGGTCTGGCTGTTGTCGGTGTTGAGCGAGTCGGACACCGTGGTGTCGTCATCGGAGTTGCCCGAATCCTCGACGTCTTCGCCGGCCACGATGCTGTCATCGATGGTGCCACCCTTGTTATCGACACCATCGTTGTCCTGATTGAAGGAGTCATCGATCACGATGGCGTCGTTGTCGGAGTTGAACGAATCCTCGATATTGACATCGCCGTCGGCGGTGATCGTCGTGGTGTCCCGGTCGTCGACGTAACTGATGTTGTACTCGTCGTTGTCGTAGACCGTGACGCTTCTGTCGATCTGGTAGTGACTGTTGATGTGGGAGATCTCCCGCACCGGGTCGTCACCGCCACTGGGGATGTAACTGCCGCTAGCGTGCACAGCGTGGTGGTCGGCCAGCAAGGGTGCCACGTCTCGGATGTCTTGACCGCAGACACCGTCGAGTCCTTGTCGCGCCAGCACGCCCTCTGGGTCTTCCTCGAACTCCTTGCGGGCTTGTTCGTCCTTCAGCAGATTCAGCAGAAAGTCGATCAGCGATGAAGCGGATACCACTGTGCTCACCTCCTTTTTCTTTAGTTGGGACAGTCTTTAGTAGTTGGACAACCCGACACCGGCTTGATCGGCCGGTGTCGGGTTACCGAATGGGTTAGAGATCGATCAGCGTGTTGCGCGAGATGTCGAGATCGAGAAAATCGTTGTCGCTGTTGAACGAGTGGTAGTAGTTGTCGTCGTCCGACGCGTCGATGTTGGTTTCGCTGTTGTCGGTGTTGAACGAGTCGTCGATGACGATGTCATCGTCGGAGTTACCCGAGTTGTTCACGTCGCGACCGGCGACGATGCTGTCTTTGATCGTGCCGTGAGCGTTGTCGACGCCGTCGTTGTCCTCGTTGAAGGAGTCCTCGATCACGACGGTGTCGTTGTCCTCGTTGTACGAGTCCTTGATCGTGGTGTTGTAGCTGTCCTCGTTACCGACATGCTCGAACTTGTTCGACACGTCGACGTCCTGGTCTTGGTCGACATCAACATCGCCACCATGACCACCGTCGGCGCTGGAACCGGCCGCGGTGTGATTCAAACCCCATGCGTTGCCACCTTCGCCGCCACCAGTGCCGCCGCCCCAGAAGCCGCCGCCGCCGTTGCCACCATCGCCGCCTTCAACACCGTTGTATCCAAAAGCAAGGGCGCCGCTGTTGCCGCCATCGCCGCCCGAGGAATCCACGTCGGAGTACTGGACGGGAGCCACGTACTGATTGAATTCGAAAGCCATTGTCTTCTCCTGATCGATAAGTTCGGATGGGTGAGTCGATCGCTAGGCGATGCGCCCGGGGTGATCGGTTCAGTGAGAACGCTATGGGGCGAGCCTGCTCGCGCCATCGGGGGCGCAACCGGGTTCAGATCGTGGCAGGTACCGGGATAGCGAGACAGTCGGCAGGTGTCGATTAGGGGATTGTCCCCACACCGTTGGGGGATAGGCCGCCTCAGCTGCGACGTCCGAACCCGGCGATCTTGCCGGTTTTTAGTCGCCCAGCGGGGGCAGGCGATCGACCATGCCAGTGAGTATGGGCTGCAACGCGCGGCATGAGTCTGGAGTACCGCCGGACATGGTGGCTACCAGCGCCTGCCGGGGAGCGTTGCCGACGTCGTAGCGGCAGTATGCGCCTCCACGAGTGAAGGTTTCCAGGGCCGGATATCCGTTTAGCCGCACGCGTGCTGCAGCGGGGTCGGATCGCTTAGCCAAGGCATCCAATCCTTGATCGGAGGAGACCATGATCGTGACCTTGATGGAAGCATCACCGCGCCAGGCGCATCCGGGGCCGAGCTTGCCCCGCCACGGCGATCCTGGGGTCAATCCAAGCCGAGTGCGCTGTTCGTTCGACAGCAAAGTGCAGGGATCGCTGTGTGCGGCGTCCTTAGGGTTGTCGATACGGGGCAGCGGTGGGATATGGCGATCGGAGGTCTCGGAGCCGCCGTCACCGCAGCCAAGCAATGACCAGGCCAGAGCGCAACTGGCCACGACACGTGCGGTTCGCGCCAGGACACGCGTGATTCGAGCTGACAGACCCATCGGACCCCACTTCGCAACTTCGGCACTTCACACTTCAACGCAGGAGACCTACATCACTTCAACCGGCGTCTTCGGAGGTATACGCGAATTCTTCATCGCTGGGGAGCTCAAAGCTGTAACAATGTGTGCGGCTACAACGCTTTACCAACGGCGGGTTTTTAACCGTGGGCTTCCCCTATGGCCGCGTGAGTCCCCGCTCTCGATCGAACGAAAGTATGAGGTTTAGCGCATGACCTACCGGGTTGGGATCGATCTGGGAACGACTTTCAGTTCGGCTGTCGTGTCTCGCGACGATCAATCTCAACCGGAGGTGATGCCGTTGGGTTCTCGCGGCGCGACGATCCCCTCTGTGGCGTTCATCGCCGATGACGGTTCGCTGGTAGTCGGTGAGGCCGCGGTTCGGCGAGCGGTGACCGACCCGAACCGGATCGTGCGCGAGTTCAAGCGACGGATCGGTGACGCCACCCCATTCATGATCGGTGGCACGTGCCTGCATGCCCACCAGATTGCGGCTCGCTTCATCTGCTGGATAGCCGATCAGGTGGCAGAACGCGA
Organism: Mycobacteriales bacterium; assembly: GCA_041743105.1. Taxonomy (GTDB): domain Bacteria; phylum Actinomycetota; class Actinomycetes; order Mycobacteriales; family QHCE01; genus QHCE01. Next base: position 15,860 of record JBGTNI010000116.1, on the reverse strand, counting down.
AGGTGGACCCGCAGCGGAGATTGCAGTCACCTATCCAGCCGCATGGGGCGCACATAAGCAACAGCTGCTCACCTCCGCCCTATCCGACGAGGGACTCGAAGACGTGCGTCTGGTGGCCGAGCCGACTGCCGCCGCGGTGTCCTATGCCCGGCAACAACGGGTGGAGCCAGGTGCCACGGTTGCCGTCTACGACTTTGGTGGAGGCACCTTCGACGCCGCCGTGGTCCGCAAACTCGGTGAGAGAGACTTTGATGGCAGAGACCTCGGGGGCGCGGCCTTTGAAGTGCTCGGGCGGCCGGAGGGTATCGACCGCTTGGGCGGTGCCGATTTCGACGAATTTGTTTTCGACCATGTACGCAACAGCGTGAGCGGGGCCTTCGACACGCTTGATCCGACAGATCCGATGGTCATATCGGCAGTGGCACGGCTCCGGCAGGAATGCTGCGATGCGAAGGAAGCGTTGTCGGCCGACACCGAGGTCATGATCCCCGTCATGCTTCCTGGAGTGAACACTCAGGTGCGATTGGTGCGCGCTGAGTTCGAGGAGATCATCGGTGCGGCGGTCGGTGAAACGGTCGAAGCCTTGGTCCGTGCGGTCGGATCCGCGGGGATCGAGCTGGATCGACTGTCGACAGTGCTGCTCGTGGGCGGTTCGTCGCGGATCCCGCTGGTGACCCAGCTGGTCTCGGCTGGACTGAATCGACCGGTGACCACTGACGCCGATCCCAAGACCAGCGTCGCGGCTGGTGCCGCGTTGATCTGTAGCGATTTTGCCACCGGAGCCGGGGCAGCTTCCAGCACGTCAGGTACGACCGAAACGGCGGATCGTCTGGTTCTGCCGGGGCGGCCGGCGATAGAGTTCGCGGAGCTGGGGGAGCGATCGAGTAGGAGGAGCCGCCGCGCTCGGAGCATGTTGGTGGCGGTGGGGATCTTCGGGGCTGCGTTGGCCGGCGGCGTGGCTACGGATGTCATCCCGCTGGGCTTCGGCGACACGACACGGCAGACGGCGGCATCGGAATCTGAGACCGGACCGTCATCGGCGGATGCGGAGGCCGCTAAGGGAGGAAAGACCGATTCGTGGACCGGTGAGGATCAGGCGGACACCACCGAGCCAGGTCCGAGTCGACAGGACGCCCGTCCCGCACAACGGAAGCCCGACCCCACCGTCTCGGGCCCGACCGGCGGCTCTTCGCAAACGCCCCCTTCCGGCGGTACCACCACGCCGCCGAGCCCTCACCCGACTGACCCACCACCGACCGATCCACCACCGACCGATCCACCCCCGAGCAACCCACCCCCGAGCAACCTCGACCCGGCCCCAGCCCCATGAGCGGGTTCACCTCGCTGCGCGGGAATTTTGACGGTGACCGCCCAGGCGAACCGAGCGGGCAAGACTCGCCGTTGCCGACTACCAGGAAGCAGCCTCCACGGCCCAGTACCGCTCCGCGCATGAGACCACCGGTAACTCGGCTTCTGGAACAGTCCTGTCCCCGGCTGGTTACCGTGTCGCTACGACTATGGTTTGCCTCGACCATGGCGGTGCTGCTCGTTGCGGCTGCCGGGCTTACCCGGTTTGACCGAATACATCAGCACCTGATTGAGCTGGCACGGCAGCGGGACGCCACAGTAGATCCAGCAACTTTGGATCGAGTGGCCGACGTCGGTGTCATCGCTGTCGTCGGTGTTGCCGTGCTGCTGGCGGTGGTGCAGTTGACCCTTGCTTACCTGATGCATAAGGGCCGAGGGTGGACGCGTTGGTTGCTGGTGATATCAGCGGCCCTGATCGGGTGTTATGGCCTTCTTGTGGCGAATGGCCTGAGCGCGCTCGGTGCTCTCGGCGACGTGGTGACGACCGGAGTGGCACTCCATGCAGCGTTGGCGCTGGCGGCAATCGTGGCGATGTTTCTTCCGGGCGCTCGGCCTTGGTTCCGCCGCGGAAAGCTGATCCCCGCAGATGACGCAAAGCGGAATGCGGGAAAGACAATTACCTGACATCTTGTAGTAGTATACAACTATGTTGAGCGTGTCAGATGTAGCTAAGCGGGTTCGGCGTGACCCAGAGACTGTGCGGCGTTGGATTCGGGGGGGTCGGCTACGGGCGCAAAAGATCGGCACGCAACATTTTGTGGAAGAATCCGATCTCGACACGGTCGCCGAATCCGATACAACGGCGTTACCCGAACAGTTACAGCGCATGTACGACGGTTCGCCCATGCCTGACTGGGAACGGATGATTCGAAACGACCGGAACTCTCATTGATAGAGTTTCTTGTTGTCGATTCCAGTTACGTTATAAGAACTGCTGCTGGACCGAGAAAATTTACGCCAAACGGTCATCAATATCGTTATATCGCGCCACCCCTGTTGTGGTCAGAAGTTCGGTCTGTACTACACGAAGCGGTCTGGCGGAGGGAAATCACCCCAGCCCAAGCAACCGAAGCTCGTAGCGCTTTCGCTCGGCTTGAAATCGAGAACGACCAGCCGTCGAACTTAGACGATGAGGCGTGGAAAATCGCTGACGAGCTAAGCTGGGCTAAAACGTATGACGCTGAGTACGTGGCGCTAGCCAGAATACGAAACTGTCGGCTCGTAACCACAGACATGCGAATGCGACGCGGTGCGGATCGACTTGGTTTTGTTTGCTCGCCAAGTGAACTGTGATTCGAGATTTAGTGCGGTTCGTGTGTGCAGTGTGCGGCGAAAGTAGGCTCCGGTCCAGTGGCGTGCTTAGGCGATGTCGCCGGATGTGAGGCTGGTGGTACTGAGTGCGGCGAAGACCAAAGTGGGGGGTGCTGCCCAGCTGGGCAGCACCCCCCACTTTGGTCTTCGCCGCACTCAGTACCACCAGCCTCACATCCGGCGACATCGCCTAAGCACGCCACTGGACCGGAGCCTACTTTCGCCGCACACTGCACACACGAACCGCACTAAATCTCGAATCACAGTTCACTTGGCGAGCAAACAAAACCAAGTCGATCCGCACCGCGTCGCATTCGCATGTCTGTGGTTACGAGCCGACAGTTTCGTATTCTGGCTAGCGCCACGTACTCAGCGTCATACGTTTTAGCCCAGCTTAGCTCGTCAGCGATTTTCCACGCCTCATCGTCTAAGTTCGACGGCTGGTCGTTCTCGATTTCAAGCCGAGCGAAAGCGCTACGAGCTTCGGTTGCTTGGGCTGGGGTGATTTCCCTCCGCCAGACCGCTTCGTGTAGTACAGACCGAACTTCTGACCACAACAGGGGTGGCGCGATATAACGATATTGATGACCGTTTGGCGTAAATTTTCTCGGTCCAGCAGCAGTTCTTATAACGTAACTGGAATCGACAACAAGAAACTCTATCAATGAGAGTTCCGGTCGTTTCGAATCATCCGTTCCCAGTCAGGCATGGGCGAACCGTCGTACATGCGCTGTAACTGTTCGGGTAACGCCGTTGTATCGGATTCGGCGACCGTGTCGAGATCGGATTCTTCCACAAAATGTTGCGTGCCGATCTTTTGCGCCCGTAGCCGACCCCCCCGAATCCAACGCCGCACAGTCTCTGGGTCACGCCGAACCCGCTTAGCTACATCTGACACGCTCAACATAGTTGTATACTACTACAAGATGTCAGGTAATTGTCTTTCCCGCATTCCGCTTTGCGTCATCTGCGGGGATCAGCTTTCCGCGGCGGAACCAAGGCCGAGCGCCCGGAAGAAACATCGCCACGATTGCCGCCAGCGCCAACGCTGCATGGAGTGCCACTCCGGTCGTCACCACGTCGCCGAGAGCACCGAGCGCGCTCAGGCCATTCGCCACAAGAAGGCCATAACACCCGATCAGGGCCGCTGATATCACCAGCAACCAACGCGTCCACCCTCGGCCCTTATGCATCAGGTAAGCAAGGGTCAACTGCACCACCGCCAGCAGCACGGCAACACCGACGACAGCGATGACACCGACGTCGGCCACTCGATCCAAAGTTGCTGGATCTACTGTGGCGTCCCGCTGCCGTGCCAGCTCAATCAGGTGCTGATGTATTCGGTCAAACCGGGTAAGCCCGGCAGCCGCAACGAGCAGCACCGCCATGGTCGAGGCAAACCATAGTCGTAGCGACACGGTAACCAGCCGGGGACAGGACTGTTCCAGAAGCCGAGTTACCGGTGGTCTCATGCGCGGAGCGGTACTGGGCCGTGGAGGCTGCTTCCTGGTAGTCGGCAACGGCGAGTCTTGCCCGCTCGGTTCGCCTGGGCGGTCACCGTCAAAATTCCCGCGCAGCGAGGTGAACCCGCTCATGGGGCTGGGGCCGGGTCGAGGTTGCTCGGGGGTGGGTTGCTCGGGGGTGGATCGGTCGGTGGTGGATCGGTCGGTGGTGGGTCAGTCGGGTGAGGGCTCGGCGGCGTGGTGGTACCGCCGGAAGGGGGCGTTTGCGAAGAGCCGCCGGTCGGGCCCGAGACGGTGGGGTCGGGCTTCCGTTGTGCGGGACGGGCGTCCTGTCGACTCGGACCTGGCTCGGTGGTGTCCGCCTGATCCTCACCGGTCCACGAATCGGTCTTTCCTCCCTTAGCGGCCTCCGCATCCGCCGATGACGGTCCGGTCTCAGATTCCGATGCCGCCGTCTGCCGTGTCGTGTCGCCGAAGCCCAGCGGGATGACATCCGTAGCCACGCCGCCGGCCAACGCAGCCCCGAAGATCCCCACCGCCACCAACATGCTCCGAGCGCGGCGGCTCCTCCTACTCGATCGCTCCCCCAGCTCCGCGAACTCTATCGCCGGCCGCCCCGGCAGAACCAGACGATCCGCCGTTTCGGTCGTACCTGACGTGCTGGAAGCTGCCCCGGCTCCGGTGGCAAAATCGCTACAGATCAACGCGGCACCAGCCGCGACGCTGGTCTTGGGATCGGCGTCAGTGGTCACCGGTCGATTCAGTCCAGCCGAGACCAGCTGGGTCACCAGCGGGATCCGCGACGAACCGCCCACGAGCAGCACTGTCGACAGTCGATCCAGCTCGATCCCCGCGGATCCGACCGCACGGACCAAGGCTTCGACCGTTTCACCGACCGCCGCACCGATGATCTCCTCGAACTCAGCGCGCACCAATCGCACCTGAGTGTTCACTCCAGGAAGCATGACGGGGATCATGACCTCGGTGTCGGCCGACAACGCTTCCTTCGCATCGCAGCATTCCTGCCGGAGCCGTGCCACTGCCGATATGACCATCGGATCTGTCGGATCAAGCGTGTCGAAGGCCCCGCTCACGCTGTTGCGTACATGGTCGAAAACAAATTCGTCGAAATCGGCACCGCCCAAGCGGTCGATACCCTCCGGCCGCCCGAGCACTTCAAAGGCCGCGCCCCCGAGGTCTCTGCCATCAAAGTCTCTCTCACCGAGTTTGCGGACCACGGCGGCGTCGAAGGTGCCTCCACCAAAGTCGTAGACGGCAACCGTGGCACCTGGCTCCACCCGTTGTTGCCGGGCATAGGACACCGCGGCGGCAGTCGGCTCGGCCACCAGACGCACGTCTTCGAGTCCCTCGTCGGATAGGGCGGAGGTGAGCAGCTGTTGCTTATGTGCGCCCCATGCGGCTGGATAGGTGACTGCAATCTCCGCTGCGGGTCCACCTTCGCGTTCTGCCACCTGATCGGCTATCCAGCAGATGAAGCGAGCCGCAATCTGGTGGGCATGCAGGCACGTGCCACCGATCATGAATGGGGTGGCGTCACCGATCCGTCGCTTGAACTCGCGCACGATCCGGTTCGGGTCGGTCACCGCTCGCCGAACCGCGGCCTCACCGACTACCAGCGAACCGTCATCGGCGATGAACGCCACAGAGGGGATCGTCGCGCCGCGAGAACCCAACGGCATCACCTCCGGTTGAGATTGATCGTCGCGAGACACGACAGCCGAACTGAAAGTCGTTCCCAGATCGATCCCAACCCGGTAGGTCATGCGCTAAACCTCATACTTTCGTTCGATCGAGAGCGGGGACTCACGCGGCCATAGGGGAAGCCCACGGTTAAAAACCCGCCGTTGGTAAAGCGTTGTAGCCGCACACATTGTTACAGCTTTGAGCTCCCCAGCGATGAAGAATTCGCGTATACCTCCGAAGACGCCGGTTGAAGTGATGTAGGTCTCCTGCGTTGAAGTGTGAAGTGCCGAAGTTGCGAAGTGGGGTCCGATGGGTCTGTCAGCTCGAATCACGCGTGTCCTGGCGCGAACCGCACGTGTCGTGGCCAGTTGCGCTCTGGCCTGGTCATTGCTTGGCTGCGGTGACGGCGGCTCCGAGACCTCCGATCGCCATATCCCACCGCTGCCCCGTATCGACAACCCTAAGGACGCCGCACACAGCGATCCCTGCACTTTGCTGTCGAACGAACAGCGCACTCGGCTTGGATTGACCCCAGGATCGCCGTGGCGGGGCAAGCTCGGCCCCGGATGCGCCTGGCGCGGTGATGCTTCCATCAAGGTCACGATCATGGTCTCCTCCGATCAAGGATTGGATGCCTTGGCTAAGCGATCCGACCCCGCTGCAGCACGCGTGCGGCTAAACGGATATCCGGCCCTGGAAACCTTCACTCGTGGAGGCGCATACTGCCGCTACGACGTCGGCAACGCTCCCCGGCAGGCGCTGGTAGCCACCATGTCCGGCGGTACTCCAGACTCATGCCGCGCGTTGCAGCCCATACTCACTGGCATGGTCGATCGCCTGCCCCCGCTGGGCGACTAAAAACCGGCAAGATCGCCGGGTTCGGACGTCGCAGCTGAGGCGGCCTATCCCCCAACGGTGTGGGGACAATCCCCTAATCGACACCTGCCGACTGTCTCGCTATCCCGGTACCTGCCACGATCTGAACCCGGTTGCGCCCCCGATGGCGCGAGCAGGCTCGCCCCATAGCGTTCTCACTGAACCGATCACCCCGGGCGCATCGCCTAGCGATCGACTCACCCATCCGAACTTATCGATCAGGAGAAGACAATGGCTTTCGAATTCAATCAGTACGTGGCTCCCGTCCAGTACTCCGACGTGGATTCCTCGGGCGGCGATGGCGGCAACAGCGGCGCCCTTGCTTTTGGATACAACGGTGTTGAAGGCGGCGATGGTGGCAACGGCGGCGGCGGCTTCTGGGGCGGCGGCACTGGTGGCGGCGAAGGTGGCAACGCATGGGGTTTGAATCACACCGCGGCCGGTTCCAGCGCCGACGGTGGTCATGGTGGCGATGTTGATGTCGACCAAGACCAGGACGTCGACGTGTCGAACAAGTTCGAGCATGTCGGTAACGAGGACAGCTACAACACCACGATCAAGGACTCGTACAACGAGGACAACGACACCGTCGTGATCGAGGACTCCTTCAACGAGGACAACGACGGCGTCGACAACGCTCACGGCACGATCAAAGACAGCATCGTCGCCGGTCGCGACGTGAACAACTCGGGTAACTCCGACGATGACATCGTCATCGACGACTCGTTCAACACCGACAACAGCGAAACCAACATCGACGCGTCGGACGACGACAACTACTACCACTCGTTCAACAGCGACAACGATTTTCTCGATCTCGACATCTCGCGCAACACGCTGATCGATCTCTAACCCATTCGGTAACCCGACACCGGCCGATCAAGCCGGTGTCGGGTTGTCCAACTACTAAAGACTGTCCCAACTAAAGAAAAAGGAGGTGAGCACAGTGGTATCCGCTTCATCGCTGATCGACTTTCTGCTGAATCTGCTGAAGGACGAACAAGCCCGCAAGGAGTTCGAGGAAGACCCAGAGGGCGTGCTGGCGCGACAAGGACTCGACGGTGTCTGCGGTCAAGACATCCGAGACGTGGCACCCTTGCTGGCCGACCACCACGCTGTGCACGCTAGCGGCAGTTACATCCCCAGTGGCGGTGACGACCCGGTGCGGGAGATCTCCCACATCAACAGTCACTACCAGATCGACAGAAGCGTCACGGTCTACGACAACGACGAGTACAACATCAGTTACGTCGACGACCGGGACACCACGACGATCACCGCCGACGGCGATGTCAATATCGAGGATTCGTTCAACTCCGACAACGACGCCATCGTGATCGATGACTCCTTCAATCAGGACAACGATGGTGTCGATAACAAGGGTGGCACCATCGATGACAGCATCGTGGCCGGCGAAGACGTCGAGGATTCGGGCAACTCCGATGACGACACCACGGTGTCCGACTCGCTCAACACCGACAACAGCCAGACCAATATCGACGCATCGGACGACGACACCGCGTTGGGGTCTTTCAACTCCGACGACGACGTCATCGATGCCGACATCCAGGTCGAGGATTCCGAGTTGGCGGTTGTGTGACCGTGACCGCTGCGTGAAGCGGTAGCAGGTAACGATCGAATCAGTAGTAACGGATGCGTCACCCTCAACGACAAAGGGGGTGACGCATCCGCACATGCGCTACTTTTCAGCCAAGCCAGCGTCCGCTCAACGCCCAAGACCAGCCCTGCTCGAAAGCCAGCCAGGAGTAGTCAGTGCCCACATCAAAGCCGGTCGCGGCGGTCGACCTCGCGCTACAGACCATTGCCCCCTACGACCGATCTGACCTGCGAACCCGACTCCAGCACGCTCGATCCCGGCTACTGGATGGGCGAGTTCGTGTACTGATTGTGGGTGAGTTCAAGCAAGGGAAAAGCCTGCTGGTCAACGGGCTGGTGAGCGCGCCGGTATGCCCGGTATACGACGACGTGGCGACGCTGGTGCCTACGGTGGTACATGCCGCCGCTACCGCCCGAGCGACACTGGTGCGTCTGCCGGCCGAGGATGGCGGCACCGCCAACGACAGCGACGGTGAGCTCCCGGCGATGGAACGCGTAGAGATCCCCATCGCAGAACTTGCCGGACACATTTGCGAGGCAGGAAACCCCGGCAACGCGCAGCGCTGGCACCATGCCGAGATCGGCATTCCTCGCGTCGTGTTGGCCGGCGGCCTGGAGCTGGTGGACACTCCGGGCGTCGGCGGTCTGAATTCGGTACACGGTGCGGCCACGATGGCAGCGCTGCCATCGGCGGACGCGGTGCTGTTGGTGTCGGACGCCTCCGCTGAATACTCCAGTACGGAACTGGAGTTTCTACGGCAGGCCAAAAGTGTCTGCCCCAATGTGGCTTGTGTACTCACTAAGACCGACGTCTACCCCGACTGGCGGCGCATCGCGGAGCTTGACCGGCACCATCTTCGAACGGCCGGTGTCGATGCCGAGCTGCTGGCCGTCTCCTCGACGCTGCGGATCGCATCGATCGAGTCCAAAGACGCCGATCTCGATTCCGAATCTGGCTTTCCCGCCCTTATCGCCTACCTGCGAGAGCGAGTGGTCGGCCAGGCTGATCAACTAGCCCGGCGCTCCACGGCGCACGATATTCTCGCGGTCATTGAACAGCTTGCGGTGACACTGCGGTCAGAACATGCGGCCCACGCCGACCCCGAGTCCGCTCAAACCGTCATCGCCGAGCTCACGCAGGCCCAGCAACGGTCGGCGGCACTCAAGGAACGGTCGGCCAGGTGGCAGCACACCCTCAACGACGGTGTCGCCGACCTCAACGCCGACATCGACTACGACCTTCGTGACCGGATGCGCGAAATTTCCCGCGAAGCGGAGGAGGAGGTCGACAACGGCGGCGATCCCCACAAGATTTGGGACCAGTTGTCAAGCTGGGCAGAGCAGGAAGCGGCATCTGCCGTGGCGACTAACTACCTGTGGACCACTCAGCGGGCACGCTGGCTGGCCGATCAAGTAGCCGAACACTTCAGCACCGAAGGTACCGAAGTGCTGCCGAAGCTGCGCACCGAGACCGGCGACGCACTGGAGTACGTGCGCGAGATGCAGCTTCGAGAAGGTGAGAAATTCGGTACTTCCCAGAAGGCTCTTAGCGGTCTACGCGGTAGTTACGTCGGCGTCTTGATGTTCGGTATGCTAGGTACCGTGGTGGGGCTGCCGCTGATCAACCCGTTCTCACTCGGCGCCGGCCTACTGCTGGGCGGTAAGGGACTCGCCGACGACCGGCGCCGCATCCTCGCCCGCCGCCAGAGCGAAGCCAAGGCCGCGATTCGTCGCTACCTCGACGATGTGATCTTTCAAGTAAGCAAGGAGTCTCGTGACATGCTCCGACGGGTGCAGCGCGACCTGCGGGACCACTTCACTTCCCGCGCCGAGGAGCTGAACCGATCGCTGCAGGCGTCGCTAGCGTCGGCTCAACGTTCGGTGAATGTCTCGGCAACCGAGCGAAAGCGCCGCCTTGCCGAGATCCCCGGTGAGCTAGACAAGCTTGAAAAGTTGCAACGCAAAGTCCGGACCCTCGTCTCTGACGGCGACATCTCTAACGTCGTCCCAGACCTCTCGCCCGAACATGCCCCATCAGACTCCCCCGCCAGCCAATCACCCATCACCGCGCTGTCGTGACGGGAGCCGCACAGCTTAACGGTGCGGTGCGAGGGCTACTGCGTCTTGCCGCTAAGTCATTCGCCGACCAGCCCGAGATTGCACACCAACTGGACGAGCAGCTGCGCCGGCTAGACCAGCCATTACGGGTAGCCATCGCCGGCAAGGTGAAGGCGGGCAAATCCACGCTGCTCAATGCCCTCGTGGGCGAGCAGGTCGCCGCGACTGATTCCGCCGAATGCACCCGGGTCGTAACCTGGTATCAGGATGGTCCCGCGCCCGCGGTAGTTATGTATCCGCAGGTCGGAGCGCCACGGCCGCTGCCAGTCCAGCGACACGACGGAGCGCTGGTCATCGACATGCAGGCCACGGCCGCCGAAGAAGTGGAACGACTGCTCGTCGATTGGCCCTCGCAGAGTCTGCGGGAGATGACGCTGATCGACACACCTGGAATCGCTTCGACCTCCGCCCAGGCCACGCACCGTACGGTCACATTCCTGACGCCGGCCGATGAGGCCGTCACCGAGGCGGACGCCGTTGTCTACCTGATGCGTCACTTGCACGCCACCGACGCGCAGTTTCTGGAGTCGTTCCGGGATCAGGCCGTCAGTCAGGCCAGTTCCGCCAACACCGTAGCCGTGCTTTCTCGGGCCGACGAAGTAGGTGGCGGCCGTGTCGATGCGATGTCGTCGGCACGGATGATCGCCAACCGCTATCGGACAGAGCCTGCGCTGCGAGGCCTGTGCCAGACTGTTGTCCCTGTATCTGGCCTGTTGGCCCTAACGGGTCGTACGCTGCGGCGGGCAGAATTCGCCGCCTTGACCGAGTTGGCCCGCCTGCCACGCGCCGAGTCCGATGCCGCGCTACTGTCGGTAGACCGCTTCACCTCCAGCGGTACGGCGGAGCCGAGCCGGCTCAGCGCCCGTGCCGCCGATGACATTGTGTCGGCTCAGACCCGCCGCCGGCTACTGGACCGGCTTGGCCTTTTCGGTATCCGGCTATCGGTGACATTGATTCGACAGGGGACCGACAGCCCAGCGGCGCTAGCTGGAGAACTGCTGCGGCGCAGCGGCGTGTACGAGCTCACCGAGGTACTGCGCACGCTGTTCACTTCCCGCCGGGATTTGCTCAAGGCTCGCTCGGCGTTGCTGCTGGTAGAGAACGCTTTGACGCACAAGGATCTTCATGATTCCGCCCGGAAGGCGTTGGCAGCGGAGATAGAACGTATCGTCGCGGGAGCACATGAACTCACTGAGCTGCGGCTGCTATCGGCAATACGCTCCGGCGAGATCACACTGCCGGACGGGCAGGCCGCTGAAGCGGAGCGGCTGCTCGGTGGAAGCGGGGTTTCCACGGCGGTGAGGTTGGGCGTGCCCGCGGATTCCGAACGTGAGGCGCTACGACACGCGGGCATGCACCTGCTTGGGCAGTGGCAAACAAGGGCTGAGAGCCCGCTCTCTGGGCGAGCCAACGCGTATGTTTGTCGAGCCGTAGCGCGAAGCTGCGAGGGGATGCTGGTTGCGCTGTCGGCGACAGAGACCCACAGCGATGCGGGCTCGCCGGCGAAGCAGTCCTGAGTTGTTCGGCAGCACCGCCGGCAGCTTACTGGTCCGTTGCCTCTGCGACGAGTGAACGCAGCCGCCCGAAGAGTTCGGTGCGGCTGCTTACCGCCAGCCGCTGTCGAATTCGCGCCACATGATGCTCAACGGTCTTGGCCGAGATGAATAGTTTTCCACCGATCTGCTTATGGGTGAAACCGGCAAGAATCAGGCGTCCGACCTCGAGTTCACGCAGGCTGAGAACGCTGTCAGGCTTAGGTACGTCGACGCCCCCGGTCGCAGACGGTGATTCAGGCGTCTGGGTGCCACCGGCCATGTACGACGTATGCTCCATCGGCTTCGCGGCGGACTCGGAGTGTGATTCAAACGGCGCATCAGTCAGCACAACCGGGGAGGTGCGGGTGCCGGAGGTACCTCCGGCGAGAGTCCGTGCACATCCGAGCAATGTCGTCGCATCCTTGGGGTCTGTTGCCGCGGCGGCGGCATGGGCCGCCAGCCGCGCCCCTTCGGCAGAAAGGCCGACTGTTCGTAGCTGGTGCGCTACCTGCACCACGACCGCCGAATCGACGGTTTGGTCGATTGTGTGAATCCACGCGTCCCCGGCTGCCGACAGCGCCGCGGCGTATCGGCTAGGGACGTGCACAGCAGCTAACCGCTGCGCGTGGTGACGGGCAAGCGCTAGGTCGGCCACCGCCAATGCGGCGTGTAGTCGATGCCAATGCAGGGGCACCGCCCACAGCACAGGATTGCCCAACTTTTCCAACAGGACGTCGGCCTGTTGCAGGTAGGGTGCTACACCGTCGGCTTCCCCGGCGGCGGCCGCGGCGATGGCCAGCTCGCCGATCTGTTGGAGGCTATAGAGGTCCACTGGGTAACCGATGAGTGCGCGACGGCCCCGCTGCCAGGCAGCGTGTATCGCATCTGTGCCTATAGAACCTGTGCCTATAGAACCTGCTCCCAGAGAGTCAGCGCCCCTCGCGTCTGAGTCTGCCTCCCGGCACGCAAGGCCGGCCTGCAAGGCCGCGGCCAGTAACTCCTCGCGCGGTTGTAACGATTGACTAAGGCTGGTGGACGCCTTATGCAGCGCACGATGCGCAGCGCCAAGGCCGCCGGCCAACATGGATATCCAGCCGTGCAGCAACAGATGCCGGGCATGCGCAGGTCGTCCGCCGAGTCTGCTTACCACAGCCCGACTCAGTGCCGCTTCTGCCACCTCCAGCTCCCCACACTGCGTCGCCACAACGGCACTGAGCGCGGCAGGAGTGTCAGACAACAGCAACGTCTCTCCGGCTGGCTCCAGCAGGGTAATCGCGCTTGTCAACTGAGCCAACGCCTCGGTGTGCCCAGTATCGATGCTTGCAATCAGCGCCAAGGCGGTACGCCGACCGGCTTCGGCAAGGCAGGAGGTTTCGGTATCCGTTGAGACCGGTGCCTCCAGCAAGGCCTGTACCCGCGCACGTTCTCCGGTACCTATCAGCAGCGGTGCTGCCAACACTGCGCTCTCGGCAACGCTGCTGTATAGCTGGGCACTGCGATCCGGCAGGCCACGCGGGGCTAGCAGCGCGGCGGCGACCATCACAGCGCGTTTCCGGTCCGGATTGGACGGGTCGGCGAGTACCTCTTCGGCTAACCGCAGCGCGGTGGTGTGATCTCCGGCTAGGGCAGCGGCATGGGCTCGGCGAACACCCAACCGCTGCTCGCGGGCGCCGGCGGCAACGGCGGCGGTGAATAGTTTGTCCGCCAGCTCTGGTCGTTCCCGCAGTGCTTGCTCCCCCGCGGCCTCCAACGCCGCGGCCACAGTGGTTCCGCTTGCACCGGTGTTGAGTAGCTGTTCGCCGACCGTGAGCATGTTGCCGCCACGCTCGAGCTGGATCTCGGCGTAGCGCCGCTGTAGCTTTCTGCTGCGCAGCGTGGGCGCCAGTCGGAGCACCAGGTTGGCGATGAACCCGATGATCTGGCCTGATTCGGTGAGTAGACCAGTCGCTAGGGCTGCCTCCACGGTTTCATCGAGTTCGGACGCGTCACTGTCCAGCAGCAGCGCCAGCACGTCGGCGTCCAGGTCGGCGCCGACCGCCATGGCTTCCAGCAGTCGCCGCACCTCGGGATCGAGCTCTTCGATGCGGTGGCGTAACCGCTCGGCCAATCCAGCCGAGACGTTGACGCGCTGCGGACGACGGAATTCTTGGGGTCGAGCCGGGTTGAATCCACCGGAATCGACGAGTGCCTGCGTTACCAGATCGGTGAGCCAGGGCAGGCCACCGCTTTGCTCCTGTACCAGTTCGACCAGCGATATCGGGGCTTGGATGCGCAGCCGCGAGGAGATACGGTCGACGATCGCGGACCGATCGAGATGGGTCAACACCGTCGGTGAGTGGGTGCGAGACAGCGCTGCGCTGAGTCCGCGCAGGCCCGCGGGTCGGGGCCAAGGCCGATAGGCAACGACGACGCGGGCGTCGGGAGCTTGAGCAATGGTCCGTAGGCGTGTCAGCGTGGCCTCGGGCAGTCCATGCGCATCGTCGATCAGCAGCGGCCGCGCCAAATCTAGCGATTCACCGTCGAGCGATTCGAGTTCGATCGAACGCCCCGGCGAGATCGCGGTGACATCGACTCCGCTGCGGGCGTATTGGCGGGCCGCCCGTTCCAGCAGCAGCGATTTACCGGTACCGCCAGGGCCGACTACCGCCGCGGCCACAGGCGCCTGCGGGTGTGCCGTGATCTGGTCGAGAATCCAGTTCGCCGCGCCAAGCGGCGCGTCTAAGGGCGACGCCTCTAGATGCGGGGCATCTGGAGGGACTGAACGAGAAGGCTTCATCCTGCGCTTTCTTCAAACCGCCTCGCGCGGACCGCGGGGCTCACGGAGCTATCGGCTAGCGTGGGTAGGCGCGTTACATGTCCTTTGGCACCACCAGATGACACTACGTAGTGAGCGCCACTGAGCGCCCCGCGCACCATTGCTATCGACGCAGATGGTCGGAGCTCGACTTCGTGGGATCTGGACCCAACCACCACCTCGCCCTTCTGGCAGGGCGTGGCGAACGTGGCCGCTGTCGTGCGGCCAGATCTGAGGGAGGAGCATAGGTCGGCGGGCTTGGCGGTACTTGCTGAAGTAGATGGGGTGGGAGGTCTTCCTGCTGAGCTCGAATATTCACGTCCGATCCTGGCGCGTAGACAGCGGTGTAGTGCTCCGCGCGAATCTTCGACTTACCGCCCACATGCCCTAGGAGGTGAACTTTCGAGCCCAAACCCACTGCTTCTACCTTGCTGTCTTGAACGTCCCCCAGCATGAAGAACGTGCATCCGGAGCTCCGCGCAGTCAGAGTGGACGACACTAAATGCGGCTCAACCACGATGCGTAGGGTCGATCCGAGCACATCGACGGCCGCGTTCGCAAGCGGCCGCTCCCCACCGATGACGATCCAGTCACCGGGACGGCCAATGAGGGCGTCGCCGTGGCGAACATCGTCGAAATATTTCACCCTGGGAAGCCGCTCGTCGGAAAGCCCTGCCACAACCTCGTCACCAAGGAAAGGGCGGAGGAATTCACGGATCGCCAGTAGTCTGGCCGCTTCATCGGCTGACTCATCGACCGATTCATCGGGTGGCTCATCATCCCAGTCTTCAGGCATTAAGCCTCCTCGAATATGAAACACATGAGTCCGCTCTACCAGAGAATGCGGTCCCATTATGAGCAACTTTGGCCGAGGCAGGGTTTGGTGACGCGCGGCCCGGGTCAGGTCGGCTGAATGGGATATCCCCTAGGGTCGAATTTACTTTGCTGAGGATGGGGATTGCCTACCTTGTGTAGTGCCTCATGCAGGTAGGGAACCACACGACTTGCTGCCACAGGTTGCCCCATATCCCCCGGGTGGAAGGGATCGTCGGGAGAGAACCATTCGGGGTGGTC
>JBGTNI010000115.1:0-10573 GCA_041743105.1 Mycobacteriales bacterium | reverse complement strand
GCGGCGGGTCTGCTGGTCACCTGCCAGATCGTGCCACGTCGCGCCGGAGGTGCCTAGCGCCGCTGGCGTCCCACCCCACTCCGCGTCCGCTCTGACCCGGTCTGCTCCGCTTACGTCTTCGACCTGTTCAGGCCCTGCGGTATCCGCCACTCGCCCCACGTCAACACGTCTCGTCAGCAGTCAACTAGGGTGTGGCTCCCAAGTGGTCGATGGCGATTGCGCCAATCTGGCCAGGTGACGCGTTCAGCTGAACTCATCGAGGCTGCGTGGGGCTTTGGATCGAGCCGTTGAGGCCTCAGGCGGTGGTGGCTCGCACGCGTCACGCGGCCCGTTCCGCCTCGCCTGCCGCCACCAGCTTGAAGAACCATCGCGGATCACCGGTGTCGAACAGTCCGAACCACGCCTCCGCTACAGCCTGCGAGTACAAGTCGAGCTCAGCGAAAATATTCCGAGCAAAGGCCACCGGAAAGGTAGCGCCAGCGGTGATAAGGCCTCGATCGGTCACTGCGGGCTCGTCGCGGTAGTGCTCGCTGGAGTACTCGGGTGCAGCGGCTACGTATTCTCGCGCATTGCTGGTATGTGCGCGGTCGTTAAGCAACCCCGCTGCCGCGAGCCCTAGGGTCGCCCCGCAGATCGCGGCCACTGGCACGCCGGCAGCTAAGAACTGCCCGGCCATCTCTGCGAACGCGGAATTGTCTCCCTTGTTCGTAGGATTCCAAATCTCCGCTCCAGGTAGGATGAGCATGGCGCTGGCAGCCGGAGTTAGTTCAGTGAGCGCAATGTCTGGAACGATGCGCATTCCGCCCATCGTGGTGACCGGCTCAGTAGTCACACCAACGGTCGCTACCCGATAGCGGCCAGGATGTTTCTGCATATCCGGGTTATTGATATACGCAGTCGCGTAGCCGACCTCCCAGTCGGCGAGCGTGTCGTACTGAGCAGATCGTTACTAAGTCAGTCCGAGAGTAGCTAAATTTGCAGGTCAGAAGGCTGTACTTGTCTAGCTACTTCGTACTGATCAGTAAACAGCCAGATGCACGGTCTGCTCGGACATTCCAATACCCTTCACCGTTCACTAGAAGCCATCCACGCCCGGTTGCGAATACTAGCCATATCAGCTTTCTACGGGTAGAAGTTTTCGCTCAGCAAATATCGTGCGTGCGGCAGTTACCGCATTCAAGACGCGCGGAAAGCCGACATATGGCAAACACTGCATCAAAGCTTCAACGATCTCGGCCGGAGTGAGCCCGACATCGAGTGATGTCTTTAGGTGGCTCCTAAGCTGCTCTTCAGTCCCGAGCGTGGTGAGACAGGCCACCGTGATCAGTTGACGCCGCTGAAGATCGAGACCAGGCCGCTGATAGATATCGCAGAACGCCCATTCGGCAACAAACCTTGCCAAATCAGGGGCGACATCAGACATGGTTTCTAATAACGCCTTGGCCCGGTCATCGTGTAATTCAAGAAGCAACTTCACACCGCTGTCATAGCGGCTCTCCTGGTCAGTCATGGCGCCCACAGTACTGGGTTGAATTTTGCACGACAGCGAGGTGGCTACAGATCTTCTCGCGGGCGGGGATGGATGCCGGGCGTCCGATTTGACAGAGCCGGCTAGTCCGCCAAGGGTGAGTGAATGGAGCTCGGGCTACTGCTGCTCGTTCCGCTGGGCTTCGTGTGTGGGGTGATAGCCTCCACCGCGGGCTCGCCTTCGCTCCTGTCGTTTCCAGTACTTTTAGCAGCCGGCTATTCACCGCTACAGGCGAACGTGACCAATACCGTCGGGATCGTGCTGCCGACGACTATCGGAGGTAGCCTCGGGTACCGAGACAAGCTGAAGGACGAGGGGTGTAACGCGCTGACGCTGGCAGTCGCCGGCGGTCTTGGCGGCGCCCTTGGCGGTGGATTGCTGTTGCTGCTCGGAGAGCGGGTGTTCGAAGCCGCCGTTCCTGCACTCCTCATCGGCGCTGCGGTGCTGGTCGTCGTCGGACCATGGATCGTTCGCAAGGTCTCCCAGACCCGGGAGCTAACAGACCGGATGCGTCCGGCGACTGTGTCGACTTTCCTCTTTGCTGTCTACGGCGGCTACTTCGGAGCAGGCGTCGGGCCACTTCTAGTGGGAACCTACGCCCTGGCGCTGGGAGGTGGGATACAGCGCGCCAATGCGCTCAAGGTTCTGACGGTGCTCGCCATGAACTCGACGGCGACGGTCTTCTTTGCCCTCTTCGGTCCCGTGGACTGGAGCGCAGCACTAACACTGACAGCGTCGAGCGTGGCAGGTGGCTATGTGGGAGCACATACCGCTCGCCGCATGCCTGAACAGCTATTGCGTGGTGCCATAGCTACTAGCGCACTGGTCGCGGCCATCATGCAGATGACGTAACAGCTCTCTCCAGCGGCCAATAACGTATCGTCAGCTCACTCCATTGTGACCCGAACGAGGCACTATCGCCGACCGCTGCCTGCCGCTCGTTGAGAAGGCAGCTTTCGGAATCGGATCACGGCGGATACTGAGCCGGGCGTCAAGCAACCTCTCGACGGCTAAAGTCACTACGCTCTATCCAGGAAGCGACGGACACCCTAGAACGGTTTATGTTATGCTTAAGTTATGGCAATTAAACGCATAACGTTGAGCGTCCCCGAAGAGCTGGCCACCAAAATCAAACAGGCAGCCGGTGAAAAACCGGTATCGGCTTGGGTGACCGAGAAGATCGAGGAAGACCTCAATGACGCGGAGCTAGAGCGCAAATGGCTTGAATTCTACAAGGACGTCAATCCCAGCCCTGAGGACGAGGCGTGGGCACAGGCAGCGATCGACAGGCTCTATAGCCGTAGACGTAGGAGTGATAGCGGCCGGCAAGCTGCATGAGTACTGATTTTGGGGGTTATGTACTAGATGCGGGTGCCTTTATCGGAGTCGAGCGACGGAAAGGTCGAGCGAATGCCCTCCTCATGAAAGCACTACGCAATCAGATACCAATGATTACCTCTGCCGGTGTCGTAGCTCAAGTCTGGCGCGGCGGTAACGCCCAGCAGGTGCCCCTCGCGCTCTTATTGGCGAGGGTGTCCGTGCATGACCTCACCAATGACGTCGCGAAAACGCTGGGCCTAATGCTGAAGCTCACCCGAACTCGCGACCCGATAGACGCCCACATCGTCTACCTGGCGCGCGAATACGACTGGCCGATCCTCACCAGCGACCCTAATGACATCCTGTCAATCGACCCCACGGTGACGGTGGAAGCGCTGTAGTCGGTTAGAGCTAGGCGCTCTTCTCTCGAGCGCTAGACCGTCGGCCCGCTGCGGCTACCACTCGCTGTTCACGCGGCACGATAGTGGGGTTGACATGGCTGAGCACCACATCGGCGTTGATGACCACACGCTCCACATCGGAGCGGCTGGGCACCTCGTACATCACCGACATCAGCACTTCTTCCATGATCGCGCGCAGCCCACGCGCGCCCGTACCGCGCAACATCGCCTGGTCGGCGATCGCTTCCAGCGCATCGGAGGAAAACTCCAGCTCTACGCCGTCGATCTCGAATAGCTTGGCGTATTGCCGCACCAGCGCATGCCGTGGCTCATTGAGGATGCGGATCAGCGCGTCGCGGTGCAGGCTGCGCACGTTGGAGATCACCGGGAGTCGACCGATGAACTCCGGGATAAGACCGAACTTGATCAGATCCTCGGGCATCACGTCGGCGAAGATGTCATCGGTGGTGCGTTCGGACTTGGAGCGGATGTCGGCCGTGAATCCCAGGGCTTTGGAGCCCAGCCGCTGCTCGATGATGCCGTCGAGGCCGGCAAACGATCCGCCGACGATGAACAACACATTGGTGGTGTCGATCTGGATGAATTCTTGGTGCGGATGCTTACGGCCACCCTGGGGCGGAACAGAGGCGGTCACACCTTCCAAGATCTTCAGTAGCGCCTGCTGTACGCCCTCACCCGAGACATCGCGGGTAATGGAAGGGTTCTCACTCTTGCGGGCGATTTTGTCGATCTCGTCGATGTAGATGATTCCTTTTTCGGCACGCTTGACGTCGTAATCCGCGGCTTGAATCAGTTTCAGTAGGATATTTTCGACATCCTCTCCCACGTAACCGGCCTCGGTGAGGGCGGTCGCGTCGGCGATAGCAAACGGCACATTGAGCATCCGGGCCAGGGTTTGCGCCAGATGAGTTTTACCGCATCCCGTGGGACCCACTAACAGAATATTGGACTTCGCGATCTCAACCGCATCGTCGGACTTACCCGACTTATCGCCGTTCTCGGCCTGCACCCGTTTGTAATGGTTGTATACCGCGACCGCGAGCGACTTCTTAGCTGATTCCTGGCCGACTACGTACTCATCGAGAAAGCGGCAGATCTCCACCGGTTTAGGCAACTGCGCTCGACCTGTCTCGGCCGTCTCGGTGAGCTCTTCTTCGATGATCTCATTGCACAGGTCGATGCATTCGTCACATATGTAGACACCCGGACCGGCGATAAGTTTCTTAACCTGTCGCTGCGACTTACCACAGAACGAGCACTTCAGCAGGTCCGCACCCTCACCAAGTCGTGCCACTGGCCATCATCTCCCCGAATGCTGCTTGAAACCGCACAGATTAGCTACTGGCCGATGCCACAGACTTCTTACGACTCACCAAGATCTCATCGATGAGGCCATATTCTTTGGCTTCGGCCGCGGTGAGGAACTTGTCTCGCTCGATATCTTTACGCACCTGCTCGACGCTACGGTTGCTGTGCTTGGAAAGCATCTCCTCCAGCTGTGTACGCACCCGCAGGATCTCTCTAGCCTGAATTTCGATATCGCTACCCGCGCCGTGTCCGCCCTCGACAGAGGGCTGGTGGATCAGAATGCGAGCGTTCGGCAGCGCCATCCGCTTACCCCGGGTACCCGCCGCCAGCAGCACCGCCGCCGCGGAAGCGGCCTGACCCATGCATACGGTCTGAACGTCGGGTCGGATGTACTGCATCGTGTCGTAGATGGCGGTGAGCGCAGTGAATGAGCCACCGGGTGAGTTGATATAGATCTTGATTTCCCGATCGGGATCGGCCGACTCAAGACAGATCAGCTGGGACATCACATCGTTAGCGGAAGCATCGTCGATCTGCACACCCAAGAAGATGATGCGCTCTTCGAAAAGCTTGTTGTATGGGTTGGATTCCTTGACGCCGTACGAAGTGCGCTCAACAAACGAGGGCAGAATGTAACGGTTTTGCGGGGCATAAGAGGCATAGTCGGCCGACATGTACTGAGTTGGCATAGTCAGCTGCGATCCAGTGTTTGTCGAAGCGGCGGCGCTCATGTTTGTTTGCATCGTATCCTCACTTACCTGCCGCATTGGCCACATTGGTGACGCTTTGAACGACCTTGTCGATGAAGCCGTAGTCCTTGGCCTCTTCGGCAGTGAACCAACGGTCACGGTCGGAGTCTGCCTCGATCTGCTCAATACTTTGACCAGTGTGGAAGGCGATGCGTTCTTGCATCATTTTCTTGGTGTACAGCATCTGCTCAGCCTGGATAGCGATATCACTGGCTGAACCGCCGATCCCACCGGAGGGCTGGTGCATCATGACGCGAGTGTGCGCCAGCGCAATCCGCTTGCCCGGCGCACCGGCGCACAGAATGAACTGACCCATCGATGCCGCGAGGCCGAGCCCAACCGTAGCGACGTCGTTGCCGATGTATTGCATCGTGTCGTAGATCGCCATGCCGGCAGAGACTGAACCACCCGGAGAGTTCACGTAGAGGGAGATGTCCGATTTGGGGTCTTCGGAATTAAGCAGCAGTAGCTGCGCGCACACCCGATTGGCCATGTCGTCGTCGAACTGCTGGCCTAGAAAGATGATGCGCTCTTTGAGGAGCCGATTGAAGACCGATTCTTCAAAGTTCATGCCCGGATTGCCGCTAGTAGCGGAGATAGGAAGGGCACTCGGCTGCGCCGAATGCGGACGGTTGGATTGACTAGGGTCGCGTGACGCGGAATGTATGGACACGCCCTCGACACTAACCGGCTCGCCATTGAAGTTGGCGCTTGACCGCGCGCTGTTCGCTGTTAGCTCACAGCATTTTCCGTCATGAACGTGACAAGGTGCGCCGATGAGCGAAAGTCAGGGAGCCGGAACGGTGGCCGGCTCTGAGTCGGCTTGGGAGGCAAGCGCGGCGGCAATGTCCACCGTCTCACCAGCGGTGTCGACGACAGTGGCATGCTCGGTGACCAGCGTCAACGCCTTGTCGCGGCGCACGTCGGCAGCCACGAGAGCCAACTGTCGGGTACGTACCAGGTGGTCGGCGAACTGCTGCGGATCCACCTGCGCGCGCTGTGCGCGGCGAACCACTTCGGTGGTGATTTCGGTGTCGGTGATTCCGAGCTCTTCGGCGTCCACTACAGCGTCGAGTACAAGCTGCGCACGCACGGACTTCTCCGCGTCGCCGCGCAGCGAGTCGTCGAACTCCTGCTCGGAGCTGCCCTGGCTATCCAGGTAACCAGCCAGCTCTAGTCCAACTCGCTCCAGATACCCATTGAGCTGCTGCTTGTTGTGCTCGATTTCGCGGTTGACCACGCCCAGCGGCAGTGGCACCTCTAGACCCTCAAGCAGAGCATCCACCGTCCGTTCCCGAGCTTGATTCACCTGACTGAGCTGCGCGCGGCGGGCTAACTGCTCCCTGACCTGGGATCGCAGTTCATCGACGGTGTCGAACTCGCTGGCCGACTGGGCGAACTCATCATTGCACTCGGGAAGTTCCTGCTCTTTCACCGAGCGGATATTCACAGTCACCTGGGCGGTTGTACCGGCATGTTCACCGCCAACCAGTTTGGTGGTGAACACCTTGTCCTGACCCGCGCTGCTACCGCTGACCGCCGCGTCAAGGCCGTCGAGCAGATCGCCGCTGCCGACTTTGTAGGTCACGCTCTTAGCCTCGTCGATGTCTTCGCCGTCGACCGTGGCACGCAAGTCCAGGCCCACATGGTCCCCAGCTGCAGCGGGCCGCTGCACTGCTTTCAGCGTCGCAAAGCGTTCCCGCAACCTGGTCAGTTCGGTCTCTACGGCTTCGTCGTCAACGCTTGCTTCATCCACAGTGATCGTCAAAGCCGAAAACTCCGGCAGTTTAATCTCGGGGCGCACCTCGACCTCGGCGGTGAGCGCGATCTTCTCACCGTCGGTCAGCTCGGTAAGGTCGACGTCGGGTGGGCCAAGTACCCGCAGCTTGTGTTCGTCCACAGCTTTGGCAACCAGCCCCGGGACCGCACTGTTGATGCCTTCCTGTAGCACCGCGGCGCGTCCTACGCGCTGGTCTACCAACCGCGGCGGTACCTTGCCCTTGCGGAATCCGGGCACGTTGATCTCCCGAGCGATGCTGCGATACGCCTGCTCGAGGCTGGGGCGTAGCTCATCGAACGGCACTTCAATATCGAGCCGTACTTGGGTCGGGCTCACGGTCTCGACGGTGCTCTTCACGCGCGCAAACTCCTTGGGGCTGGGTGGTTAGGCGTAACCAGGTCTGGCTTACACAGCAGACAACGCCGACGTTACCTGGTGGTCGCTGCAACAGATCAGGCGGCTCCAATAGGTCATCTGCCAAGGCCGCAGGAGCCGACGTGTACGGCAGCACACCTTAAATTTCGGCCGAGCGCAGCGGAGTGGGTACACAAGGCGGCATGCCCGAGATGCGGGGCGCCCTGCGACGGCTTGCCGAGCAGGGCCAGCGGAAACGGTCGCACAAGCACAGCGCCGGCAGGGGCCTATTGGTGGTGCCTAGCCACCGTCGCGGGACAGTGCCGCCACAAAGGCCTCCTGCGGCACTTCGACGCGGCCTACCATTTTCATGCGTTTCTTGCCTTCCTTCTGTTTCTCCAACAGCTTGCGCTTGCGCGTGATGTCACCGCCGTAGCACTTGGCAAGCACGTCCTTACGGATCGCACGGATATTCTCCCGGGCGATGATGCGCGCACCGATGGCCGCTTGAATAGGCACCTCGAACTGCTGCCTGGGGATCAGTTCACGCAGCTTCTGCGTCAATCGCACGCCATAGGCATAGGCCTTATCTTTATGCACGATTGCCGAAAGCGCATCCACGATCTCGGCTTGCAACAGAATGTCCACTTTCACCAGGTCACCTACCTGCTCGCCGGTGGGCTCATAGTCCAACGATGCGTAGCCTTTGGTACGGCTCTTGAGAGCATCGAAGAAGTCATAGATGATCTCCGCCAGTGGCAGCGTGTAGCGCAGCTCCACTCGCTCCGGAGAGAGGTAGTCCATGCCGTGCAGCGTGCCGCGGCGCGACTGACACAGATCCATGATCGCGCCGACGAACTCACTGGGCGAGATCAGGGTAGCCCGAACCACCGGTTCGTACACCGCGGCGATCTTGCCGGACGGGTATTCGCTGGGGTTAGTGACCATGTGTTCGGTGCCGTCTTCGGCTTCCACCCGATACACCACATTCGGTGTCGTGGTGATCAGATCGAGCTTGAACTCTCGAAGGAGTCGCTCTCGAATGATCTCAAGGTGCAGCAGGCCTAGGAAACCGCACCGGAAGCCAAAGCCCAGCGCGACTGAGGTCTCTGGCTCATACACCAGCGAGGCGTCATTGAGCTGCAGCTTATCGAGGGCTTCTCGAAGCTCTGGGTAGTCCGAGCCATCCATGGGATACAAACCGGAGAAGACCATGGGTCGAGGGTCATCGTATCCGTCCAGCGCGACGCTCGCAGGTTTAGCGGCAAGAGTGACTGTGTCACCGACCTTGGACTGGCGGACGTCCTTGACCCCAGTGGTGAGGTAGCCGACCTCCCCAACGCCCAAGGCGCCAGCCGGCACGGGCTCGGGCGCGATAACCCCCAGCTCGAGCAGCTCATGCGTAGCCGTGGTGGACAGCATCAGCACTTTCTCCCTAGCCGCCAACCGACCATCGATCACCCGAACGTAGGTGACCACGCCTCGGTAGCTGTCGTAGACCGAGTCGAAGATCATCGCCCGCGCGGGAGCATCCGGGTCGCCGCCAGGAGACGGAATCTGGTGAACGATCTGGTCAAGCAGGGCCTCCACGCCGTCACCGGTCTTGCCGGAAACTCGGAGGCAGTCCGACGGCTGGCAACCGATCAGGTGCGCGAGCTCTTCGGCATATTTCTCCGGCTGGGCCGCGGGAAGGTCGATCTTGTTCAGCACCGGAATGACGGTCAGGTCGTTCTCCAGTGCCAAGTACAGGTTTGCCAGCGTTTGGGCCTCAATGCCTTGCGCGGCATCCACCAGCAGCACCGCACCTTCACAGGCGGCAAGTGACCTACTCACCTCGTAGCTAAAGTCGACGTGACCGGGCGTGTCGATCATGTTCAGCACGTACGTTCCCGGCGGTGACATAGTCGAGGCACCGGCCGAATACTCGGCACCCGTCGAAGCACCGGCCGAATACTCGGCATCGCGTGAATACAGCGTCCACGGCATTCGCACAGCCTGAGACTTAATCGTGATGCCCCGCTCGCGCTCTATATCCATCCGGTCCAGGTACTGCTCACGCATCTTGCGCGCCGCAACTACCCCCGTCTTTTGCAGCATGCGATCGGCAAGTGTGGACTTGCCGTGATCGATGTGGGCGATGATGCTGAAATTTCGGATCAATGCGGGCGGGGTAGCGCCAGGCGCCGGGGCAGCAGGCGGGGAATTCACAGTACTTACCGTACCGGCCAGCCGGTGGGACCATGCGTTCCACGCCACCAGGCGCGGCCAGGCGGCGGACGCGTAGCTGAACAGCACCTATCCGCATAAGCTCTAAACCGGGCCTGATAAGCTTCGACTCTGCGGCAGGCACGAACTAGGCACTGTCGGGCAATACCGAGCTGACTCCTGACTTCAAGGCAGACACGTGGCAAACATCAAGTCCCAGATCAAACGGATCAAGCAGAACGAGAAGCGCCGACTGCGCAATAAGTCGGTGAAGTCCGAGCTGAAGACCGAGATCCGCAAGTTCCGCGAGGCGGTTGACTCCAGCGACTTCGACACCGCGGAGTCCGCGCTGCGACACGCCTCTCGCAAGCTCGACCAGGCCGCCGGAAAAGGCGTGATCCACAAGAACCAGGCCGCTAACCGCAAGTCGGGTATGGCGGCGGCCCTGCAGCGGGCCACAACCGCGGCGGCATAACGGGCTCGGCTTACCTAAAGTACGGCCTCTGCGGAGCTCGTAGGATTAGGGTGCGGGCGGCTGTACCCTGCCAGCTACGTAGTCATTGAGTTTCACCATGGCAGCGACGGTAAGTGGCACCACGATCACAGCCCACCAGCTCACCAACTCGGCGAAGGCCAGCAGCGCCGCCAGCGCTATAGAGCCTTCCAAGAAACCCAAACAAGCCACGCTGCCCGGCTGAAGATGGCGCAGCCGCAGCACGCGGGCGTACCACGGAGGCTTGAGTTCGCCCTGTTGCTGTCGGCCAATCCGAGGGCGACGCAACCGAACCGGTGGCGGCTCTGCCGCATCAATCGAGCTCACACCTGTGGGACTGGACTCATCGAACTCGGGACCAGATCCCGCGCGACGTCTCATGACTGCTCCTGTCTCAGCGCTTCCAATTTAAGG
>JBGTNI010000114.1:0-5878 GCA_041743105.1 Mycobacteriales bacterium | reverse complement strand
CCGGTGACGACGAGGAGGACGGCACGTTCGGGCTGGCGACGTTGCGCCGCGAGCATGCCGCGCTGCGGCGGGGCGCCGTCGTGTTCTCCTATCCTGCCAAGGGAGGGATCTCCCGCACGCTTGCGCTGCGCGACCCGGGCCCGCACCGGGCACCTCGACCTGGCTTCGACTACCTGGCCGAGACGGCCCTGGTCGATCTCAACGACCTCGCCGGTATCTCCGACCACGGCATCCACATCGCGGCGATGGCGGGCAGCTGGACCGCGATCACGTCCGGGTTCGGTGGCATGGTGTGCGACGCTACCGGCCTCGCCTTCGCCCCGCGGCTACCCGCCGTGCTGAGCCGCATCGGGTTCGGCCTACGGTGGCAGGGCCGCCTGCTGCGGGTGCAGATCACCCCGGACGAGGCGGAGTACCAGCTGGTCAGCGGTCCGCCGATGCGACTGCGCCACCACGGGACGCCGCTCGCGCTGGCCCACGACCCGGTGACGCGGTCGATCCCGGAGCTGGAAGCCGTGGATCCGGTGGAGCAGCCCTTCGGTCGGGCGCCGCGCGCCCGCCACCCCTGACGTGCGCGACGCCATCGAGTCCAGGTCACGAGGCCGCTCGGGCTGTTGTCACCGCTCCAGTTCGAGGAGGTGATTGCCGAACGCGAGGCACGGGCACTCCTACGTTCCACAGGACCCGGGATAAACTCCGCGTCGTGAGCCCACTACACTGACTCGTCGTGAGCCTCGTGGGATATGACCTGATCGTTGTTGGTTCCGGCTTCTTCGGCCTGACCGTGGCCGAGCGCGCCGCTACCCAGTTGGACAAACGGGTCCTGGTGCTGGAGCGTCGCGGGCACCTCGGCGGCAACGCTTATTCCGAGGCCGAACCGGATACCGGCATCGAGGTTCACCGCTACGGCGCGCACCTGTTCCACACGTCCAATAAGAAGGTCTGGGAGTACGTCAACCAGTTCACTGGATTCACCAACTATCAGCACCGCGTGTTCACTATCTACCGCGGCCAGGTCTATCCGATGCCGATCAATCTGGCCGCAATCTCACAGTTCTTCGGCCGTTACCTGACTCCGGGTGAGGCACGTGCGCTGATCGCCGAGCAGGCCAGCGAGATCGCCGAACCCAAGGCTGCGGCGAGCCACGAGGAGAAGGGCGTCTCGTTGGTTGGGCGGCCGCTCTATGATGCATTTTTCCGCGGTTACACCGCCAAGCAATGGCAGATCGACCCCCGGGAGCTGCCGGGGTCGATCGTCGCGCGGCTACCGGTCCGGTTCGACTTCAACAATCGTTACTTCAACGACACCTACGAAGGTCTTCCAGTCGACGGCTACACCGCATGGCTGAAGCGGATGGCCGTCCACCCGAACATCGACGTCCGGCTGTCGACCGATTTCTTCGACGTGCGCGACGAGATTCCGGTTGGCACCCCGACCGTCTACACCGGCCCGCTGGATCGGTACTTCGACTACTCCGAGGGCTGGTTGGGTTGGCGCACCCTGGACTTCGAGCTCGAGGTCCTGCCCATCAAGGACTTCCAAGGCACGTCGGTGATGAACTACGCCGAGGAAAAAGTGCCCTATACCCGCATCCATGAGTTCCGGCACTTTCATCCGGAGCGGGACTACCCCACTGATAAGACCGTCATCGTCCGGGAGTACTCGCGGTCCGCGAGCAAGGAGGATGAGCCCTACTACCCGATCAACACCACCGAGGACCGCGCCAAACTGGAGCGATACCGGGAACTAGCGCGGCGCGAAGCCGCCGAGCGCAACGTGTTGTTCGGTGGCCGGCTCGGCACCTACAAGTACCTGGACATGCATATAGCGATCGGCTCCGCGCTGAGCATGTTCGATAACAAACTCGAGCCCTACTTCGCCGAAGGTCTCGCCTTTGCGGCGGCGGCCTAGGCGTCCGGCGGGACGGTCATGATGGTCGTGTAGTAGCCCGGTCCGAATGATTCACCCATGGGCACACCGTTGACCTCGACCCAGGCGTGTGCCCGGAACGGTGAGGTCCGGACCCCCGTACACCAGGTCGGCCAGACTCCGCTCATTCGGCAGACCAGCGCCGTCGCCAACGAGCGTTGCAGGCAGGCCCGCCCTGCGCAACGAACGCTGCCCGACACGACCGCCTGTCGAGCGGCCAGAGCGTCACGTTCAGTGGCTGGGATGCCGCCACGCCGCACCAGGTGCAGCACCTGCCGAATGCGGTGAGGCGGCAAAGCAGCAAGCGGACGAGCGATGCCGACAGCGAATGATGCGATGAGCCGTCGACCCGGGCGCAGCCGGGCAGGTCCAGGGAGCACAACTGGCTCGGTCACGGTGTCACCAGCCCGGCGGTCCGTAGCGCGTTGACAAAAGCATCGACATCAGCGGCGGCTTGTGTCGGAGATATTACGTAGCTGCTGGCGAGCTTCTGCGCGGTCTGTGATGGTGTGTCGCCATCGAGGAGAGAATTCAGGGTCACTGCTCCAGACTGGTTGAGCTGCCAGTAACGGCCGGACCGTTCGTTCAACAGAACCATGCCGTCCGCGGTGCTGGCGGCAGACACACTAGGGCGAAGTTGTATCGACATGCTGACTCCCAGATGGGTTCACTCGCGGGTGCTGGACACCGGTAGCGGCACGCAGCCAGATCTCGCAGGCAACGGTCTGTTCAAGTGGGATCAGCGTGACAAAGGTTGGATGCATTCCGCGAATAGATCCCCGCAGGGCATCAATGTCGATCATCCCTCTTCTAGCCAATACTGAGTCGGCGAACAGCTCCAACAAGCTTGCGCGATGCCGTTTCACTCCGGCGTAAACATCTGCGGTGAAATCACCTTTGGTAGTGCGAGCCAGGATCTCATCCGGAACGATGCGACGCATTGCCGCGGCCAGCAGCGGCTTGTACTGCCACGGTGTCATTCGTTCGTGTAAGCGAACCGCCAAGGCTGCTTCGATCACCCGGTCGTCCAAATACGGCGCGGCGAGTCGTGTGCCCGCGTCAGAGGCAATCCTGACTATCTGGCGGACAGCCCGCCCGCAGGTACGGACGTACTGCAGGGCCTCGTGCTGAGCGCGTGAGCCGGCCAGTGGCGCCGGCATTCCTGCCGCAGCGTCACGCACCAGATCTCTCGCGGCCTCGACCGCACCGGGCGTTGCCCACGGCGGCATGCGCGGTGGCCAACCCCACCCGAAGCTCGGTATGGTCGGTGCAGGAGGAGGAGCGGTGAGCTGTTCTGCGCAGGCGGCCAACCACTCAACAAATGTGGTGCGATCGGTCAGGGCGCACATCGTCTCCCGCCAGGACCATCGCCGCAATCCTCGATAGCCACGCAGGTGGCTGATGGCAATGCGCGGATGCGTCCTTGCGAGCGTATGGAGATAGGACGGGAACGCGCCAAAGAGCTCATCCCCACCATGACCAGTGAGGTGTTGCCGGCATCCTCGCTCGGCAAGCAGTTCGATGAGATGTGCATGACGGCCCCGTGTCCTTATCCAGCGGTACGGACCTTCAGGATCACCTTCGACATCTGCTACGTCGGCGTATATCAGTGGGGCCTCACCGTGGGCGAATACAAGGTGTTCTGCGCCAGGAAGCTCAGCAGCGGCGCGGCGCGCCCATAAGTCGTCATCGCTACCGGGGTCAGCTTCCACTCGTCGCACGGTGAGAAAGTGGGCGGCCCGCGGAGCAGCAAGAAAGCACAGGCTTGTCGAGTCCATGCCACCCGACAGGTCCGCGCTGATCACACCGTCCCCGGCGGTGCGAACGGCCACTGCGTCGGTCAGGGCTCGACATACTGCATTGGCGCCTTCGGTCAAGGTCAGCACGGCGTCTGGTGGAAACCACCATCGCCGTACTCGAACACGGCCTTCGGCGTCGAAAACCAGATAGCAGTCGGGAGATAGGTTCTGTATGCCCTGCCAGAGGCATTGATCGTCCAGCGCATACGGAAGCTGAGGATAAGCCAGCTGCAGTGCGACGGCACCGTCGTCGACCGCTGCCCCGACCAAGAACACTAAAACATTGGCGTTGTCGGACGCTACCGTGACGCCGTCGACCCGTGTATAGGACACCTGACGAACCGCCGATACGCTGCCTTGTACCCGAACCTCACCCGCCACTGAGGCAACCAGATGAAAGCTACCCGGTAATATGCAGGCAAGCTGGTCAAGGTCGGCCACCTTGTACACGTGATTGGCCAATGTCAACAACCGCGCGGCGTTGATCGAGCTGCCGATAACTGCTACACTGGCTCGCTCGTTCGTCACGAATGTCATGTCGTCGTCAGCCCATTGGCCAACAATCCATGGCCGCCCAGATGCATGCTCGACAAGCTGCGGGGACTGAGCGCACACTGCTGATGCGACGGATCGGCCTTGATCAGAGTCTGGCAGAAGAGCGAACCAAGTCTTCTCTGAAGAAAAAACTCCCACCGCTAGACTCCCAAATCAACTACGAAGAGATGCGTTCACTCTCGGTGTGAGCTAATTATCTCTCAATGCACCGTCGTCGCTAACCTGGCCCACAGTCCCAAGCGTCAGCTCGGCAAAGTCTCCAACTTCAACCAGCACCGGCGGCTCGTACGGCGAACGTTCATCAGACGAATCGGAAAACTCGGACATGGCATCTTCCATTTTTATTCGGCCGCGTAAAGGGTGAGCCCAGCTGTACAGCACCCCTTTTCGATCCCTACGTATTACTGCTTTACATCAGGCCATAGGCGGCGAACCGTTCATCAAGCGCGCGAACCGCAGGGGAACCCTGCCACTGCTGCAGACCAGCGCGCGCCGTCCGCAGTACCTCGACCAGACGGGCCGAGTGGTTGACCGTGGTCAGCTCGGCGGCGTCCCCCAGAACACGTGCCGCTTCGTCGATATCGCCGCGCTGGGTGCGCGCTACGCCCATATCGACGATCGTCATTGCCCGGCAGCGAACAGATGACCCGTCGAGTAGCGTCAGAGCCTCACCTGCCGCATCCAGTGCCCGCTCGGGATCGCCCAGCCTCAGGTAAATCTGGCTCTGATGGCCGGCGTGCAGGCCATCAGAGCCGTAAAGGTGGACGTAATGCGACGGAGTCCCTTCGGCTGTCGCCAGCAAGGTCTGCGCCTGATCGAGCTCCGCCAGACATGCGCTGCGCTGTCGATCCGTCGCATAGGCCCGCGCCGTCACATCTGAAGCAAAGGCCTGCAGCCGCACATCACCGGTCTGCTGGGCCCAGGTCCGCGCGGCCGCTGCGTGGTCGATGCCGATGCGCGGCTTGTCCTGCCAGGTCGCCAGGTGACTCATGTTGCACAGCACGAACGCGCCCAGCCCGGTGTTCTCTGCCTCGTGCGCCAACGACCGTGCGTCTTCGTAGTAGTACCAGGCGTTGTCGAAATTTTTCAGATCGAAGGAGAGCCAGCCGGCGTAGCGCGAGGCGTCGCCGAGCACCGAGAGCAAACGCGGTTGCAACGAGCTGGGACACTGGCCCAGCAGCACCCGCGCGAGATCGCGCTGCTCCAGCACCGTCCCCATTGCCGCCTGCGGCCCAAGAGACCCATCCTGACGCCGACAGTGCCACAGCACCGCTTCGATGTTGCCGATGGCCTCGGCATCGACACGACTCCGGTTGTTCAAGACACGTGCAATACGCTGCTGTCCGTCTGGGTTCAGCCCACCGGAGACAGGCGCGGCAGCCGCCGCTGTCGTCGCCCAACCGAGGGCGCGCAACACCACTCGACGTTTCACGTTGTGCGCCCAACCAGTAAGTTTCCGAGCAAGTTGATCAATGATGTGGTCGCGCTGACGTGCCAGGGCGACCATATCACCCTCGCCCGCCGTGAGCGAGCCGACGTGCTCCATGATCAGCAGGGTGAGGTCGGCCGGCAGCCGCAGCCCGGCCACAGCCGC
>JBGTNI010000113.1:0-27377 GCA_041743105.1 Mycobacteriales bacterium | reverse complement strand
CATGGGCGCCAACGTCGTCTACGACTCCGTCGGAGCTACGACATTCGATGCCAGCTTGGAATCACTACGGCCGCGCGGGATGCTCATTGTATGTGGACAATCCAGTGGCCCGGTCCCCCCGTTGGAGCTTGCTCGGCTGCGCGCTGGCTCGAAATTTCTCACCCGACCGGTACTCGGCGACTACATCGCCAGTCCCGCGGAGTTGCGGTGGCGGGCACATGACGTGTTCGGATTGCTGCGACAGGGCGTAGTGAGCCTGGATATCAACGAGCCACTACCCCTTTCCCAAGCCATGACTGCGCACGAGCTGCTAGCCTCTCGCGACCGCACGGGAAAGGTGCTACTACTGCCATAGCACCCCGGTAATCATCTGACCACTGAATCGAGCACCCAGAACCGCACGCGTGGCCTGTCGCTAGCGCAACTCATCGAGTAGAGCGTCTAGAGCAGCGCTAGTTTCACTGCGTTCTCCCTGGGCAACAGGCACGCCTTCGGCTCGGAGTAAGTCGTGGGCACCCCAGATGGGCAAGTTAAGCGTGCGAGCACATTCCCGCAGTGTTACTCGACCACTGCGATATGCCTCCAGCGCCTCTCTTTTGTGCAACTCCCGTAAGGCGAAGTCAACGAGTTGGCGCAGCGCCGTCGAGCGATCTTCGTATCGATCGGCGGCGAACATGTCCACTCGACGCAGCAGCTCGTCGTCCATGGTGGCGTTAACCCGAACAGCCTGCCCCATCAGATCTCCTTGCGGTAGTCAATAAGCAGAGATTCCGAGATTCGCCCAGCCGCACGTAGCGCGTCCAGTGCCGCAATCCCTTCCTGCGCGGTCAGCTTCTCGGTACGCACACAGAGCACCACAAAATCAGCGGTGCG
Organism: Mycobacteriales bacterium; assembly: GCA_041743105.1. Taxonomy (GTDB): domain Bacteria; phylum Actinomycetota; class Actinomycetes; order Mycobacteriales; family QHCE01; genus QHCE01. Next base: position 26,504 of record JBGTNI010000113.1, on the reverse strand, counting down.
GAGCCACCGGGCCCCGAGGTTGGCTGCCCGGCGCCCCAACGCGACATCATTGGTAATCAACACACCAACCTCGACAGCGGCTTCCAGTACCGCACGGTCGGCGTTGCCGGCCTCCGCGGTCCGCACCACGGCGAAGGGCACTATTGCCGATTCGATCGCGCTGGCGTCCGGATGCCCTCGAGCGATCCCTTGCTCGACTGTCTCCTCCCGCACCACATCCAGGATGCACAGCGATAAGGGGGAACGCGACAGAACTCCAAGCAAACCCGACCACGCCAGTGAGATCAGTGACGAAGAATCCACTACTGCGCGCATTCACCGATAGTAGCACACGAAGTGTGCTACTATCGGCCCTTCAAGCGGGCCCAGACCTCTCTGGTCGCGATGGAACGATTCAACGTGATGAAATGAATTCCCGGCGCACCCTCCGCCAACAATCGCTGCGACAACTCGGTCGCGACTTCTACTCCGATGCGTCGAACCGCCTCGGGATCGTCGGCGACATCGTGTAGCCGTCGCGCCAGCTCAGATGGGAACGGTGTGCCCGATAGCTGCGCCATTCGCTCGATCTGGCTAACGTTGGTCACCGGCATCACGCCCGGCACTAGCGGCACGTCGCAGCCGGCGGCGGCCACCGCGTCGCGCAGTCGGGTGTAGCGCTGCCAATCGAAGAAGAACTGCGTGATCGCGAACCGGGCACCCGCGCGGCACTTCGCGACCAGGTGCGCCACGTCGGAGGGAAAGTCCACCGAGCGGGGATGGACGTCGGGGAACGCGGCCACACCAACGCAGAAGCTGCCGCTGGCATCGATCAGTTCAACTAGCTCCCGGGCGTGCTGCAGGCCTTGCGGGTGGGCAATCCACTCTCCGGAGGGGTTGCCGGGTGGGTCTCCGCGGAGCGCCAGGATGTCGCGCACCCCGACGTCGGCGTAATGACCGATCACGTTCCGCAGCTGCTCGACCGAATGGTTCACCGCGGTCAGGTGCGCCAGTGGCGTGAGCGTGGTCTGTTGGGCGATGCGCTCAGTTACCGAGATGGTCCGGTCCCGCGATGAACCGCCCGCCCCGTAGGTGATGGAAACAAACGACGGGTGCAAAGCTTCCAGTTCCCGGATCGCCTGCCACAACGCAGCCTCTCCAGCGTCGGACTTGGGCGGGAAGAACTCGAATGAGAACGTCGGACCGGGACGCGAGATGAGCTCGGCAACATCGGACGCCCGGCCCGGCATCACCGAGGCAGTCCCTAATCCCACCGTTCCAGCCCCCCGTCTAAGGTACGTGCGCGCCATAGCGGCGCCTGGGCGGATAGGCTAGCGTGCCAGCGTGGATCTTCCGGAACAGCATGCCCAGCTGCGCACTGACATCACTCGAGCGCTACGAGAATTTCTGACCCAGCGACGCCTCGAGCTTAAGCAGATCAGCGACGAGCTGACACCAGTCATGGACGAACTAACACGGTTCGTGCTCTACGGCGGTAAACGGCTCCGGCCGATCTTTGCCTACTGGGGCTGGCGTGGCGCCGGTGGTAGCGACCTCACTACTAACGACACCGAGCACCGTGCGGCGATAACGGCAGCCGCGAGTCTGGAGTTCATCCAAGCCTGTGGCCTGATCCACGACGACGTCATGGACGGTTCGCTGATGCGGCGCGGCCGACCGGCCGTACACCGTCACTTCGCGGCACTACACCACGCCCAGGTGGGCCACGGCGACGCCGACGCACACGGCGTAGCGCTGGCGATCCTGCTCGGTGATTTCGCGCTGGCGTGGGCCGACGATCTACTGCGAGGGTCGGGTTTTCCTCCCGAACGTCTGCAAAACGCCTGGCCGGTCTTCGAGCACATGCGTACCGAACTCTTCGCTGGACAGTACCTGGACCTCGCCAGCCAGGCCTACGGTGAGCTCGATGTGGCACGGGCACGGCGGGTGGCGGTATTCAAGTCCGCGAAGTACACCGTCGAACGTCCGCTGCAGCTAGGTGCCGCACTGGGCGACGGCAGCCCGGCGCTTATGCGTGCATACTCCGACTATGGTCTCCCACTCGGGGAAGCATTTCAGCTGCGCGATGACGTTCTCAGCGTCTTCGGCAATCCCGATCTGACCGGAAAGCCCGCCGGGGATGACCTCCGAGAGGGTAAACGCACCGTCTTGGTCGCCATGACCGCCGAACGCGCCACTCCAGCGCAATCGGCCTTGCTGCAACAAGGGCTCGGTAACGCCGAACTCAGCGAGGAAGACCTCGATCGACTGCGGCACATCATCGTGGAAACCGGTGCGCTCGCCGAGCTGGAGAAGATGATTGGCCACCTGACCGAGCGTTCATTGACAGCCCTGACGGAAGCGGCAGACGCCGGCAGCGTTACCGCCGATGCGGCGGATGCGTTGGTCCAGCTCGCCACCGTCGCGACCTCTCGGGTTAGGTAGGACCTCCGGCCCCATTCTTACCGGTGAGGCGACAGATCACCGGCCGTCGAGGCGGGTGGCTGTTGCGCGTATCCGTGGTTGTTGGGCACCGCTTTGCCCGCCCACCCCTGGCCTACCGGGGGTTGGCATAGCGGACCGCAACTCTGCGAGTCTGGCTTGTGCCGCGGTCGGCGCCGCTGGGGCCGCCCGATTTACCTGCTCTAAGCCCCGTAAAGCTTCGGCAAATCCTGCGCTGGCTGTCGCGTTTCTAGCGGCTATCCGATTGCCAGCACCGGGGAAGTGTGAGAGCGGTTCGGTGGGATTCCGGTGACCGGGGTCCACGTGACCGACGGGCTGCTCCCCTTTAACCGTCTTGCGACTGCGAGTAAAAAACATCGCTTCTACTCCAATTTCGTACCAGCGTGCGCAACTGCTTTGACGGTGTTTCCTCTAGCTTAGCCGCTGTTCGCGATGTGAGCAGCCAAAGGCGGAGGATCGAAACAAACCTAGCCAGCTAGATCTCGCCGCGCCGCTAGCGTAGAGCTGCCACGATGGCTAAGGATCGCCCGGCTGTGTGGCGCTAGCCCAGCGGACGGTCGCCGACCCAGTAACGGGGGCCAGCGCCAAGCCGAGCCGCCCGATCCCCGGGATTGGCGAGCCCGCAGCGGTCCAGGGACAGGCAGCCGCAACCGATGCATTCGGTGAGGCCAGCCTTGAGGCGTTGGAGTTCGGCGATCCGCTGGTCGATCCGCAAGGTCCACGTCTGTGAAAGGCGCGACCAGTCGTGACGATTAGGTATATGGCCGAGTGGGAGCTTGGCAAGCTCAGTGCCGATCTCGGAGAGCGTGAGCCCGACCCGCTGCGCGAAGACAATGAATGCGATCCGCCGAAGCATCGGCCGCGAGTAGCGGCGATGCCCCGAGCCGGCGCGCTCGGAGCCGATCAAGCCACGCTCTTCGTAGAAGCGCAGCGCCGAAGCTGCGACGCCACTGCGTCGCGACACCTCACCGATGGTCAGCAGTTCAGCATCCATCGCGGGAACCACATTTTGCCCCTTTGAATTTAGTTAGATTGAACTCAACTCGCTCAGTCCAAGCTGTAGCTGCCAGCAGCGGCTGCTACACCACTCGACGGATGGCAGTCAGTGAGAAATCCTCACCCTTGAACAGCAGCGGCTCGCCCGAGCAAACAGCCAACGCATACGACAGGCAGTCTCCAAAGTTCAAGCTGGCGGGATGATGTCCCTTGCCGTATTGCCGCCACGCATGCCGTGCGGCTTCGACATGTTCGAGGTCCACCGGCGCCACGGTCACCCCGGCCCGGTGCAGGAACAGATCAAGCTCCCGACCCGCCACTTCACCACGTCGCGCCTCCACGATCAACGCGCTTTCCAGCACACTTGCAGCGGACATCAAGCGAATGGGGTCAGGCCGGTATCCCCGCATCGTCGTATCCCAGGATCTCCGCCTCGGATCGGCGGTCGATGACAGGCAGGGCGGCGCAGCGCAGCGCTATTTCATCCAGCTCGTCGGCCAACGGCCGGGGCCGCTGTCGACCGGCAATTCGCTCAAGACGTTCCCGGACAGCGGTAGCAACCGCGAGGGTGATCGTCTCGCCGGTCACTTCGGCAAGCTGTCGCGCGAGTCGATCCGCTTCGGCGTCTTTGATATTGAGCACACGTAAAGAATACATCCTAAAAGGAAGAATCTTTACAGCAGAAGCGGCGTTAGCTCAGAGGTAGGTATCCGAGGGTTTGGTCGTCTGGTGGAACCACGCGTTGAAAAATCCGCGGAGATCTTGACCGGATTGCCGCGAGACGTAGGCTTCGAAGTCCAACCAGCTGGCGTTCCCATAGCGGTGTTTAGCCAGCCAGCCGCGTAAAATCGCAAAGAACGCATTGTCGTCGCCGATCTGTCGGCGTAGCGCATGCACGGCCAATGGTCCCTTGCGGTACACGCCGGTGAATTCTTTACCGGGGCCCATGTCGTAGAGTTTCGAGGCCCAAAATTCGGCGTCTTCCTCACGCACCCGGTCGTGGTACCACTGGTCGAGGTCTTTGCCCTCAGCTTCATCCCATAGTTGTTGGGAGTAGCTGGCGAAGCATTCGGCCAGGCAAATGTCGCGCCACCGGTCGATCGATACCGAGTCGCCCCACCACTGGTGCGCGTTCTCGTGCACCACGAGGGTGAGGCGGCTCGCGCGGTTGACATAGATGGGCCGACCTTGGGTTTCTAGAGCCGGCCCGCCAGACCTAGCGACGAAGATCCCGCCTGCGGAGGTAAACGGATAGGGACCGTACTTCGAGGACAGGAACGCAATGACCTCCGGAAGACGGGACTCCGCCTCCTTGGTAACCTCCTCGACACCGGGAGCGTAGGCGTCGACGACTGGCGTCCCATCGGGCAGCGTCGAACGCCTGATCTCGAACTTGTCGATAGCGATGTTAGTCAGATAGGGGATGGTTGGAGTGTTCTCGGCCCACCGGTAGGTGCGATAGCCGGGTTTCTTGGCCTTAACCGGGGGCGTATCTCGGCCGATGGATACCACGGTCCACTCGTCGGGAACCGTAGCTGCTAGACGGAAGGTCGCCTTGTCCCTAGGGGTGTCATTGGCCGGATACCAGCTGGTCGCCGAGTGGGGTTCCCCCATCACAAACGCTCCACCCGAGGGCGAGATCTGCCACCCGCTGTTGCGGCCAGTTCCTAAGCCATCGGGCAGAGCCTGCGGCGTCCCACGATAGATAACCCGAGTTCTAAACTTCTGACCATCGCTCAAAGTCGCTGTCGGGGTGATGACCAGTTCGTGACCGGCGTGGACGAACGTGGCGACAGTATTGTTCACGGTGACCGAGTCCACCGTGAGACCCTCTAAGTCAAGGTTGAAGCGGCTCAGATTTTGAGTCGCCGTAGCCGTGACTACGGTGTCGCCCTCGAGTTGTCTCGTGGCGGGATCATAGGTGATGCCGACGTTGTAACCGGCTACGTCGTAGCCGGTGTTCCCGGCGATTGGGTAGTAGCTGTCACCAGCCCCCTCACCACCCGGGCTCGCCGGTGATGGCAGCGCGGTGGCCGCGGTTGCCATCGTGGCCATCACCGCGATCACAACCAGCGCAGATCGCAGATACACGCGTAACTTCGCCATTGAAGGGGCTATCTCCTCATGTCACGCGCAGAATCTACGTCGGCTTCGCTGGACTGTGCTCCTTCTTCATATCCTACTGAGCAGGTCGTTACTAAGTCTGCCCGAAGTAGCTAAATTTGCAGGTCAGAAGGCTGTACTTGTCTAGCTACTTTCGCACTGATTAGTAAGGGGATCCCCTAAGCGCGGTATGCAGAGCGTTCTCGTGGTCTACCTCTGTCTGGTCACGGCCTCACACAGCGACGGTTCGGCGATAAACACCGTGACCAGCGCTAGGGGCCCTGCTCGTCAGGCGAGACACGGCGTCGGCCGCTAGGCATAGTCACGCTCACCCGTGCGGCGGGTCAGCGCCTCGACCAAGCTCTCCTGCAGAAACGTCAGGTACTGATAGACCGCGAGTAGGAAAACTTTCGACTTAGAATCTTCCCGCTCCAGCTCAGAGTCCAGCTCCGCGATCACATCGGTGTCGGCCCCGATATCGAGCCGGACACCGAGTACCAGCCGGGCATCGGTGAGCGCGGTGAGCCAAAAGTGGGCTTGTTGGCTCGACAGCTGCACCTGGCGCTCACTGTCGGTGGGAAGGTCTGCAAGCACCTGGCCCACTGCCTGCAACTTACCGTCCCGCAGTGTGCCTTCACTGAAGCGCCGTAGCTCGGCCGCCGCATCGGCATCGTCCCGGTAGCCATCAGGAAATAACCGCTGCAGCGCTGGATCGATTCGAGTCGACCCTTGCGCCAGCAGCTTCATCACTTGGGAAAATACCTGCCGCATCGCCTCAGCTTCCGTAGCGGCGATATCGGCTACGTACATCACGGACTTTTCGGGTGCTAACGCATCGACCGATGTCTTAGTGGCGCCCTCGTTAGCGGTATCGACTTGCCGACTAAAGCCATAGCGCATCGTTGAAAAACTCCTCGATCCTTAACCGGCTTGCTGCACGGTTGCCCACAGACCGTACGAATGCAACTGCGCCACATCGTGTTCCATGCGCTCCCGCGCACCCGACGAGACAGCCGCTTTGCCTTTATGGTGCACGTCAAGCATGAGACGGGTGGCCTTGGCCTCGTCGTACCCGAACAGCGTCTGGAACACATACGTCACGTAGGACATCAGATTGATGGGGTCGTCCCAGACCACTGTGACCCAAGGACGCGTCGAACCTGGAGCGTCTATGACCTCCGGCTCGCGCGTGCTCATCGGTACTGCCATGCCTCTATGGTGCCACTAGCAATGGCGCGGCTATCGAACTGAGTGCGGCTACTGGTTTGGCCGCTCCGATCCCAGCGGCGCGAGCGCCCCAGCCGAGCCGTGCTTTAGGCTGAGCGCGTGACCTCGACGGGGTTGTTTACCGATCGTTATGAGCTCACCATGCTCAGTTCCGCCCTGGCGGATGGCACGGCACATCGGCACTGCGTATTCGAGGCTTTTGCCCGTAGGCTGCCCAACGGCCGCCGCTATGGTGTGGTGGCTGGCACGGAGCGGCTGATCGAGGCAATCGAACACTTTCGGTTCCACGCTGAAGACTTGGAATATCTACAACGCATCGGGGCCATCAGCCCGCAGGCTCGCGACGCTTTAGCGCAGTACCGCTTCAGTGGAGAGATCGCCGGTTACGCCGAAGGTGAGTTGTACTTCCCGGGCTCTCCCGTGCTCACCGTGAGCGGCAGCTTTGCCGACGCGGTGGTTCTGGAAACTCTCGTACTCTCAGTGCTCAACCATGACTGCGCCATCGCGGCCGCCGCCGCCCGGATGACCAGCGCTGCCGCGGGGCGACCACTGATCGAAATGGGCTCGCGGCGCACCCACGAACATGCCGCGGTGGCAGCGGCGCGCGCGGCGTACCTGGCCGGTTTTTCCGCCACCTCAAACCTCGCTGCTGGCGCGAGATATGGCATTCCCACCCAAGGCACCGCGGCACACGCCTTCACGCTGCTACACGACACCGAGGCCGAGGCGTTCGCGGCGCAGCTTTCCACGTTCGGTCACGACACCACGCTGCTGGTGGACACCTACGACATCAGCGCTGGTATCGCCACGGCCATCGACGCTTCTGGAGGCGGGAGCGGCTTGGGCGCCATCCGCATCGACTCCGGCGACCTGGCCGAGCTGGCCCGACAAGCCCGGGCGCAGCTGGACGCACTCGGTGCCACGCAGACCAAGATCGTGCTCTCGGGCGACCTAGACGAATACGCGATCGCCGCGCTTGCGGCAGCGCCGGTGGACGCTTATGGTGTGGGCACCGCGTTGGTGACCGGTTCGGGCGCTCCTACGGCAAGCATGGTGTACAAGCTGGTGGAAGTCGATGGCAGGCCGGTGGCCAAACGTAGCCAGGACAAGGCAACACGGCCGGGGCGTAAATACGCGGTCCGCAAGCACCGGTCCACCGGGACCGCGACTGAAGAGCTACTCACCAGCTCGGCGATGCCCAGACTGGGCCCGCACGATCGGGCGCTACAGGTTCGGTTACTGGAAGGAGGCGAGCGTACCGGCCGGCTTCCCACGCTTGTCCAGTCACGGAAACACCTCGCGCAGCAACTTGTGGCGCTGCCGTGGGAAGGGTTGCGGCTGTCGGCGGGCGAGCCCGCGATTCCGGTCACCTATCAGGCGGAAAGCCAGCACGTCGCGCGGGAGGCACCATGACCACTCTGGAGACTATGCCCGATCGGGCCGTCCCCACCATGGCTGCGCCACTACGTGTGCCGGTGCCTGGAGAGATGATCGAACCCGATCCGCTGGGATCGTTGGAGGAGTTACCTCCTGTGATTCGGCGAGCCCTAGTCATCGTCGATGTACAGAACGACTTTTGCGAAGGGGGATCGCTGGCAGTTGAGGGCGGGACCGAAGTGGCCCGTCAGATCAGTGCCGCCTTACAGGCCGGCACCGGAGGCTGGGATTACGTCGTGGCGACCCGCGACTACCACATCGATCCGGGTGATCACTTCTCTCAAACCCCGGACTTTCGCACTAGCTGGCCACCGCACTGCGTTGTCGGAACCCCGGGAGCACAGCTACACCCAGAACTCGTTACCGACCGGGTGATCGCGATCTTCGATAAAGGCGCCTACGCAGCGGCGTATTCGGGATTCGAAGGTAAAGCCGACGGTGTGGAGTTACATGACTGGCTGAGCGAACGTGGCGTACGCGACATTGACGTGGTCGGCATTGCCACCGACCATTGCGTGCGCGCCACCGCACTGGACGGAGCGCGCTTCGGCTTCGCGGTGACGGTACTACTCGATCTCACTGCCGCTGTTTCACCGCAGACGTTAGCGTTAGCGATGGCGGATCTGCGTGCGGCCGGCGTGCGGCTGGTAGGCGAGGTGTCTAGTGGCGCCGAATGAACGAACCGCCTGAGGTGATCCTTTAGCCAGGTAGACCCCCTCCGTTCGGTTCTTTCTTATACCCGGAGTCGGCTAACTTTCGCCTGCATACGCCGCATTAACGCGACTATTGCTTAACCTGGAGACACGGGCGTCGATCACCCCGTGAACGGCACGAGCCGATCGGCGTCACATGTCTCACTGGTAAATCGGGAGCGGTCGCCATGGACCACAACACACTCATCAGGGCCCTCATCACGGCTATTACGGCCCTAGCCGCGACACTGGGGGCATATAGCCCAGGGTCGGATACAACCCCGGACTCGATCACGTCCTCCCCCGTTACTAGCGTCAGTGAGATACCTCTTCCGACCACGCCCAGTGCTACACCAGCCACAAACTCTCCAAGGCCGTCGACATCCGAGTGTCCCACCATCCCGCCCGGCAGAGACAGTTCCGACGGTCGAGGTGGTCCCGACGGTCGAGGTGGTCCCGACGACAGACGTGACCGTGGCGAAGGTGGTGGCGGCGCGGCCGATACTCAACCCACCGAAGCGATCGGCGCACCGGGCGAACACGCCAATGGTGCCCGCAACATCGACTCCGCTGGGGTGGTATCAAGCCCGCCCTTAGGCGCACCCCAAGCCATCGACTGCGTGCCAGGCCGCACTTCGACCCAACGGCCTCCCGTCGTTGAACACGCCCCCGTTCCAGCAGCCGTCACCAGTGACCTGGCTCCCGCCGCAGCCGCCCCAAGCGGTAGGGCACCGGGGGCTGCGGGACCCGCTGGTCCGCCTGCCGGGCCACCCGCCGCCGCGGGCGGAGGCATGCGGGGTAGTCGTCTTCACACCGGACAGGAGTGCGCCGCGAAATCCGGGGGCCGTCCACTCAACATCACCAAAAGCGGTACCTATGACGGAAAGGGTCAGCTGGTTGGCCCCATCAGCATCGAAGCTAACGATGTCGTCGTGCGTGGCTATACCGTGTGCCATCCCGATGACACCGGAATTTCGATCGGTGAAAAAAGGGGCGTCAACAACGTAACGGTAGAAGACAACCTGGTCGACGGTCCAAAGGGCCACGACGGCGATACTCTGCGGTTCTTCGGCAACAACATCACCGTCCGGCACAACACCTTACAAAACACCGATAACATTGGCGGGAAACGCCATGCCGACTGCATGCAGACCTTCGTGACCACCACAGCTCCCAGCCAGAACTTTACGGCTGACAGCAATAGGTGTCTCAACATTTCCAATATCTGCCTCATGGCGGAAGGAGCCGGCGCCAAGAGCGGCGGCCACGGAAAAGGCCCGTCTTCGAACTGGAGATTCACTAACAATGAGTGTCAGTTCGGTGTAAACCAAGGCGTACAGCTGGAGTCGATATCCAACGTTACCGTTACCGGCAATGAGTTCAAAGGCGGATCGGACAAGGCCGTCGGTTGTGTCAAGGCTGCGGGGGTCGCTGTCAGCGACAATCGAGGCAGTCCAACTCAGGCCAAGGGCTGCGGCGGCGGTGGCAGTGATGGTGGCGGTCGGCAAGCCGGATCCAGGCGGAGCTAGGCACGAGCAGTGACCGCACCGTGGCAGCCACCAACCGAGGTGGAACAGCATTTGCTCGACGCCAAAAATCGTGGCGACAAGGACGCCTACCTGCGATCGCTGGCGGGAGCGGATCTGTTCGTACTGACCAGAAAGAGTGAGGCCGACGCGGTCATCGCCGGTCGCCAGACGCCATTCGAGCTGCGGATTCGGCCTGGGTTCACCCGATCGTACGTGGACGTGTTTACCCGAGGCGGACTTCCGACACCCGCCGCTGGTCACGTATTTGTCATGTCCGACATGGAGATCCTGTTCGGTGAGCCCAGGGCGGTGTTGGGCCGGCGCTATCTCATCAATCCGGGTACGCCCGTGGAGATGCGCTTTCCCATGAAGGAGCTGGCTCGATGGACGAGGCAAAACTCGGCCATCATCCGACCGGACTGGGACGCCGAATTGTTGGCGACAAAATTCGACGAACCGCTGCGCGGTCCACTCGCGCAGGCGCTGGCTTGTGGCGCGCATCTTGCCGTGGCGAACAGGGTTGCATGGAATTCATTGAGTACTACGTGGAATTGCTACATCAATGACGTGGAAATGATCCGCAGGGATTGGGACATTTGGGACGCCGACGACTGGCGGCAGACCATGGATTCGCTGCTGGACTCAGATGGTGTCTCCGGGTCCGAGCTAGTCCTGTCCTTACGCAATCAGGCGGCTTCCCAGGACGGAACGAATGTGGATCCGCTCACCTGGCGCGACGCGGTCCGGTGGTGGTGCCAAGACAACGAAGTCGAGGATGATGATCTCCCCGGTCTACTCGAAGACGTCGGCCGGATCCTTCGATACGAAGAGCGATTCCGCGCGGACGGCGTGCTGCCCACCGATGGTTACGTATCGAGCATGCTGGGCTGGGACTACGGCCGGGCGGTGAACATGGCCAGATGGGGTCACGCCGCTCGCTACTGCGATAAACCCACAGCGGAGCGGCTGATTCTGCGTGCCGGCAGGCTGTGCGGGAAACATTACGGCTCGTGGACCGATTTCTCGGCAGGTTACATGCTCGGTCGGGTACTGCATTTCGACGAGGAGGAATTCGGCGATTGGTACACGAGCGTGCTGAAGGTGCATTCGATGCTCGCTGATGACCCAGCCAGCCCCTGGCAAAACCTGAGCTTCATCGCAGAGTCAAAGTGAGGGCAGTTCGACGGCCACAAACCGGCAGAGCGTGCTCACAGACAAACGCGCCGCAACGAGCAGAAGCCACCTTCGACGGGCGACTTCGCTGAGCTAGTCGAGCTGATAGAGATAGCTATCAGTGGTCAGAAAACGCAAGTCACGTTCGCCGATGAGCAGGGACAACATTTACTTGGAGCGAGAGACCTGGGATAGACAAGCTTGGCGAACTTCGGTCCGTAACACTTCTTCGCTACGCCCCCATTCATAAATCCACTCATCCTCAAAGTCGTAGAGTGCACCCAGCGGCAGGCCGAGCACCTGCTCGGAGTAGTAGGCATCCACTAATACATGCGCGACCAAGACCGCAACCGCCCGCTCACCGATCCGACCGGCCAAGAAATCGGAGGCAATATAATCGAAAGCGATGACCGCCGCTTCGTCAGCTGTAGCAGGTACTGCTACTTCCATCTCTCTGAGCGCTTCAGGTAATAGGTCCTTAATCTGATACACGTCGTCGCCGTGTTCTCCCGCGAGTTCGCGAAGGCACTCACCGTCGTATCCTTGAGTCAGCCATTGCGCGGCCCACCATGGCACTCTTTCTAACGGCACACGGTCCAAGGCGTAACCGGCCGCGGCAACAGCAGGTTCCGGCCAGGATTCGACCAATGGCAGCTGGCCACGGATGGCAAGTTCAGCCCACCCGGCGGCACGAGCCTTTTGTATCGTTGCGGGACGACGCTCCCAGTCCAGATCCACAGTCGGGAACTCTCCCGTGAAACCCGGGCCCCAAAAGCCCGTTCCGCACCTCTCGCATTCGGCAAGCACGGCGCCGGTGTCGAGCCGCTCCATGAGGACCAACTCGTCGTTGCCGCATCGGACACAAGCGGATCGGATGATCACCGCGTCACGGTACATAGATCCGACTCCCTCGCGATCGACTGCTGCGGGTTAGATGCTCTGGGCTGTCTGACGTCGGCTCGGCTGCCTCTTTACGGGACCACGCTCCCAGACGCGGAAATTATGCCTCGAAAGCCGGATGTTCGGAGCGGCTTCGCGGAGTTGAGAAAGTTGTGCCGCGGTGGCGGGCACGAGGTGGCCCATTCCAGTGACGCGCCGTGACCCCAAAGATCGGCCCGAGAGCCCGTGTCGCCATCGTGCTGCGATTGCTACATGACAGATTCGGCTCGAGCCATCACGCAACGCTAGCTGCGCAATGACAGCGGGAAGATCATGAGTGTGCTCGATGCGGGCGAATCCTTCATCGTGACGCGAAACGGCACACCCGTAGGGGAGCTACGGCCCATCCGACGTTCCGCCTTCGTGCCGGCACAGTTTGCTTTAGCGACATTTGCTGGCGCTCCCCACCTGGATTTGGATGGGCTACGTGGCGATCTGGACACAGCCGTCGATCAAGACAGTGAACCGCAGGCGTGACCCATATCCACCGACGCGGTTTGTTAGACACTTCAGTCGTGGTAGATCTGGCAATGCTGTCCGAAGTCGATCTCCCCACTGAATCCGCGATCTGCACGCTCACCCTCTCTGAGCTTGGTGCCGGACCACATGCGACTAAAGACCCCGCAGAGCGCGCTCGGAGGCAGGCCGTGCTGCAACGGGCAGAAGTCACCTTTGACCCACTGCCTTTCGACCGCCGATCGGCGGAAAGCTATGCCCAGATATATGCGGCGGTGCGCAACGCGGGTCGCCAAGTTCGCGGGCGGGCGGTGGATCTACTCATCGCAGCGGTCGCACTAGCGCACCGACTTCCGCTCTTACCACCGCAGTGCACCGCACCATGACCGCAAACCACAGCACTGTTGCGCGCGATTCGTTAACACAGGTCTTGAACCGAGTTATCGCACTGGATCCCTCGGAGAAGCCGACGATGCGAGCTCGGGACCAGCTGTTGTTGTCGCTATGGCCGGCTTATTCAGATGCCAAGACTCTGGCACTCGCCAGGAGCTCCGCCCGAACGCCGTCGATCAGGAGGGAGCTCACAGTCCTCTACTCCGATATGGTTCGCCGCCATTAGCCCCTCTTACGACGGCTCCACAGCGTGTGACCGTTTCAAATATTGCTGACTATATTGCTCTGACTGTACTATTCAATATATGAAGACGATGATCGATCTCGATGAGGACGCGTTCGCTAAGGCCGCCGAGGAGCTTGGGACTACGACTAAAAAGGAAACCGTCAACTCTGCGCTGAAATTCGTAGCAGGTCGCCGGCGACGGCTAGAACAGCTCCTCGACCATCCGTATACATTCGGAGTCGGCCCTGACATCGCCGATCCAGAGGTCATGCATCAGGCGCGTCGGTGAGCATAACGCCCGGTCAGCTGTATTTGATTGATACCTCCGCGCATGCCCGGATCGCGCATCAGGCTGTGCGTGACATTATTGCCGGTCTCATCGCCGACCAAGCAGCGGCCACATGCGTAACCGTTGACTTGGAAGCAGGTTACTCTGGGCGAAGCTTCGCCGACGTCCAAGCGATTTCCGCTCGGCGCACATCGATCTATGCGGTCTTGCCGATCAGTGAAATTATCGCCGAACGGGCGCGGGCGGTTCAGGTGCGTATGGCGGCACGAGGACATCACCGAGCCGCAGGAGTGATCGACTTACTCACCGCGGCTGTCGCCGAATATCACAAAGCCGTTGTGCTGCACTATGATGCCGACTTTGAGCACATCGCGGCCACTACTGGGCAACCACATCTATGGATCGTTCCCCAAGGGAGCATCACCTAAATGCCTACCCCGGCTCGGTGATGCGGGGGGCGTCTGGCCTGGGCTCGGCTACAACCTTCCGCGACCACGCCGCCAGGTGAGGGAATTTTGCCTCGAAAGCTGGCCGCTCGGACCGGATTCGTGGAAGTTTGACGAAGTTATGTCGCGGCGGCGGGCACGAGGTGGCCCACTCCAGCGACGCGCCATGGCCCCATGGGTCGTTGGTCTGCACTACCTTGCCCATGCGGTAGGACTTCCAGACGTTCCACAGGAATGGGATCGTGGAAATGCCCAGAATGAAGGCGCCCACCGTGGAGATGGTGTTGAGCGCGGTGAACCCGTCTTCGGGCTGGTAGTCGGGATACCGACGCGGCATGCCCTCGTTACCGAGCCAGTGCTGCACCAGGAATGTGGCGTGGAAACCGATCGAGGTGAGCCAGAAGTGCAGCTTGCCAAGTCGATCGTCGAGCATGCGTCCAGTCATCTTCGGGAACCAGAAGTAGATACCGGCGTAGGCCGCGAAGACGATGGTGCCAAATAGCACATAGTGGAAGTGCGCCACCACGAAGTAGGAGTCCGAGACGTGATAGTCGATCGGCGGGGCGGCTAGCAACACACCGGAAAGTCCACCGAACAGGAATGTGACCAGGAAGCCAAGCGCGAACAACATTGGCGTCTCGAACGTCAGCTGCCCGCGCCACATGGTCCCGATCCAGTTGAAAAACTTCACCCCGGTGGGCACCGCGATCAGGTAGCTCAGGAACGAGAAGAACGGCAGCAGCACCGCTCCGGTGACGAACATGTGGTGGGCCCACACCGTCATCGACAGTGCGGCGATCACCAACGTCGCGCCAACCAGGCCGATGTAGCCGAAGATGGGTTTGCGACTGAACACCGGAATGACTTCGGAGACGATCCCGAAGAACGGCAGCGCAACGATGTAAACCTCGGGATGCCCGAAGAACCAAAACAGGTGCTGCCACAGCACCGCACCGCCGGTCTCGGCGTCGAAGATATGTGAACCGAGGTGTCGGTCGGACAGCAGCGCCGCCAACGCGGCGGCCAGAATTGGGAAGACAAGCAGCACCAACAGGCTGGTGACCAGAATGTTCCACGTGAAGATCGGCATCCGCCACATGGTCATGCCGGGCGCACGCAGCGTGAGAATGGTGGTGATCATATTCACCGCACCCAAGATGGTGCCCAGGCCGGAGATCATCAGCCCGACGATCCACATATCCGCGCCTGCACCCGGAGAGTTGATGGCGTCGTTGAGCGGAGCGTAGGCGAACCACCCGAAATCCGCCGCCCCGCCTGGCGTGGCAAAACCCAAAATGACGATGCTTCCACCGAATGCATACAGCCAGTAGGCGAAGGAATTCAACCGCGGGAATGAGACATCGGGCGCACCGATTTGCAACGGCACGATGTAGTTGGCGAACGCGAACACCAGCGGGGTGGCAAACAACAGCAACATAATGGTGCCGTGCATCGTGAACAGCTGGTTGTACTGCTCGAAGCTGAGGAATTGCATACCGGGACGGGCCAGTTCGGTGCGCATTAGCAACGCCATCACACCACCGATGGCAAAGAATCCAAACGAGGTCACCAAGTACATAAGCCCGATGGTCTTAGCATCGGTGGTTTGCAGCATCTGCGACAAGAACGAGCCCTTGACGGGCTTCCGCACCGGATACGGGTGGACCTTGATAGGCGCCGGCGCGATGGTCACGGCTGGCAGAATAGTCGTAACGGCCGAAGCCGTCGCGTCCGGCCTGACTCCCTCAGGGTCATATCGGTCGTCACACGTTCTACCCTATGTGGCAGGTCACGACGCCACGCATGAGCTAGCCTTTGCTCTAGCGGCATGCACCACTAGCCTCAGGTGAGACGAGCCTGCCTACACCCTGACGCTGCAACGTCGACAGTCGCCGACGCGGCTGTTGTACTTCAGCCCGATCGTTACTAAGTCAGCCCGAAAGTCGCATCGCGAAGACTGTCCTTGTCAAGCTACTTTCGTTCTGATGAGTAATTTGGAGAATCTGAGCCCGCCCGTATGAGCCGAGCACCGAGTCGCAACCGGCGTACGTCTGCCAAAGACCGCACGTCCGTTAAAGACAACGCCGTGAAAGTCAACGCCGTGAAAGACACGGCCGCCAAAAACATGGCCACATCCGATGAGCAGCCGGCCAGGCTGCCATCAGGCGAGCAGGTGGAGGCGAAGGAATCCCCCAATTCAACGGAGCCTGGGCCGGCAAGCGAGCCGGTACAGAATCCAACCGTCCCGACCTGGCCCGAGGCCATCGAGGCTATGAATCGGCTCGCGGTGCTATTGGAGGAACAAGGAGAGGTCGCCGAAGCGGTGCTGTGGTATGCCAAGGCCGCAGCGGTGGGTGACGTGTCAGCCGCATACAACCTTGGTCTGCTCTATCGCGATCTCGGCGAGAGCGAGGCGGCAGGCCAGTGGCTCTCTCACGCGGCGACTGCCGGCGACATCGACGCCGCGTACGCGCTGGGAACGCTGCTCTTACAGCAAGGTGACCGCAACGCCGCCGAGCGCTGGCTCACCGTAGCCATGTCAGCCGGCGATGGAGATGCCCTCAATGCCATGGGTGTGCTCCGGCGTGAACGCGACGATATCGCTGCCGCCGAGAACTGCTTCCGACGCGCCGCGGAAGTGGGAAACGCCAGCGCCGCCTACAACCTGGCGATGATATTGCGGGAGAGCAACCGGCCGGCGGAGAACGCACAGGCCCGTAGCTGGCTGCTGAAAGCAGCCGACGGAGGCGATCCCGATGCTGCCTATATTGCCGCAGTCTCAGCCCGCTCCGGCAGTGACTACGAGGCCGCTGAGAAATATTTCGGTATCGCGGCGAGCGCGGGCAACCTCAAAGCCGCACATACGCTTGCCCGGCTCCGACACGACCGAGGCGACCTGGTTTCCGCCGAGCACTGGTACCGCGTGGCGGCCGAAGCCGGTCACGTTAATGCCATGAACAACCTCGGTGTCTTCCATGGTGACGTCGGCGATGCTCAGCAAGCCGAGCACTGGTATCTGCGCGCGATCGAAGCCGGCCACCAAGCCGCGGTGTACAACCTGGGCGTACTGCTCGAGCAGCAGAATAAGCTGAGCCGGGCCGCCGAATGGTACCAGCGGGCGGCAGAGACCGGTAACGCCGACGCCGCTTACAACTTAGGCGTACTGCTGCGCGACAAAGGCCGCCGTGGCGACGCCGAGCAGTGGTTTCGGCAGGCTGCGGTCGCCGGAGATCGTGACGCCGCCTACAACCTCGGTGTGCTGCTGGCCGAACGGAACGAGTTAGACGAAGCCGCGACGTGGTTTCGCACAGCAGCCACCGCGGGAGACGCTGAATCCGCGCAGCGACTGGCCGAACTGGTTGCTGAAGGTCACGACTGAATCTCGGTTGCAGCCAACGTTGAGGAACCAGGTTGACCTACCAGATGGCGCAGGTTTTCTCGAGCACGGCTGTCCTTGTTCCAGCACGAGTTAGTCGGGACGTTTCAGGAAGAGCTGTTCAGGAAGATGATTTTGCGATGTTTCCCTGAAAGCGCCATAGAATCGGCCGGACCCAAGGCCCTCTTACAGGGGCTTTTAGAAGACCTCTACCGATTCGAATCTAGCTGGCGCACCTTTACCCGGCGCTAAAGCATAGACGGAGCCGGGATCGTGGCCGCAGTTGGGACTGCTATTTAGTTCAATAATTGCATCGGTGTTGTTTACGGCGTATGCGCCACCCTCGGCTGGGTAACATCTACGGTGGTCAAGGTCAACCGTGATCTTCTTACCGGAGCTCCAATAATCAAACGAGCCGGTGGCCGCTTGAGCCGGCACGGCTAAAGACACCGCGCATAAGACACCAACACCAGCGGCAGCCACCGTGCTTGTCAGCCGCTTAGATATGCGTAGGACCATATTTCATCGCCTTCAGTAGTTAAAGATAACAAGAGACTGTATCGTGCTCGTCCTGCCAGCGCGGGAACTTTATCAAACTGGCACTGTTCGGCGACCCGCCATCGCACTATCGCACCTGACACACTTCAGGGTAGCTTCCCCATCGCAGCTGCAGTCATCCGTCGGCGTTGTCGACGTCGCCGACGATCCCGCCGGATCAGCGGCTCAACTACCCGAGCCGCAAGGGGGCCGATAATCGCGAGCGTGAGCACGTAAGCGGCGGCAAGCGTACCGAGTCGGGGCTGCACGCCGGCAGTCACCGCTAGGCCTGCGATCACGATGCTGAACTCACCACGCGGTATCAGCGCGGCCCCGGCGCGCAACCGACCCGTGGTTTTCACGCCCGCGCGATACGCCGCGATCCAGCCTGTGGCCAGTTTGGTGAGCACCCCCACAAGCGCCAGTAGCACCGCCGCCAACAGTACCGGCGGCAGCTGCGAGGGATCGATATGCAGGCCGAAGAAAACGAAGAACACCGCCGCGAACAAGTCCCGTAGCGGCAGCAACAACTGCCTGGCCACGTGGGCCACAGGACCAGATAACGCGATCCCCACCAAGAAAGCCCCGACCGCGGCGGAGACTTGCAGTTGCTGTGCCACACCGGCCACCAAAAGAGTGAGGCCAAATACCTTGAGCAACAACACTTCGTCGTTTGGGCTAGCGACAAACTTCTCCACCGCGTAGCCGTACCGCAGCGCCACCAGCAGCACCACCGACACGGTCGCAAGGGCGATCAGCAGCGTCACCGAGCCACCTAGTAGCCCCACGCCCGCCAAGAGCGCGGTGAGGATCGGCAGGTACAGCGCCATTACCAGATCTTCGGCGACCAACAGCGACAACACCGCCGATGTTTCTCGGTTACCCAACCAGCCCAGGTCAGTCAGCACCTTGGCCGTGATCCCAGACGACGTGACGTAGGTGATCCCCCCAAGCGCCACAGCCGCAACCGGCCCCCAACCCAGCAGCAGTGCCATGACCACGCCGGGCGATGCGTTGAGCACGATGTCGAGCAGGGCGATCGGCGCTGATTTCCGAAGAGTGGACACGAGTTCACTCGCGGTGTACTCCAAACCCAACGTCAACAACAGCAGCACGATGCCCAGCTCGGCGCCGACAGAGATGAACTCCTCGCTGGTGGCAAGCGGGATCACCCCACCTTGACCGAAAGCTAAGCCGGCGAGCAGGTACAACGGAATCGGCGAGATGCTCAGCCGTGCTGCCGCGGTGCCCAGCAACCCGAGGCACAAAATGACCGCACCAAGCTCGGCCAACAGCACCGCCCCGGGCACTGCTCAGCCGTCCGTGAGCAGGCTGGCCACGGCAGCTGTGCCGTCATCTGTGCCGACTACGACGATCACATCCTCGGCCGTGAACCGGAAATCCGGTCGAGGGCTTGCGATGACTGTCCCGTCGCGCCCCACGGCCACAATCGAGGCGCCGGTACGGGTACGAGCGCGCGTTTCACCGAGTGTGCGTCCGTCGTACATCGAACCACGATCGATCGGAATCTTGCGTGTCACCAGGTCATGTAGCTGCTCCGCCACCTCAGCGAGACGCTCCACCACATGCGCAACGCTGAGCAGATCGGCTATTCCGTCGGCCTCGGTCGTGGTCAAATGAATCTCTTCGGCGACCGTGTCGGGATCGTCGGCGTCGTAAACCAGCACGTCCCGCTCACCGGTGTAGTACGAGATCACTCCCACCCGTCGGCCTCGAGCAGTGGTAAAGGTGTGGCACAACCCAATTCCCGGTAACGCCGTCCGTTCCAGCTCCATCGTTCCTCCAGTGCGCTGTGTCAGCCGACGTACCCGTATGAGCCTAATGCGCAATTAGTCTCAGATTAGTGACCACGAGCAGACCACCCACGGCCGCTCCGAGTAATCTCGCCCAACCAGGCCCAAGAGACGAGTCACCGCATTGCCCGCTGTAGAGGTCGCCACGGCGGCAGTTCCGACGCTGGTCATAGCACACACCAATGACTCCTCGCGGCACATAGCGGCTCTACGCTCACTGAATGAAGCCTGAGAAGTCGGTCGTGCGCGACGGGCGCGTTGTTCGTCGGGGCGTACAGCAACGCGGGTTTCGTTCGTGACGTGCTGCGATTCTTGGAGGCGCGGGGTATCAATGGAGCGCCCCGCTTCCTGGGTGTCGATAAGGAAGGTCGCGAGATGGTGTCCTTCGTGGCTGGAGAGGTTCTCGAAGACGAGGAGACACCGTCGGACGACCAACTCGCCAGTGCGGGCAGGCTGCTTCGCCATCTCCACGACGTGCTCGCCAGAAGCGACCTGGCCGATGGCGAAGAGACCGTGCGCCACGGCGACCCGGCACTTCATAATGTCGTCTTCCGGGGCGAGGACGCTGTGGCGTTCATCGACTGGGAGTTCGCTGCGCCGGGTTCGCGACTTGCGGAGTTAGCGGATGTTGCTTGGTGCCTTCTGGACGATCGGTGGGAGCACCAGCACGCGGAGGCCGCAGGCCGGAGTATTCAGATTTTTGCCGCGCCTACGGTTGGGCGGAGGTTGAGCGGGTCATCGACGAGGTGAACGTATTGGTGCGCCACGCGCACGATGAGTACGCCGACCAGGGACCGGCCAAGTCGGCCGACCACTTCGAACGACTCCTCCTCTGGCTCACGCAGCACGACGACGAGTTGAAAGCGCGCCCTGGAACAATCCCCTCTTACCAAGCCCCTCAACCAGGTTTCAAACACACTCTCAGCTTGACGACGCCACACCCGGAGTAGAGACAGCGTCGGAGCGCGGTTGATGCTGCGGACTTGCCTGTGCGACGGGGCCGTCGGCGGCGCCGCTATCGGCTAGGCGAGTCGGATGCGCCGCCAATGCCCGGCGGTGCCGCGGCCGACCAATTAACGCCAAGCTCCATGGCGTGCGGTGCAGCACCGCACCGATTGCGATCGACAGCGCCGCTACTCCCACCACCATGGCGGCTGTGTACAACAACTGCGGAACGACATCTAGCCGCCACGTGGGCACACCATAGAACTGCTGCGCAAACAGGAACGCTGGATGCACCAGGTAAATCGCAAACGACAATACGCTGACCTGGCGAATAGTGTCAGTCAGCCAACCGAACCTGGTACTCATCAACGCAACCCCGAGCCGGTACAGCAACAGCAGCGCCACCAGCGACCAGATCACAGTGATCGGCTGCAATGAGAAAGCGGCTTTGAAGGGCATAGTTCCGGCCTCGACCGCCTGCCAGTACACGGCCTGGCTCAAACCGACGGCAACCACACTGGCCAGCACAATCCACGCGGTGTTTCGCATGATCCAACCGTGGAAGCGTTCGTAGTGCAGGGCGGCGAGTCCACCCGCCACGAACCAGAGCTGGTAAGCCAGCAAACTGGCCTCGCCGATGATCGGCTGATAGCCATTGCCCGGCATTCGATCCCACTCGTAGTACACCGCGACGGTGGCCAGCTGCAACACCAACGAACCGGTGAAAAGCCAAATGTGATAGCCCTGGGTGCGCCGAAGCAGCCAGATAAAAGCCGGGAAGATCACGCCGAACTGCAGTGTCACGAGCAGGAAATAGAGGTGGAAATACCCATCGCCATTAGCGAGCGCAGTCACGACCCGCTGCGGCGCGTCGCCCAGCGACATGTAGTTGGCATACGTGAAGTGTTGCAAAAGCATGTAGGCAATCGTCCAGATCACATACGGCACACCGATCAACCGCAGTCGCCGAGCCCTAAATTTCGTGGCATCGAATGCCTGACCGCCGGCGGTGGCGTCGGTGGATTCATATCTGCGCAGGTACACAAAGGTGAGCACGAAGGCACTCACGAAGAAGAACACATGACGCCCGTAATGCAAAAATTGGCCTACCGCATTAATCCGGATGTCGTCGAACGGCATGGGCGCGGTCCCCGCCACCACATGCACCAGTAGCACCGACAAGCACGCTATGACCCGTAAGGCGTCTACGTGGTCTAGCCGCCTCACCGAGTCCATGTCAGACGATGCCTTGGTCGCCGATCCCACGGCCGCAGAGGTTTTCACGGCGTCGGTCGAAGCGCCTGGATGTGGGCGCAAGCTGGTCGGCACCCTGAGAGGCTAACAAGAGCACCGTGGTCGGGGTGCGGCACACCATCCACTCCACACGAGCTACTGCACGGATAAATGCACGTGATTGGTGTGCGCGGCAGACGGGCTACCGCCACCCGAATAGGACCGCCAGCCAGTGCCGGGCAGCCAGATCTGACGGTACCAGATGACGTACAGCACACCGAGACGCTCATTGTTGGAGATGAACCAACCCGCCAACCGGTTGCCGTACTCCTTGTTTCCACCGGACGCGGCCCCTTCGAAGCCCCCGCCGGCAGCGGCAAAGTCGCAGGCTCGGCCTTTGCCGTGCTCACCGGAGCGTTGCACACGATAGCAACGGGTGTAGCGGGAAAAGCCGGCGTTACGTGCTTGGTTGAACGCGTGCAGCGTCCGTGACGTTAGACAGCCTGCGGTGGTCGGGTCATCTGCCGAGCACGACTCCCGCGGCCAGGTGCCATTGGGGTTACGAGGTGCGGGGCTCGCGCTTGGGGGACCACCGTAGTAACCGGCCGTACTCTCGCCACCGAAACGGCCCAGTGCTTTTTCGGCGTCAGCCTTTCGCTTGGCCATCTCCCTTTCCTGTTCTTGCTGCTTGCGAATCTCTTCCTCTAGCCGCTTGCGGCTCGCCGCGAGCAATTTACGCTCGTCGGCGGCCCGGCGGATCGTCCTAGTCTCGGATTGCGAGAAGTGATCAACGTAGGTAACACGCTGCAAGAAATCGCTGAACGAACGACTCTCAAGTACAGACGCCAACACGTCGATTCCGCTACCGCCCTCGACATACGCCAGCGCCGCTACCCGTTGGAGTTCTCGACTACTGGCCTCGGCGCCCTTCTCAAGGTCGACGATTTTCCCGGCTATTTCGGCGTCCTTCTTGCGGGATTCTTCCAGCTTGGCCTTGGCTTCCACGTACCCACGCGACGCCTCCTCCAGTGCTTTATGCAGTGAGGCGCTGCCGCCCTCGGGGTCCGTTGCGGGAGGGTCATTTGGCGCCGACGATGCGGGCACCATGGTTAACAACAGCGCAATCACCACGGCTACTGCGCCACCGATGATGCAATGCGTGCGAAACAGATGTCCTATGTTCACGATCTGGCAATCCCTATCCGATCCTGTACTTCCTGGGCGCCGGGGGTTACCAGACAAACCAAGCCCAGGTCGATCGATGCCACCAATGCTTCGGGAGCTGCGCGGAAGTATAGGTGCAAGCATTGAGTTTACTGCGGGGACACTCGACCACACCGGGCATGTACGTCGCACTGTGCAAACGGCCTATAGATGCCGCCCGATGGGTTGAGAATGTGCGCGACATGCACAGCTCTAGTTGTGCCTTCTACTACAGGGCGTTCTGTGTAGCCGCCGCGGCCATGGCGCGCCAGCGCGCCAAGTTCAGCCGAGCATCCACCAACGCGTCATGCCTGTCGGATGCCGGTGGCGGAGGTAGGGGAGGCTTACCCAGGTCCTCCCAGCGTTGCCGGAGCTCGTTGGTGAACCGGGGCAGCGCACGCGGTAGCGCCGGCATACCGCCCCAGAGTTGGCACAGTGCCACGTGATCGTAGGCGGCGTACCAGGCCCACAGCTCAACTTTCTCGCCCGGCTCGGCAAGAAAGGCGAGCAGCCGGTCACGGATCGTGGTCCGGGACTGCCACGCCGGATGACCGGGAGACGGTAGCTTGTTCAGCACGTTCTCACGCACCCAGCCGATAGCCCGCTCCGGATCGAACTCGTTAGAGACAGCGTAGAATTCCCGTCCGGCCTCATCGACTACTCCGATGGAGACAAGGTCTATGGTGACGCCGTCTTCGATAAATTCCGTGTCGTAAAAGTATCGCCGAGTACACTGCTTTCGCGGCGACAGCTGTGTTTTCTGGGGCAATCCAGCCTTCCTCACATCGGACCAGCCCGACAGTACCTCTCGCCATCATAGGGTTGACCCAACGGCGAACAGCTCGGTATAGCTGGATCAACAGTCTGCGGCTGTTCAGCTTCCACTCAGATCCCAGATCGCCGTAGCCAACTCGTCAAGAGTGCGATACTCCTCCGGCTGCACGGCTAAGCGACTCAGGTCATCGAACATGTTGAAGTCGTGCAGGAAGCTGAAGGCAAGCATCTCCAGGTGCCCATCCAGCACCGATCGGCCCCCAGCCGTAACCGTCTAGGCAGGCAGACAGCAAATTTCTATCCAGGCCGAAAGCGCCAAAGTGCAGTGCAGGCAAATCGTAGCGGGGATCGCCGGCGTAGGCGTCGGTGAAGTCGATAACTCCGGTCAGTGTCTTCGAGCCGGTGTCGACGAAGATGTGATGGCGATGAAGGTCACCGTGCACCAGTGTGGGCGCCTTACTGGTATCGAGTAACGAAAGAGATTCGCTCGGCCAGCCGTCGAGCTGACAGACAAGATGTTTGGGGAGGCTCCGCCAACGAAGATGGTCAGCAGGAGCGTCGATCCGTCGGCGTCGCAGGAGGGCGGCGAAGCGGTCCCAGGAAGGTTGGAGCGGTCCTTGTGCCGCCGCCAGCGGCACACTGTGAAGCTGCCGCAGGAACCGGCCCACCTCAACGAGCCAAAGCGTGACGAGGGGCTACGTCTAGCTGCCGCACCGCACTCGCAAACAGCTCACTGGGGATTGTGGTCATGATCAGATAGGGCCACGGCCACACCTGTGCTCCGAACAGCTCACCGGTAGCCACCAACTCTGGGACCGGTAAGCCGCGACCCGCCAAGACCCGGTAGGCATCGCGCTCAGCGGCGTAGCTTGCCGACCCATAGCAACGATCGCCGAACAGCTTGACGACTAGACCAGTGTCAGAGATCAACGTGGGGTATGTACCCACTGGTTTCGCTAGCAGGAGTTGCCCAGGTTGGGCAACTCCTGCGGCCGCCACGGCGGCTCGGGCGAACGGTTCCCAGAAAGATCCTTCGTTGAGGATCCGCGCGTATTCCTGGTCAGACTCCAAATCAGGAGGGCGGAGTTCACTCATTGCCGTTATAGGCTACCGCCGCAGCGAGTGTCAGGAGCATCTTGTCGCCACCTCGAACGTGAGCGATCCCGGCGAGAAGTACCGGTAATACAACGACACCCTCGCCCGTAGTGCGCTCGGTGGCCAAGAAATGAAAGGGGCGAAACTCAGCGCGGACACTAAGAGCTTGCTAAGAATCCCGCCCCGCCAGCAGAGCCGCCGCGGCATCGTAAGGTTCCCGCTCGCCACGAGCTACAGCCTCGGCCAGCCGCGCCAGCAGGCTGGTATCGGCGATACCGCCATTGCTCCGCAGCCGTAGCTCTTCCAGTACCAGTAGCTCCAGCTGCGCAGCGGCTCGGCGCACTCGACGGCGCATCCGCTCCCCTGAACTTTCCGACCACTCCAGATGCGCTGCCGCAGCGGCCATCAGCTCGCCGATACCGTGTTTCGTCGTAGCAATAGTGCTAACGATCCGGGGTCGCCACGCGCCCGGCACCGAGTGGCGGCCGCCGAGCGCTAAGAGATTTTTCAGATCCCGTACCGCGGCATCGGCACCGACGTGATCGGACTTGTTCACCACAAATACATCTGCGATCTCCAGAATGCCGGCCTTCACGCTCTGGATGCCATCACCCATCCCGGGCGCCAGTAAGACCAGCGTAGTGTCGGCCATGTTCGCTATCTCAACCTCTGCCTGACCGACCCCTACGGTCTCCACGATCACAACGTCGAAGCCGATGTTTTCCAGCACCCGCAGTGCCTCAGGCACCGCCGGGGACAACCCGCCCAGATGACCTCGTGAGGCCAGCGAACGGATGAACACCCCAGAATCGCCCGCGTGATCCTGCATGCGTACGCGATCACCGAGCAGGGCTCCCCCAGACAGTGGCGACGAGGGATCCACCGCCAGTACAGCAACCCGCGCACCTTGTGCGCGCCACGCCGATACCAGCGCCGCCGTGCAACTGGACTTACCCACGCCGACAGCACCGGTGACACCCAGGACGTATGCACGCTGCTTACCGGCTTTGAGTGCTAAACCCAGCGCGCGAAGCTGGGTACTATCGTGCTCGGCCCAGCTCAACATTCGTGCAATAGCGCGGGCATCGCCGCGCTGGGCGCCGGCGAGCACATCGGCTGCTGCCTCGCAGCCGCCGCTCATGCCGCTCGCAGGATCAGCGCATCGCCTTGACCGCCGCC
>JBGTNI010000112.1:0-59892 GCA_041743105.1 Mycobacteriales bacterium | reverse complement strand
GGGCATACTCAGATCGAGCTCGACAGCATCGCTGCGAAATTGAACAGGCGACCACGGCAAACGTTGAACTTCAAAACCCCCGCAGAAGTACTCGATCAAGTACTCAACACTGGAGATGCACTCACCAATTGAGACCGCCCTGTCCAATCCGGAAACTGCGGATTAAATGATAAGAAGGCGCGGACCAACACATGCGAGTCAGCTGTAGCGGTACTGCGAACGGTATTCTGACCGATCGCCACGATAACACTCAACGTAGCATAGCATAGCATCTAAATCAGCAGAGAGGACGGACGCTAGCCGGTTAGTCGACGAGGGCTGGTCCACAAAATTTCCGCTACCCGAATACGTCCTGCCGGATGCAGCATTGGCACGCGAATGGTCTTTCTGTATCGTTGTGAACGATACAGAAAGACCATTGACTCGCTTTTCGCAAACGTCGAAGGATTAGGTTCGCGGTATATACGGATCGGCTAGAAAATTGGGCTTCTCTACTGGGTAAGCACTAGCATTCAGACAACCCCTCAAACCTCCCCCAACTATGCCTTTCTCCTACTTGATCCTCACCTGGAGCAAGATGGCGGCATCCTGAGTCAATATTCATTGGACCAAATTCCGCTTCTGTTCGAACCGGGTGAGGGCACCCATTTTTGATCGTGTAAGCCTTTCCCGTTCTCGCGGGGTAATCAGGGTTGTATTCTACACAAGTTGGCGACGGACTATCCGCTTGCGCGGGAGCGGAAACAACAGCCACCAACCCTAGGGAAAACACCGGCGCTAGAGCAAGCACCAAAATACGTTTCTTCGTAATTTGCAATTTACGTGCAAGCTGAAATAGGAAATGCTTCATTACGCCCCGCCTTACTCAATTGGTTGAATCATGAATTTCCACTCGCTGCATGTGGAAAGGCTAGGATCTTGAGGTCCTTACAGATCCGGAAACATTTAACAATTTTCCATGCCTTGAAAATCTGCCCACGGGGGTCGGGCACCACGTTGAGTATCGCCGGGAGGCATCTGAAAGCATTGCGAGTCAGGAGCAGCGGGACCATGTACTGCTTTCACTCGCTGTCGGTCGGGACAATTATTTTGTACCGTATGCGTCGGGTTATACCACTCGCCAGTAGGGTTGTATTCTACACAAGTTGGCGACGGACTATCCGCTTGCGCGGGAGCGGAAACAACAGCTACCAATCCTAGGGAAAACACCGGCGCCAGAGCAAGCACCAAAATACGCTTTTTCGTAATTTGCAATTTACGTGCAAGTTGAAATAGAAAACTTTTCATCGCGCACCGCCTTACTCAATTGGTTGAATCATGACTTTTTGCCATATGTACTTTTTGCCATATATGTAGACTTGGCTTTATATCAATTACGTCTCAGAAAGTTACTCCTGCCACACCCATTACTCCTCAGCCTTTCGGCTCGACGCATCTCGGGTCTACAGAGCGAAAAGAATGGTCCTTTAAAGCACCGGAATCGATCTGTGAATTAAAGATGTTTTTGTCTCTGATGCGCTAGGTCGCGGGGCTTTGATGGGGAATGCCGCGGGCCTATAACGCCAAATTTCATGAATTCGAAGCACTGAAGAAGAAAACCGCTCCGCGGCGGATCAGTCGGCTCACGAGCTGGTTCGTCTGGCCAAGAGCGGGTCCTGTCGTTGACTGGGACCGGACGGGTCTATGAAGCAGTTCACCAAGGCCGCGCTGAGGGCGCTCAACGAAGAGCTAACTGAGCATCTGGGCATCTGGGCACGAGAAGAGCAGAGTTCCAGTAGGCACTGGGAGCGAGTCTGGATTACGCGTCTGTCGCTACTTGAGCGAGATACCCACCATGCCTGGGGTAAACACCCGTACCAAGCCGCGCGCAAAGAAGCTGTCGGCGACGGATGAAAGATAGTT
This sequence comes from Mycobacteriales bacterium, assembly GCA_041743105.1. GTDB lineage: Bacteria > Actinomycetota > Actinomycetes > Mycobacteriales > QHCE01 > QHCE01. The sequence continues at coordinate 57,990 of JBGTNI010000112.1, read as the reverse complement.
TATAGCGACGGATGAAAAGGGAGCTGCCCAGACAGATTGGATGGGTGATTTCTGTGGAGGATTGGGCCTTGATCCGTCGGCTTGTTGCCGAGGGGGTGTCGCAGCTTCAGGTTGCTCGTGACCTTGGTGTTGCGCGTAAGACGGTCGCTGGGCGGTGGTCTTGGATGAGCAGCCGAGGTATGTGCGGACGCTGGGACCGAACGCGTTCACGCCGTTCGAGGACCGGGTCGGTTACCTGTTCGGAGTATCCGTTGATGCCGGCGACGGTGATCGCCGAGCGGGTGGATTGGTCGGGGTCGATCACCTGGTTCCGTGACAACGTGCGCTGGCCGCGGCCCGAGTATGCGCCGGTCGATCCGGCGGATCGTCTGGTCCACGAGTTCGGCGACCAGACGCAGTGCGACCTGTGGTTCCCACCGGTCAAGATCCCGGTCGACGACACGGTGCCGGCGACGTTGCCGGTGTTGGTGATGGTGCCGACAGGGGTCGAGGTTCGTCTGCGCGAGGATCCTGCCGTCACGGCAGACGCCAGACCTGCTGGCGGGCATGTGGTCGATCATCGGCGATCAGATCCGGGCGGTGCCGCGACGGCTGGTCTGGGACAACGAGGCCGACATCGGCCGTCGTGGCCGCCTGGCCGACGCTCAAACGGCTGCGGCGCTACTCGCTGATCGTCGTCGACGAAGTCGGCTACCTACCGTTCGAGCAAGACGCCGCGAACCTGTTCTTCCAACTCGTCTCCCCCCGCTACGAACATGCCTCACTGATCCTGACGTCGAACCTGCCGTTCTCCGACTGGGGCCACGTCTTCGGAGACCAAGTCGTCACCGCCGCGATGAAGTTTAGGTCGTTGACTCATTTGGGAACCTCTGCTAGCTGCGGCGGTTGGCGTGGGGTGCTTTCTTGGCCTGGGCGAGGGTTTCGAGCTGCCCTGTCAGCTCGATCCGCAACCGTTGAGCACCATAAAGGAGGGGCAGCGGATACCCGCTGCCCCTCCTTTGGCGAATTTTCGTCCCGTGCCGCTCCGCTACGATGCCCCGCACGGGTCAGCTAGCCTGCTTGTCAGGAGGAATTTGCCCGACGTCAGCAGCGGTCGGCTCCTGTGAATTTAGCTGCAGGTGCACGGTTTGCCTCATAAGGCTGGCCGGGCACCAAGTCCACGCACTCCGAATCCGGAGACATGGGAGCAAATTTCATTAATACACGTTCGGTCTTGCCGCACTGAGCATAGAACACGTGTTTTATGTAAATTGTGTAGTCATATTTTGTGTGAGACACACAACCAACCGGCTCCGCCGCTTGAGCGGGAGCCGAAAAGACAGTCAACACCCCAAGGGAAAGCATCGATGCCACACCGAGCGCTAGAAGGCGCTTATTTATCATCCGCGACTTGAACGCCAGCTGTAACAGCAGATACTTCACGGTAGTTACCCCATCTGATTTGGTTGCTTGAACTAAACGTCTTGGGGATTTATATAGGTTGGCCGGCCCGTTTCATAGCATCTTGCGAGAAGTCCACCTATATGATCGATTACTTCTCAGCCTTTCGGTTCGAGCATTCGGAACCTAAGGGCCTGGTCGTAGTCAGAGCGAAACCTGTAGACGAAAAGTCATCTAGTCCTTGGCCGCCTTGCCGGCTACGTCTACCGGCGGTGCGTCCGGCACCTCGGCGGGCTTCGGCTCACCACGGAACGTGAACGCGCCTTTGGTCTCGTCGGCATCGTCAACGCCCTCAGCATCGACGATAACGATATGACCCGGCTGTAGCTCGCTGAACAAGATCTTCTCGCTCAATGCGTCTTCGATCTCACGCTGAATAGTGCGACGCAGCGGCCGCGCACCTAGCACCGGGTCATAGCCGCGACGAGCCAGCAGGCTCTTCGCGGCATCGGTCACCTCCATCGCCATATCCTTGTTCTTGAGCTGTACGTCCACCCGGGTGAGCATCAGATCCACGATCTGGAGAATCTCTTCCCGCGTGAGCTGATGGAACACGATGGTGTCATCGATGCGGTTGAGGAATTCAGGACGGAAATGCTGCTTGAGCTCGTCCTGCACCTTCTGCTTCATCCGCTCGTAATTACTGGCTTGGTCGTTGCCGGCCTGGAAGCCCAACGACACCGCCTTAGCCACGTCGCGCGTACCTAAGTTCGACGTCAGGATAAGCACCGTGTTCTTGAAGTCCACGACACGGCCCTGCCCATCGGTGAGCCGCCCATCCTCAAGAATCTGCAGCAGCGTGTTGAACACGTCCGCATGCGCTTTCTCGATCTCGTCGAACAGCACTACCGAGAACGGCTTACGCCGCACCTTCTCGGTGAGCTGGCCGCCCTCGTCGTAACCAACGTATCCAGGAGGCGCACCCACCAGCCGCGACACAGTGTAGCGATCGTGAAACTCGCTCATGTCCAGCTGAATCAGCGCATCTTCGTCACCGAATAAGAAGTCGGCCAAGGCTTTAGACAACTCGGTCTTACCCACCCCGGACGGGCCGGCGAAGATAAACGAACCACCGGGACGCTTGGGGTCCTTCAGCCCGGCACGGGTACGGCGGATTGCCTGCGAGACAGCTTTGATGGCCTCGTTTTGACCGATCACCCGCTTATGAAGCTCTTCCTCCATACGCAGCAGCCGCGAGGTCTCCTCCTCGGTGAGCTTGAACACGGGGATGCCGGTCCAGTTACCCAGCACCTCGGCGATCTGCTCGTCGTCGACCTCACTGATCACATCCAGGTCGCCGGCTTTCCACTCGGTCTCGCGCTCGGTCTTCTGCTCTGAAAGCCGTTTTTCGTCATCGCGCAGCGATGCCGCTTTTTCGAAATCCTGTGCGTCGATGGCCGACTCTTTCTCCCGACGCACCTCGGCGATCTTGTCGTCGAAGTCCCGTAGATCCGGTGGTGCGGTCATCCGGCGAATACGCATCCGAGCGCCAGCCTCGTCGATGAGATCGATGGCCTTATCGGGCAAGAAACGATCCGAGATATATCGGTCAGCCAGCGTGGCCGCGGCCACCAGCGCGGCATCGGTGATGGAGACCCGGTGATGGGCCTCGTAGCGATCCCGCAGACCTTTCAAGATCTCGATGGTGTGGGCCAGCGACGGCTCACCGACCTGGATCGGCTGGAACCGACGCTCCAGCGCGGCGTCTTTCTCCAAGTATTTGCGGTATTCGTCCAGTGTGGTGGCGCCGATGGTTTGGAGTTCGCCACGCGCCAGCATTGGCTTGAGGATGGACGCTGCGTCTATCGCGCCTTCGGCTGCCCCGGCACCCACGAGAGTGTGGATCTCATCGATGAACAGCACGATGTCGCCCCGGGTACGGATCTCCTTGAGCACCTTCTTCAACCGCTCTTCGAAGTCACCGCGGTAACGCGAACCGGCCACCAGGGCGCCCAGATCGAGGGTATAAAGTTGCTTGTCCTTCAGCGTTTCTGGCACCTCACCCTTGACAATGCGCTGAGCCAGACCCTCCACGACGGCGGTCTTACCCACGCCAGGCTCGCCGATGAGCACCGGATTGTTCTTGGTGCGGCGAGACAACACCTGCATCAGCCGCTCGATTTCCTTTTCGCGACCAATCACCGGGTCGAGCTTGCTTTCACGAGCGGCCTGAGTGAGGTTGCGACCGAACTGGTCAAGCACTAGCGAGGTGGACGGCGCCCCTTCGGCAGGAGCGCCAGAGGTAGCCGGTTCCTTGCCCTGGTAGCCAGACAGTAGCTGCAGGACTTGCTGGCGGACCCGGTTGAGATCCGCGCCGAGCTTCACCAAAACTTGCGCGGCGACACCTTCGCCTTCACGAATCAGACCGAGCAGGATGTGCTCGGTGCCGATGTAGTTGTGTCCCAGCTGAAGCGCCTCTCGCAGCGAGAGTTCCAGCACCTTTTTTGCGCGCGGCGTGAACGGGATGTGCCCGGCGGGCGCCTGCTGACCCTGGCCGATGATCTCTTCGACTTGGGCGCGCACGCCCTCCAGTGAGATCCCCAGCGATTCCAGTGCCTTCGCCGCGACACCTTCACCCTCGTGGATCAGACCGAGCAGGATGTGTTCGGTACCGATGTAGTTGTGGTTGAGCATCCTGGCTTCTTCTTGGGCCAACACCACAACTCGTCGCGCCCGGTCGGTAAACCGCTCAAACATGCTGCCGCTCCCTCACTGCTGCCGTCCCCTGGCTGTGTCCCACTCTAGTCGGCTACCTAAGCAATGCCACGCGAGCGCTCCCGCTGGCGGTATCAGCGCAAGCGTGGGAACTCCGTAGCGGTAATCGGACATCGACGTCGCTACCGCAAGCACGAGTAGCGCGAGGCCTAACAGCGACAGCATCATCGCGTCGATGCCGTCGCGCCTCGGCTCCCGCATCGGACCTACTTGCCGTCGCCGGCGCGAATCGTAGATCCCTCCCCATACCGCAACAACGATTCCCACACCCCACAACATTCCCGGCAGGTATACGTAATGGTGATAGCTACTCAGCACCGCTGTAAGCGGTCCAGGATCTCGATATCCCGGTGAGGCCATCGCGGTGTCGAAGCCTACGTTGCCTGACATTTTCGGGTGGCAGATCAGCTGCGTGGTGTGCGGCATCTCCCAGTCGCCGAGACAGATTGGGTTGGGACGAAGCTGGAAGTAGCTCAGCAGTTCGTCGGTTACCGTGTCCGCGTAGTCGACGGGCTGGGATCTGATCGCCTCGCGGGCAAATCCGGCGAAAACGTCGTCGTCTGTGGCAAGGGGGTATTGAAACTGCGGGCTGGCGAAATCCCAAACATAGAAGCTGGGATTGCGCCGATTCTGTAGCGACTCGACCGGGCAGAGCTCGCGGTGCTGCGGAGCGAGGTCGAGCCGCTCGCAGTCGGCGAACGTGGCGACCCGGCCATATAGGAACCGACCCTCGTACTGTCCGAGCTGGTACACGCCGTGTTCGGCGTGATACCAGGCGACGTAACCGGCCAGGGGAATAGTCCACGCCAACACAAAGAGCGCCACCTGCTGCCACCGGAACTTCGCCACTATCAGGTAGACAAGCACGATAGCCACCAGCGGTAGTCCGACGGTGCGGGTGAGACCAGCTGCGGCAAGCAGCAGCCCTGCTCCGACTACCATCGCGGTGCTAGGTTGTTTCCGCCATAGCAGTAGCGCCAGTGCACCGAGCAGCAGAGCGGTGAACAGCGTCTCCGCCAGGATGTAGTGCTCAATGGTGATCTGATAGGCGTCCAGCGCGATTGGCGCTGACCCCAGCACGGCAAGCCAGGTTGCTGTGCCCCGATGCCGTAGGAAACCGTAGATCGCCGCTGACAGGGCGAGACCCACCACATGCTGGGCGATCGTGACCGTCGCGAGGGAACCAGTCCAGTCGGCCAGGCGCAATAGCGCGGAGTAACCGAAGGGACGCTGTGTGTCGGGCACCCATTCCCGGCTCACCTGGATATAGCGGCCGCCGTCAAAGAACCAGAACGCCGGCCAGTAAGTGACCGTAGCGAAAGCACGAACAAGCAAGCCGACCAGCAACACCACCGCAATGGCTCGATGCCGCAGCACAAAGGCAGCGCCCGAGCGAACTCGAGCGCTGCCTTTCACACACTTAGGTTAACCGCGCGGTGCTCAGGCGAAACGCTCCGCCTGGCACCACAATTCAACGTCCGACCAATAGGGCTCTCTGCCTGGGCTGCGGGAGCCGCCGCCTGTTGCCCACTGCCGGCCCGCAAGTTGCGTCGGGCGCGGAGCGCCTGCGACGGCTTGCCAGCGGCGCCAAGCGGCATAGTCGCATAAGCACAGCCACAGCGGAGCCCTATTAGCCTTTTAACGATGCGCGGTGTTATATGCCTCAGTGATCTCCGCGGAGATACGGCCTCGGTCGCTTACGGCCAGACCGCGTTTCTTAGCCCAATCCCGGATGGCCTGATTTTGCTCGCGGTCCACTGAAACGGTGCCGCCGCTACGACGGGTACGAGTCTTGCGACCGATTCTGCGAGCCTTAGCTACGTAGTCAGAGAACATATCTCGCAGCTTGGCGGCATTTTGCTTAGAAAGGTCGATCTCGTACGAGGCACCGCCAATGCCGAACGAAACAGTCTCTTCGGCAGGTCCGCCATCGAGATCATCAACCAAAATAACCTTCTCAACCCTTGCCACGTTTTCCTCCTGCTGAGTTATCGACAAAGTTCTTGTTGCGACACTATAAACCCTAACCAGGCTTGTGACTTACTCCGGGACATATGTTTTACCGCGCGGCCTTACAAGCGGAAAGAGGATAGTTTCGCGGATACCCAGGCCGGTTAGGGCCATCAGCAACCGGTCGATTCCCATTCCCATGCCACCCGTTGGAGGCATACCGTGCTCCATAGCGCGCAAAAAATCCTCATCAAGCCGCATCGCCTCGTCATCGCCCATCGCGGAAAGACGGGACTGCGCAATCAGGCGCTCGCGCTGAATGATCGGATCGACAAGTTCGGAATAGGCAGTGGCCAACTCAAATCCCTGCACGTACAGATCCCATTTTTCGGCCAAGCCCGCTTCCTCGCGATGATCGCGAGTAAGCGGCGCGGTCTCGGCGGGGTAGTCTCGCACAAACGTCGGTTGTTGCAGGCCGGGGACGACCAATTCCTCGAATATCTCTTCGGCAAGCTTGCCGGGCCCCCACGCGGGATTGACGTCTAGGCGGTGCTTTTCGGCATAAGCGGCCAGCCGATAACGCGGGGTGCTCGCGTCGACCTGTTCGCCGAGTGAATTCGAGAGGGCGTCGAACAGGGTGATGCTGCGCCACTGGCCGGATAGGTCATGTTCGGAGCCGTCGGGGTGGCGCACCACCTGCGAACCCGTTACCGCCTGGGCCACGTGCTGGATAAGTTCGCGGGTCAGCGTGGCCATGGTGTCGTAGTCGCCATAGGCCTCATAGCATTCCAACATCGCGAACTCGGGGCTATGCGAGGAATCCGCGCCTTCGTTTCGGAAATTGCGGTTCACCTCAAAAACCCGCTCAATCCCACCCACCACGCACCGTTTGAGATACAGCTCAGGTGCGATACGCAGGTATAGGTCAATGTCGTAGGCGTTAATGTGGGTGACGAATGGACGAGCCGTGGCACCTCCATGGAGAACTTGGAGCATCGGCGTCTCCACTTCGACAAAATCGTGTTCGTGGAAAAAGGCCCGGATACTCCGCAAGGTGCTGGAGCGGACTCGCACGGTATCGCGTGCCGCCGGCCGCATGATCAAATCCAAGTACCGTTGCCGAACCCGTGATTCTTCTGACATCGGCTTATGCGGCACCGGCAGCGGCCGAAGCGCCTTCGACACCATCACCCATTCATCGGCCAGCACCGAAAGCTCACCTCGTTTAGAGGAGATCACCTCGCCGGTCACGCCGACGAAGTCGCCAATATCAACCTGCGTTTTCCACTGTGCCAGCGCTTGCTCCTTGACGGCAGCCAAACTGATCATGAACTGCACCGTGCCGCCATCACCTTCTTGGACGGTGGCAAAACACAGCTTCCCGCCGTTACGCAGCAAAATGACCCGACCCGCGACGGAGACCTTCTGCCCTGAAGCAGTGTCAGTGGCAAGATAGGCAAACTTCTCGCGTAGCTCACGCAGCGACATCGTGCGCGCCACACTGACCGGGTAGGGATCGGTACCGTCGGCAAGTAGCTGGCTGCGCTTATCCCTCCGTATCCGCATCTGCTCCGGAAGGTCATCGTATTCGGCAGCAGTGTTTGGTGAACTGTCCGCGTCAACTGACATGCGGGGAGGCGTACTCATTGGCACAGACTACTGGTGCGCGCTTTGTCGGGCCGCGTTACTACTGAGCCGATTGTTACTAAGTCAGCCCGTAATTAGCTAATTTGCAGTGGAAATGAGCTGCCTCTCCCGCTGACTTAGCAATCCCCTGCTCAGTGCTAGGAGGCCGCTAGGAGGCACAGTGGCGCGCAAAGACATAACGGAGTCCGATCAGCGTTAGGTTGGGCTCGCGGTGGGTTATGACGCTGGTCTCATCGGCCACCAGTGAAGCCAGGCCACCGGTAGCAACAACGGCGCGCACCGGGCCGATCTCGGCGTCGATGCGGCGTACGATTCCGTCGACCTGCCCGGCGAAGCCGTAGATGGTGCCCGACTGCATGGAACTCACCGTGTTCTTGCCGATCACCGACTCTGGCTTCACCAGCTCCACCTTGTGCAGCGCGGCGGCGCGACTGGCCAACGCTTCTACCGAGGTCTCGATTCCGGCGGCGAGTGCGCCGCCTAGGAACTCACCCTCGGCGCCGATGACGTCGAAGTTGGTGGACGTGCCGAAATCGACCACGATCGCAGGACCACCGTAGAGCTCGTATGCGGCGAGGCTGTTCATCACCCGGTCGGTGCCAACCTCTTTGGGGTTATCCACGGCCAGACGCACGCCAGTCTTGACGCCTGGCTCCACGAGGACAGTGGCCAGGCCGTGGTGGTAGCGAGCAAACATGACCCGAAGCTCTCTCGCCAGCGCTGGCACCGTCGAGCAAGCAGCGATGCCGGTCAGCTTCACACCATCGACCGCCAGCAGTCCCCGATACAGCAACGCAAGTTCGTCGGCGGTGGTGTGTTGATTGGTACGCACCCGCCAGGAGTGCGTGAGCCGATCGCCGTCGAACGTGGCGAGGACCGTCTGAGTGTTTCCGACGTCGATGGCTAGCAGCATGGCTTTAGAGACTAGAGCGTCCAGCAATAGGTCGTTCGTAGTGAGGCGACAAAGTTGGTTGGAGCAGTCTGGCCTTGCGTAGCAAAGCGGAGAAGGGCTCTTGCCCTCGTCGAGATTGCGGTGGAGCTACAGTCTGGGGCACACCGCTATCATGAGCCGATGCCTGCCGCCGCGGCTCCACTCGCCGCCCTGGTCACCGGAGCGAGCGGCGGGTTGGGAGAGCAATTCGCCCGGCAGCTAGCTATCCACGGCTTTGATCTGATCCTTGTCGCCCGCGATGAGCAGCGACTGCAAGGCCTTGCCGACCAGCTGCGCACACAGCACGGTGTCGAGGTCGAGGTGCTACCAGCGGACCTGGCCGATGCGGCACAGTGCGCCCAGGTCGAACAGCGCCTCGCTCGTGACGACACCCCGATCGACCTGCTGATCAACAACGCCGGCATCGGCCTGAAGGCCCGATTTCACCGCGGACCGATCGCCGACGAGCAGCAGATGCTCGACCTCAATGTCACCGCCGTACTGCGACTGACCCATGCGGTATTGCCCACGATGATCGCCCGTGGCGGTGGCGCGGTGCTCAATATCTCGTCTGTGGCTGGTTTCGGCGCCGTCTCGGCGGGGTCGACATACTCTGCGAGCAAAGCTTGGGTCACCAACTTCAGTGAATCACTGCACGCCGCGCTGACTTGTCAAGGCGTCGCCGTCGTCGCGCTCTGCCCGGGGTTTATACGCACGCAGTTCCACGCCCGGTCCGGGCTGCCAGGTGGTTCCCCGGGCAGCCCGTGGTGGCTTAGCGCCGACCGTGTTGCCAGAGAGGGGCTCGCGGCAATCGGAGTAGACAGGTTGTGCGGTAAAGCGCCCGCGTCCGGCAAGCGACGGTTTCGCGCCCGCCGGGCCGTAGTAGTTCCGTCGTTGCGCTACCAGCTCGTAGGGGCACTGATTCGGCACTTGCCGCAGAGTGTGTTGCGCCTGGCAGCGAATCGGCGCGCCAAGGCTTACTAACCCTCCTACGGAGCAGATCGTTACTAAGTCAACAACACACGGCCCAGTAGGCGTTCGGTCTACGTGCTCTGCGCTGCAATGGGAGTAGTACTGCGGAGCCGGAGTAAGTACTCCACCAGGGCGATCAGCACGGCTTTCACCGAATCGCGATCCCGCACGTCGCAGGCGAGCACTGGAATGTCAGCGCGGATCGTAAGCGCCGCGCGCACATCTTCGATGCTGTGAGATTGCACCCCGCCGAAGCAGTTCATCGCCACCACGTACGGCAAGTTTTGCTCCTCGAAGAAGTCGATCGCGGCGAAGCAGTCGGCTAGCCGGCTGCTATCGGTGAGCACGATTCCACCCAGCGCACCGTGGGCGAGCTCGTCCCACATGAACCAGAACCTCGCCTGACCGGGAGTGCCGAAAAGGTACAGCACAACGTCAGAATCGAGCGTGATGCGGCCAAAATCCAGTGCCACTGTCGTCGTCTGCTTGTTCGGCGTGGCATCTGCGGCGTCCACCGTACTGGCAACCGAGGTCATCGCGCCTTCGGTGGTCAGCGGCTGGATTTCAGAAACGGCGCCCACCATTGTGGTCTTGCCGACGCCGAAACCGCCGGCGATCACGATCTTGGCCGACTGGGCGTCCGAGGCCACTCTAGAGCTTGCGGAGTCCACTGAGCACTCTTTCCAACAGGTAGGTATCGATCTCGGTGTCGATGTCGCCGGGCGCGTGCACAGTCAACAGACCCGCCTCGCTCATGTCATCGATCAGGACTCGAGCTACCCCCAGCGGAAGCTCTAAGTTCATTGCGACTTCTTTCAGGGATTGCACCTGTGTGCACAGCTGGGCGATCTGCTGCCAATGCGGATCGCCTCCGATGACATCCCAGCTGCCGCGACTGGTGGTGCTGATCAAAGACTCGGGGTCCAGCGTGCCTCCGGCATGCGTACGGCCAGAGGTGAGCGCATACGGTCGGACGAGCTGCTGCGGCGTGGGCTCTATCACGTGGGGGTCCTCGCTCGGGTCATTACGGGGGCGTCACCAGCGCACGGGGGCACTGGTCTCTGAGCGGAGCGCGGGCGTGAGGACCGCGCCGACCCGCTCGACCAATAGTGCCATCTCGTAGCCGACTTGGCCGATGTCACAACTTTGTGACGCTAGCACTGCCAGGCAAGATCCGCCGCCAATCGCCATAACGATCAAAAACCCGCTCTCCATTTCGACCACGGTTTGGCTTACCCTGCCGCCTTCAAAGATGCTCGCGGCGCCATGAGTGAGACTCGCCACTCCTGCCGCTATAGCGGCAAGTTGATCCGCTCGATCACGTGGCAGCGCGGCCGACAAGGCCATCAATAGGCCGTCTGCCGACACCACGACCGAGTGCGCGATGCCGGGAACTTGCTGAACGAAGTTCTCGATCAGCCAGCTGACGTCGGAGCCATTACCGTCCGGGGGCGATCCAGTATGCGGAGACGTCACTTCTACTCCTTCGATTCATCGGTACTGGGCGCTGAATTATCTGCTCTGCCAGCTCGTCGGCCATGTTCCACTCCACTGCGATAGCTGGACAGCCCCGCACCGATGGCCTCCGGCGATCGACGGAGCGGCGCCACCACGGCAGCAACCTGAGCAGAGGTGCTTACGCCGCCCGGGATGTAATTGGTCATCGGTATCCGCTTCGGCAGGCCTGCCTCGGTCGTCCCACCAGTGTGGGGAGTGACGGCGGCGGCGCGCTGCCAGCCCGCATCGGCGGCAGAGCGCCACTCTGGGCGCACCGATGCCGTGCCGGCTGCCCAAGTCTGTGCAGCTGGCATGGGGAACCGCGCCCGGATGGGCACCGAGGTTTGCTCTGCTCGCGGTCGTGAACGCGCGGGTTTCTCCGCATCCGACGCCGTAAAGTCTTCGGATTCGGCGGCCTTGCCGGACTCTGCCCTGTTTGCGCGCTTGGTTTTGCGTTTGGCAGCGGTAGCACGAGTGCGCTTGCTTGGTAGAGCAATCTCGGTCTGCTGGTCGGATTCATCCGCCGCCGCGCCGCCGGTATCCGGCTCGGCGTTAGTGGGCTCTAGCGTGGGCGCCGGTTCGCTCTCGGCCGGAACTTCGCGGAACCACTCAGATTCCATCGATTCGAAGATCGCCAGGGTAACGTCGGCGACGCTGTCTTTTTCGGTGGGTTCGCCGAATCGCCAGTGCTTGTGTCCGCGAGGCTCCCCGGTTGAAGGCATCGGCCGCACGAACTCGGTGGACTGATCATCGTCGCCGCCCGGTGCCGGCGTCGTAGGAAGCGATTCGTGCTGGCCTCCCCCACGTTGCGGTGGGATCGTGCCGGTCGCGGGTACGGGATCGGTTTCGGGAGCCCAGGCTGCGGGGTCGATAGCAGCCTCACTATCGGAAGCATCGGCACTGACCTGGAGCAACGTAGCAGGCAACATGATCGCGGCTATTGTGCCTTGCGGAGCTGCCGCAGCCAACGAGACGGCAACGCCATGTCGGGCTGCGAGCTTAGCCACCACATGCAAACCCATCATCCGCGACTGCACGTTCGCTGCGTGGGGTGACGCAAGCCGCTCATTGAGCTCATCGAGCTGATCGACGGCCATGCCAATTCCCTGATCGCGTATCTCGATCAGGATGGAACCGCGAAAGATTCGAGTCTGCACGGCCACGTCGGTACGCGGTGGGGAGAACGTTGTGGCGTTTTCGGTTAGTTCGGCCACTAAATGCACGATATCGCTCACCGCGTGCGCGGCCACCGCCACGGGGACCACGTCACCGATCTTCACCCGGGTGTATTGCTCGATCTCGGCGGTGGCCGCGCGAAGCACATCGAGCAGCGGAGCGCTACGGGTCCACCTACGACCGGCCTCGGCGCCGGCAAGTACCAACAGGTTCTCGTCATTGCGTCGCATTCGGGTCACGAGATGGTCGAGTTGGAAGAGCTCGGACAGTCGGTCGGGATCTCGCTCGCTGTGCTCGAGCTTGTCGATCAGCCGGATGAGACGATCCACCAAGAGTTGGCTGCGCCGAGCCAAGTTCACGAATGTTGCCGCCACAGACAGCCGTCGCTGGGCTTGCTGCACCGCGATGTCGATCGCTTCCCGATACACCAGATTGAATGCGTAGGTCGCGTCGCCGATCTCGTCAGTGGGGTGACGACTAAGCCGTTGATTGATCGCCTCGGTAGCGGTAGCACGGACCTTGGCCACCTTGGAGTCGCTGCTGCGCGCGGCATCGATATCACGAAGCTGCTCCACGACCTCCGGCAGCCTCCGCTGCACCACTTCCAGCGCTAAACTACGCAGCTCACCCAGTCCGCGCGTCATCGATCGCGCAATGCGCAGCGCAGCGACGACGCTGAGCACGATCAGGCTCAGCGCAAGTAGTGCCACGCCGCCCGCGTACAGCAACTGTTTGGTCCGCTCAGAGGAGCTGGCGTCGGAGGCGTCGGCATTCAGTCGCCGACCCACTTCATTCGCCAGTTCGGTTTTGGTCGCTGCTACTCCTTGCCACTCCTGCGCGTCGAGGCCAATATCCCCTGCCTCCCCGGCGCGCACGGCGGCGTTCTCTCCGGCGAGCGCGCCGCTGAGCTGGGCTCGACTTAGGCGCTCTTCCACTAGTTTGCGGTCGTCAGCGTCGGCGAGTTGGCCGAACTGTGCGAGATAGGTTTCCTGCTCGTGCAAGCTGGCCAGAAATTTGCGATAACTGTCAGGAGTGAAGCCGCCGCTGACGATTGCGGTGTACAGCAGATAGGCCTCTTGCTCCCCAGCCTCGACGTAATGGGTGAACAGTGCCGTACTGCGCAGTTGGTCAGCAAGTTCGGTCTGACGCACCTCGTCGGGGGCGGCGTCCACTACGGCCACGACGCTACCGATGATGCCCCCGTAACGCTGCATTGCCGCGCCACTGTCAATACGACGTTGCGCAACGTCGTCGCGTAACGCTGTAAGCGAGCGCACGCTGCGCTGAGCCTCTGCTGCTGCGGTGGCAATCCGATGGCCGGAATCGACATCTGCATCGTCAATAGCCCCGGAAAAGCGCCTGGCCGCAGCATCGGTGGCAGCGGCGCGATCGGTGAACTGGGCGTCGTCGGTAGTGAGGTTTCCCGCCAGAATGGTTGCCGCGGCCGCCCGCTCAGCCTGCAACGCCTGGGTAAGTTGGGTGGCACGGGCGTCCAGACCCGCCAAGCGATGGGCATCGGCAGCGGAGCTGGAGTTCGCGACGAAGTTCGCCACTGCGACTCCGCCCAGCAGCGTGATCGCAAGCACCGGAATGAGCGCACCAAGCAGTAGCTTCGCGCGAATGGGCCATCGGGGGCACAGTCGATTGGCCAGCGCACCTAGTCGTCGTTGCCGATGTGACCTACGCGCGGCCGCTTCGGCGGGACGCTCATGTTCAAATTCGGCCGCCGATTCGGTTAGGTCGACAGGCTCGGGGGCGTCGTCGGTACGGCGTTCGCTGTCGGCGTTGTCACCGTTACCCGCATCGGCAGTACTGTGAGACTGTGTCACACCGTCAAAGTTTAGGGCAGTAAAGATGTCTGATACGTCCAGGTCTACGGCATGTCTTCCAGTTCACAGCCCTGGTGACCCGGAATTGGTCGGTGCGGCGATCACAGGCAACCGTAAGGGAGCGACACGGTGGGGTTGATAGTTCAGAAGTACGGCGGTTCATCCGTCGCGGATGCTGAACGCATCAAACGAGTTGCCGAACGCGTCGTCATCGCACGGAAGAACGGCGATGACGTTGTGGTGGTGGTATCTGCCATGGGCGACACCACCGATGAGCTCACCGAGCTTGCCAGTCAGGTCACGCCGATGCCGCCCGGACGTGAACTCGATATGCTGCTCACCGCCGGTGAGCGCATCTCCATGGCATTGTTGGCCATGGCCATTCACGCGCTGGGATTCGATGCCCGTTCGTTCACTGGGTCGCAAGCCGGCATGATTACGACCTCCTCGCACGGCAAGGCCCGCATCATCGATGTGACACCAGGTCGGATCAGGGGGGCGCTCGACGAAGGTGCCGTTGCGATCGTGGCCGGATTTCAAGGCGTCGCGCAGGACACCAAAGACATCACCACGCTGGGGCGCGGCGGCTCCGATACGACCGCGGTGGCGCTTGCGGCCGCGTTGGAGGCCGATGTCTGCGAGATTTACACCGACGTGGACGGCGTTTACACTGCGGATCCGAGGATCGTTCCCAAGGCGCGGCAGCTGCGAAACGTTACTTACGAGGAGATGTTGGAACTCGCGGCAAGTGGGGCCAAGGTGCTGCATCTGCGCTCGGTGGAGTACGCACGTCGCAACGGGTTACCCATTCATGTCAGGTCGTCGTACTCCAACAAGCCGGGAACAATGGTGACCGGATCTATCGAGGAGCTTGCAGTGGAACAGGCCATCATTGTCGGTGTGGCGCATGACCGCAGCGAAGCCAAGGTAACCGTGCACGGCGTGCCGGATACCCCTGGCCAAGCCGCCGTTATATTTCGCACAATCGCCGATGCCGACATCAACATCGACATGGTGGTGCAGAACGTCTCGGCGCCGGAGACCGCCCTGACCGATATTTCGTTCACGCTTGGAGTCCACGAAGGTCCAGCCGCGTTAGCCGCACTGCAACAGGTCCAAGACAAGGTCGGTTTCAGCAAGCTGATGTACGACGAGTACATCGGAAAGTTGTCGTTGGTGGGGGCGGGAATGCGCGCCGATCCCGGTGTAACCGCGACATTTTGCGAGGCCTTAGCGAGAGTCGGCGTGAACATCGAGATCATCTCCACATCCGAGATCCGTATCTCAGCTGTGTGTCGAGATACGGAGCTAGATGCTGCGGTACGGGCTTTGCACGACGCTTTCGAACTCGGCGGCGCAGACGACGCGCACGTCTACGCCGGAACCGGACGGTGACGATGAAGGCCGACAAACCGACGTTAGCGTTGGTAGGAGCCACTGGCGCTGTCGGTGCGGTGATGCTTGAACTGCTGTCATCGCGAGAGAACTGTTGGGGTGAGATTCGTCTCATCGCTTCCCGACGTTCGGCGGGTCGTAGCCTGATGGTCCGCGGCGCGCCGGTGGAGGTTGTGCTGCTAGAGGCATCGGCATTCGACGGCGTGGATGTTGCGATGTTCGACGTCCCCGACGAGGTCGCTAAGGGATGGGCCCCGGTTGCGGTCGCCGCCGGCGCGGTGGTGGTGGATAACTCTGCTGCGTTCCGGATGGATCCCGAAGTTCCACTGGTGGTTCCCGAAATCAATCCCGATCAGGCGCGAGTGCGTCCACGCGGCATCATCGCGAACCCCAACTGCACCACGATGTCGATGATCGTTGTAGTGGGAGCGCTACATCGAGCGTTCGGACTTGCCGAGCTAGTGGTGGCGTCATATCAAGCCGCCTCCGGGGCCGGAAGGGCCGGTGTGGACGCGTTGCATGACCAGTTGGTGAAAGTGGCCGGCAACCGCGATGTGGGTACCCGCCCGGGTGATCTACGTGGGTTGCTCGGTAGCGATGACGGACCATTCCCGGCACCGCTGGCGCTGAACGTGGTGCCGTGGGCGGGTTCGCAGCGCGAGGACGGATGGTCTAGCGAGGAGTTGAAGGTACGCGACGAGTCACGCAAGATTCTGGGGCTACCCAAGTTGAAGATTACCGCAACGTGTGTTCGGGTACCGGTCGTGACAGGGCATTCGTTGGTGGTACATGCGGTCTTCGATTCCGAGGTGACGCAGGAGCTGGCTCAGCGCGTGCTAGCCGATGCGCCCGGCGTGGTGCTGTACGACGATCCCGCGGTCGGCGACTTTCCGACTCCCGCCGACGTGGTGGGTACCGATCCAACGTGGGTAGGGCGGCTGCGGAGCCACATCGATGACCCGTATGCGTTAGAGATGTTCGTGTGCGGCGATAACCTACGCAAAGGCGCGGCGTTGAATACCGCGCAAATCGCCGAGCTGGTAGCTAGCGAGCTCGGCGAGTAGCCGGGGCTGTGACGACGCGGTCAGCGATCAGCTGCGGTGTTGGAGCTGCCGCCGGTCGACGCCTGACTGTTTGCGCAGCCCCCGATAGCGGTGGCAGCGCCGCCGGCAGCGAGCGCGATAACGATTAGCACTACGGCGACTTTGCGGATTCCGTTGTTGTTCATCATGGTCTGGGTACTGTATGCGCCTTCCGTGCCGCGTCGTGCAGCGGGTTGGGTACCTCCACATAGTGATCTCCGGCGTCGGGATTGCACGCCATGGTGACGAACGCTTTCTGTAACGCGGTCGACTCGCTCATCACATCCCGGTCGGCCGCACATGCACCGACCACATCTAGGCGTTGCGCCACGTACTCCCAAGCCCGGTTCAGCCGATCCCAGACTCCTCGCCAACAGCAGTCGGCATCGAGGCCACATTGGCTGACCAGAGTCAGCACGATCTCAGCGAGGTTAGCTTGCAAGCAGGCGTAGTAGGCCTTGCTACGCACGGGTTCTATGGACCGGCTCGTGGTGACGCCACCCGGATGGGCGCTATACCGGTACCCGGCCGCCGCCAACCTGGGCAGGTGTATTCGTATCCCACCGAAATCTCGCAGCAGCAATCGCCGAGGTACGTCGTCAGTATCTAGCAGCACCAGTGTGTTCTGCAGGTGAGCTTCCAGGCCGATGCCGTAGCCAGTAAGCAGCACCACCATGCTGGTGGCGAGGCAGTCGGTGTACCTGTCCAGAAATATGCGTGCCGCCGTACTGATGTCGCAGACTCGGTTGGCGGCGATGCTCGCGACGATGTGCGCCAGCAGAGTACGTTCGTGCAGTGGCGAGTCTGCGCACAGCGAAGATGCGCTCACGGCAAGCTGGCCCGGTGCGACGTACTGGGTCAGATCTGCCCGTAGCACTGTCGACAGTCCCCTGAGCCGTGTGGCGTTGTGCTCGACGCCCGGCGGAGCGAAGCAGCTTCCCGCGAGTTCGCCTAGCACGCTGACCCGGCAGCGCAGCCACGGATCCGCTGCCACGATGGCGGCGAGGACACGACTGATAGCGGGGCCGTTAATGGTGGTGGCCGGCGATATGTCGCGGCGGGTAGAGGTGAGCCACACGTTGACGGCGGTCTTGAGCACGCAGCGGCGCCCGCTGCGGCTTGGTCCTGTCACCAGCGTGCGTAGCGATGTGGTCGGGGTGACAGGTAGACGCTCTGACAGCGCGACGATGTCGCCATCGGCCAGCTCGCGGGAGTAGCTGTCGAAAAGCACGTGTTCGTACTGCCACGGATGCAGCGGCACCAGACCGTAGTGCGCAGCGTCGGGCAGGCGCTGCCTTGCGGCCGCTAGCTGCGGAAACTCTATTTCTAAGATCTCGCCGAGATGGCACGAAGCTACAGCGCCGGGCGGGGCGGTGCGCCGCAGCAGCTCGGTGCGAACCGCCACGAATCGGAGCATCACCGGCCTGTCCGGTTGGCATTCGGCAGCGTAGGCAAGCGCCTCGGTGGGGCTCATCCCGCGTCGAAGTCGGCCGAATGGGTGCACGTTGTGACCCATCACGTTGAGCTGATCCAGTAGCAGGTTCGCGGTCGTCGGGTCCAGCGTGTCTCGCTGGCCCATTACCCGCATGGCGAGGGTGTCCGGCAGTTGTCCACGTTTACGCTGCGCGGCGCAGGTAAGCGCGAGGTTTGCCACGCAGTTGTCAACGTCTGCCTGCACGTGATGCGCTGTCGCAAGTGTCGGGTGTTCGTGCAGCAGCAGGGCAGGTGAGTGCAGCGGGACACCACGCCAGCGGGGCTGCGCTGCTACCGCTCGGGCGAAACCCACGTCATGGTGAAACGGTTGTGCCAACTCCGAAGGTGCCAGCCCCTCCCGCCGCAGCGCCGCAGCTAGCTTGACAGCGACGATCTGCTCGGCCTGTCGTAGCTCGGCGGGAAGTCTCGCGGCTAGCTCGACATCGTGCCGGCGCGCCCACGCCAACAGCCGGGAAGCGACATGTGAGTTTCTGATAGAGGTCGGTCCCGGCGTCATAGGTGTTTGACCGATGCGAAAGGGTTGATTTTCGGCAGATAGGTGTATTTGGTAACATCGCCGCGCAGCCACATCGTCAGCAGCGCTTTGTTTGGCCATGGTCGCTTTAGCAGCGCCGTTGCGTCCGCCGCCGCATCGTCGGCAACGGCGGCGTCGGACGCAAGGTCGGCGAATGTCGCGTAGGCCACCGATCCGAAACTTTGCCACAGCGATGCTTGCGACTGCCCACCGCAGAGCGACAGACAGCTCACCAACTGGCTGAGGTCGTTGACGAACAGTGCGAAGTACAACTTGTTGCGCAGCTCATCGGCATCGGATGTCTCGATTGCACTGTCTGGTCGCAGCGCCACGGTCAGGCCCGCTCTGGCGAGACGATCGCGATGAATGCGGATACCCCCGAAATCGCGGAGTATGCACCGCACCGGAAGGCCGTCGCGGATCGCCAACACGATGTTCTCTCCGTGTGCCTCCAACGCAACGCCATAGCGGGTCAGTAGCGTCAGCAGCGGCGGAAGACAGACCTGAGCGTAACGCTGGGCGAACCACTGCGCACTGGTACCGCGCGCGCCAGGATGGCCAGTATCTATCAGCGCCCGGTGTACCCGATTCAGCAGCTCGCTAAGGACGGGCCGCCCAGTGATCGGAGAACGAGCCCACAACACCGCAACCGGGAGTAGCAGCTCGTCGGAGGAAAGCTCCGCTTCTGGGTTCGTGCGCGCCAGCGCGGCCAGGGCGGCACTCCTGCTCAGTTCTCCGGGCGATGGAGTTTCAGGGCTGGTGGGCCGAAAATGTGCGGCCGCCGTCTCGGACATGATGTGCAACCGATCGCCGAAGCGCTCCTCCCGGTGCAGAATCTGAGTCAGCAGCCGTGATATAACCGGCCCGTTGTGTGCTGCGGTGGGTGAGACCCCACGCAGCGCGTTGGTCAATCGCACGCTCAGCGAGGTCTTCAGGTGGCTCGGCTGAGCCGCAGTGGGGGTGGGTAGCGGAATCACCGTACGGTAGGAGATCAGCGGCCGGGCGGGAATTTGCGTCTGCAGCAGTCGGATGGCGCCGCACCGCAGCTCGTCCGGGTAATCAGTTTCGAGTAAGCGCGCTGCCTGCCAGGGATGCACCGGTAGCAGCGTCAGCTGGCCAGGATCATCGCCGCCGGCCGCAAGTTCGCGACTCAGTTGTGAATGTTCACTCAACAGCAGGGCAGTGAGCGCACCGGGACGCTGAACGGGCAGGCCATCGCGCTCGGTGACGCCGAACTCTGTCGCGTACCCCGCTGCCAGGGCGACTACACGCAACGCGATGATATTCCCCCACTCCGGGCAGGTGTCCAAGACCTCGGCGGGGCTTAGTCCCAAGCGAACTTTCGCCGCTGGATGCAGCGGATGACCATCGATCACCCATTGCTCGAAGAATGCCAGCGCACTGAACGCGTTGTCGGTCTCCCGGCATCGCTGTGCCCAATCCACCGCCGTGGTCACACCGACGCACCGGGCCTGCGTGCGCAGCTGGGCGGCACGACGTTGGGCACCCAGAAGGGCGAGCGCGTAGTTCGTGACGCAGTCTGCCAGCCAGTACTGCGCGGAGTCTTCGAGCTCACTGGCCTCGATACCCTCGCTATAGGCAGCGGTGCGAAGCCTTCTTTCAACGCTGCGGCGGGCGGCCGCGACGCAGCCGACAAACCGTTCTTGGTTTTCGGGGTTTCGTCTGGTGAGCTCCGCGATCACAGGCTGCTGCGCCTGTTTGATCGCACTAGCCGATACTCGCACCCCCGTACCGTAAACCCTGAGCTCTAGGTTTCGGCCAAGTAGTGAAGATCAAACGATCTTCGAGAATTGCCGATCGTTCTCCCGGAGGGGTATTCTGCACGCCATTGATAGTCACCTAGCACATTCTCGGACAACGTGAAATAATCATGACCGGCTAGAAAACGGCGCTATTCCACCTAACGGTAGTCCTTACGGCCGCGCCATGTTTTCGCCATATCAGCCCGAGCGCGAGCATTCTCAGCCCACATCCTGCCGATGAAAAAGCCGGGGAAAAGGCCGACTAGGACGACCACTAGCGCAATTCCGCTACCATCCATAATAGGTGCTCCATGTCGGCGCTAACCAGCAATTCTCGGCACCGCCAGCGCAGTTCAACAATGCCTCATCAGCTATATCGCTCGTCCATTCCTAACTTGTTACTTGGCATCGTCTATAAAACTGTTTTGGTTTGACTAGCCGTGGTGCTCAACAGGGCACCGCTGCCGTGCTGTCGGGATGCGCTCGCCCATCAGGTTCACTAAGCTCCTAATCGGCCCATTGGCCTGTGCAACTTCGGGAGCTATCGCATGACAGCACCGCCGTATGGGTGGCCTTCACCCGCCGCCGCAGCTGAGTACCCCCCGGTGGATGCCCCTTCAGGCGCAGCGCTGGGCACGCTGAGTCCGCCGATCCCGAGTCCCCTGACGGGTCGCCGATGGCTTGCGCGGCTGCTCGACTGGTTACTGGTGTTGGGCATCACTGCGCCGCTGTGGTACATCAGCGGAAACTATCTGCGCAGGCAAGCCCAGAGCGCTGCCGCCGAGTTAGGCGAAAAAGCGTCCCGCAGCTCTTGCTCAGCGGCTGGGGTGGTGTGGAAGACGAGCTAGCCTCCGCCGCGTCAGAACTGTGGAGCACGGTGGTGTGGATCGCGGTTGCGACACTCGCGGGTGCAGCTGGTGTTGGTGGCGGCATACGACTGCTTACTGCACGCTTTCATAGGTCGAACGCTCGGTAAGGCGATCGCCGGCGTCACGGTGCTGCGTGCTGCGCCAGCTGGGCAGGACAGGGTGCCGCAGCGGCTCGGGTTGGCGCTAGCTGCGCGCCGCACTGCGCTGACCGTGCTACTTCCGGGCGTGGGCTGGTTGTTACTGCTGTGGGCGACCATCTCGCTGAGCTTGCTACCCGCGTTGCTTGGCGTGGTGGTGCTGCTGGTCTCAGTGATCGAGTGCGCCAACCTGCGACGGGCGCCACTGGGGCAGACCTGCTGGCATGATCGCCGTTGCGGCACCATCGTGGTACGGCTGTCATGGGCGCAGCAACTACAGCAAGCCGCGGTGCTGCAACAGCGGGCCGCCGCAGGCGCGCAACACTTCGTTCGGCAGGCGTGGCAGGCTCCCGCCACTCAGAAAGCGGTGGAGCATACCCAAGCTGCCGCGCAGCGAGCCTGGGAAGCGGAGGCCACGCAACGCGCCGTGCAGCGGACGCGCGATGCAGCGGAGCGCATTCGTGACGCGCAACCCACACGGCAAGCATTGGACAAGGGCAAAGACCTCGCACAGCGGTTGCGGAACTCGCCTTGGGGTACGGCCGTAACCAATCGCCCACAAAGGTGGACGGCGCGCGACGATGACGCGACACCCGCACAGCAGGCTGACTCCTCGACGCCTGCCCCAGGTACACCGGCAGCTCCCTCCACGCCACCGTCGTCCTAATTCTTATTGATTCTTTCTGCCACGAACCGACGTGAAACTGAACAACCGCAAGCTGTTTACGATCACGAAGGCACCAGAAAATACTGTCACTGCAGCTGCCAGCAATGGCGTGATTAGACCGGCAGCTGCCAGCGGAATCGCGATGATGTTGTACGTAACGGCCCACAACAAGTTGCCTTTGATGGTGCTGACGGTGCGGCGCGACAGTCGGGTCGCATCGACCGCCGTACGCAGATCACCCTGGACCACCGTCACGTCACTGGCATGGATCGCGCTGTCGCTGCCGGCGTTCATTGCGATACCCACATCTGCCTGGGCAAGCGCAGCTGCGTCGTCTACCCCATCGCCGACCAGCGCTACGACTTTACCGTCAGCTTGGAGCCGCTTGACAGCTGTGGCCTTGTCGTCGGGCAGGACCTCGGCGATCCCGCCATCGGCTCCGATCCGGTCGACTAATGTCCGGGCCACCACGGTGTTGTCACTGGTCAGCAGCAGAGTTCGCACGCGCAAAGCTTTCAGTTCGGCAATAGCTTGAACAGCGGCGGGTTTGATACCGCCTTTTACGCTCAGTACGCCACGTGCATGACCTTTCCAGCCCACTAGCACCGCGGTCTCCCCCCGAGCGGCGGCTTGGGCACGCACAGTCGCGAGAACGTCGGGCACTGCGAGTCCACGCTTCGCGAACAACTGTGAATCTCCCACCACGACGTTCTGTCCCTCCACCGTGCCTGTGGCACCATGGCCGCTCAGCGGGGTGAAGTCATATACCGGCGGCAGGGTCTCGAACTTTTCACGAGCTGCGTCCGTGATCGCTTGCGCAATCTGACTCCCAGAGGCAGCTTCCACTGCCCCCGCGTAGCGCAGTACTTCATCGGTGATATCGCCCTCGGCTGATATGACTGCGCCGAGCGCTCCCGTGCCGATGCTGATGGTGCTGGTCTTCTCCAACACCATGGTGTCGATCCGACAGGTCGACTCGATAGCCCTTGGGTTTTTGATGAGAATGCCAAGTTGAGCGCCGCGCCCAAGACCAACCAGCAATGCGGTGGGGATAGCTAGGCTGAGTGCGCCCGGACCGGCCACGATTAGCACCGCTACCGCAGCCGCAATCGCGGAGGCAAGGCTCGCCCCAGTACCTAGCCAGAAGCTGAAGGCGGCAACGGCGGTAGCGATGACCATCGGCGCGAAGATCGCGGAAATACGCTCGACTAGCTGCTGTACTGCGAGCTTGTCATTCTGGGCAGTGGCAAGCAGGTGTGCCAGCTGCTCACGCTGGGTGTCTCCTCCCACATGAAGCACAGCCTGCAACGCTGACCTAGCACGTCGCTCACCTCGCGCCTCCCAGTAACGGCCGATCAGCAGAACTGTGGTCAGTATGGCGGCGACCTCTAGGTAAATCTGACTAGTGGCGAAGCCTTGCGGTATGACCAGCTCCTGGTTCAAGTGCGCCCTCGACCCGCCAACCTCACCAAGAAATAGCGCCAAGGCCCCCCAGGTGTAGGAGACAACAACGCCGAGCGAGACAAGGGTGTCAGTGGTGGCTGCGGCTTGCCGCAGGCTGAGCAAGGCTGCACGGTGAAACGGCCACGCGCCCCACAGAGCCACCGGCGATGCGAGTCCTAGCGCCAGCCATTCCCAGTACTGAAATTGCAGCGCGGGGATCGTCGCCAACGCAGCCAGCGATCCACTCAGCAGCACACTGCCGATTGCTCGGGCTCGCAGCGTTACCTCTGCCTGAGGTTCCGGTATCTCATCGAAATTTTCTTTACCGGCATTCTCTTCGGGCTCATCTACCAAGCATTGTGCTGATCCCTGTTTTTGTCCTGATTCCGGCTTAAGTTCTATAGTGGTCGTCATGGCACCTCCTACTGCACACGGAGTGTGAACGCAGCGGTATGTAAGCTCCCAGCGATCTTGAAATGCAGATAAGCCACGTATGTCCCTGGTTTGGGCACAGTAAGTGAGAAAGCGATCTTGTTATCTACTTGCTTTTCTTCAGGAACTCCGTGGATATAGCCGAAGTCGCCCTGGCGGAATAGAATCAGGTGTCCATATGCGTCCAGGTAAGGCTCCAACGGAGTAGATGCGCCGCCATCGGTGCTGGTGAACTCCAGCCGTGTTTTCTCGCCAGCCTTTAGCTCACCGTTCATATCAACGGTGACGCCATCCACCACTCTGGTCTTGGAGGGTGGAGGCAGCGTCCGCAGCGCATGCACCAGATCTGTGGTTATGTCAATACCGAGTTCGAGTGGTACTTTGCTTTTTTCTTGTGCTTGCACCACAAAATCGACCAAGATTCGCCAACGGCCGCCATTTACCAATGTTATTGGAGCGCTCCATACTCCGGAAGATGAGTCAAATTTGGGTTCTACCTGCTGATATCCGGAGAAATCGTGACGGATAATCGCTAGCCGCATACGCTCGGTTTGCTCTGTTGAATAGTCGCGTACCGGTTCGCCGTCAGGGCCGATGATACGAAACCAAAACATCTGACGAGTGCACGCCATTAAGTTGGTACTTTCTGGCCGCAATGTATAGCCTTTATCGCTGGCCGCGAGACCACCAACTACATCGGCTTTAGCATTATGCTTGGCCACATTGTGTCCGGCGTGATCTCCGCTAGAACTATCGATCGCCTTGAAGTGTCCGTCTTTAATGTCGCGAGCGTCCGCGCCCTGGTCAACGAAATGTCCTATCCCAAACCCAACGGCCAGTACGATAAGAACGACTACGAGGAAGCCAGTGACACGGAACAGGGCAGTTCTATTCCGTGGTTCGAGAGTTTCTGGTTTTTGATCCAGGATTTGTGGATTTTTGATGCTATCTGTCATTTTGTCCGCTTAGGAGAGTTACTGGGGATAGAGGCCAGTGGTGGGTGTCGGGATAGATCGCGAGTCTCTCGATGGGTTACGTCACCCGATCGACCTTGCTCGTACGATCACAACACTTACATGTCATACCAGAGGCATGTGTCCGTATTGCTAAGGTTGATACTGAGATCACATCTACTAGGTACGATTTACGATGTTTGTCGGTTAAGTTGGACAAAAATTCGTAACCATTCAGGTATCTCGGCCAACGCTCGACGTGCCGCCGCGTAGGCTCCCTGTGCCCTCGGCCCTCAACTGCGCTAGGAGCGAGCGCATGGTTTGCCGGCGATAGTGAGTAACGCCGCAGCGATGGGGCAGCCGGCATCAAGCGCTTAGGATGTGAAGCGCAATCCCTTGGCCACTATGGCCGCCACGTCGCCAACGCAATGGGGGGCGAGATTTCCGGATGGGACGGCGGGTACACCCGCGCCGAACCAGCAGGAGACTTCGACGCAAGCAGCGCAACGATGTCCCGAGACACGACAGTGGTGCCCCCGGCAGTGTGTGGTTTCAGGACATAGTTCACCGATGTCTCAAGACATCGTTCACAGTCATGTGCTGTGTTCAAGAACCGGATTATCGTGTCCTCAGTTGTGCTCGAAGGTCGCCCCGAATCGGTCGTCGCCGACGACTACGGTGTCACCTACCGGTGGGTCCACACCCTCGTCCAGCGCTACCTGACCGGCGGGTGGAACGCAATCGAACCCCGCTCCCGAAAACCCCACACCAGCCCCACCCGCATTCCCCCAGACGTACAGGCGCAGATCCTGCGCCTGCGTCGCGAGCTGCTAGCCGACGGCCACGACGCCGGCCCGCACACCATCGCTTTCCATCTGAGCACACTGTTGGCTTCACCACCGTCGGTCGCCACGATCTGGCGAACCCTCCACCGACACGGACTCATCACCCCGCAACCCAAGAAGCGGCCCCGCTCGTCCTACCTACGGTTCGAAACCGACCTGCCCAACGAGTGCTGGCAGGCCGACTTCACCCACTGGAGGCTTTCCACCGGAGCAAGACTGGAGATCCTCACCTTCTTAGACGACCACTCCCGCTACGCCCTTTCCATCACCGCCCACCCAGTGGTGACCGGACACATCGTGCTGACCGATTTCCGCCGAAACGTCGACGAATAAGGGCCACCAGCCTCCACACTGACCGATAACGGCCTGGTGTTCACCACCCGCGTCCGGCACGGCCGCAACACCTTCGAAACCGAACTGCACCGACTCGGCATCGACCAAAAACGGCCGCCCTCACCATCCCCAAACCCAAGGCAAAGTCGAACGCTTCCAACAAACCCTCAAGAAATGGCTCACCGCCCAGACCCCGGCCGGCACCCTAGCCCAGCTACACACCCACCTCGACCAATTCCGCCACTACTACAACGAAACCCGACCCCACCGCTCCCTCAACCGCCCAACCCCAACCCAGGCCTACACCGCCCTCGGCAAGACCGGCCCTGCCGGAACCATCGACGGACACTGGAGAACCCGCGAAGACCGCATCGACCAATCCGGTGTCATCACCCTGCGCTACAACTCACGCCTACACCACATCGGCATCGGACGCGCACATAAACACACCCGCGTGAAAATCCTCATCCACGACCAACACATCCGCATCATCAACACCCAAACCGGGCAACTCCTCCGACAGCTGACCCTCAACCCAGACCGCGACTACCAACCCCAAAAACCACAAAACCCCCAACCCGAAAGGTGAGGGAAATGTGAACCATGACCCGAGACACCTATGAACGATGTCCCGAGACACGACAATGGCGGTGGCGGTGGGATTTGAACCCACGGAGGGCGTGAACCCTCACACGCTTTCGAGGCGTGCTCCTTAGGCCGCTCGGACACGCCACCGCCCACGAGCGTACCCGGAACCGAAACTCGCAGTTATCTGCGGGCAGCGAAAAACCGTCTCAGCAGAGCGCCACACTCTGAAGCAAGCACCCCACCAATCAGCTCGGGCCGATGGTTGAGTCGCGGATCGGTCACCGCATTCCACACCGAACCGGCGGCACCGGCTTTAGGATCAGCGGCGCCGAAGACGACGCGGCCGACTCGGGCCAGCACGGCGGCTCCCGCACACATAGTGCACGGCTCTAGCGTTACTACCAGGGTGCAGCCGATGAGGCGCCACGATCCGAGCCGCCTAGCGGCCTGCCGCAGTGCGCCTATCTCAGCGTGTGCGGTGGGGTCACCGAGTAATTCGCGCTCATTGCGCGCTCGGGCGAGTTCTACACCCTCGGGGTCGAAGACGACAGCCCCTACAGGAACATCACCGCTCGCCGCGGCCTGCGCGGCAACTTCCAGCGCGGTGCGCATCTGCGGTATGTAAAACTCTGCCGCGCCATTGTGGGCTTCAGCATCCGTCATACTGAACCTTTACTAGGCCGGGGAGTCCACCACAGCGGAATCACCAGCTCGGGCGTGGCCCACGCCCCCAGCCGCTGGTCCCGACGTCGCGGCAGGAAACCTCGTAGTCGTGGCACGGCCCCGACGCTCGGGTCGGCGCGTAGCCAGCCGCCGTTCAGCAGCCCGCTGTACCGAAGCTCGACGCTCGGTGAGCTGATATCTGGCGCGGCAGGCCCGGTCGTATGCAGCGAGGGGATTTGCGTCGACACCGAGTTCATGTCGCAGCGCCGCTAGCTGTGCGGCGACGTCGCGGTCACAGCCATCGACCAGTTCAGCCAACGCCGCAGCATCCAGCTCTTCGGCCGGCAACGCACGTCGTAGCTGCTCAGTGTCGGAGTGTGTCACTTGCACCGCCAGCTGCTGGATCCCCACGACATTTTCGATCAGCGGAGCGATGCCAGCATGCTGCTGTGTACTTGGTGCGAGAGTCAGGAGCACATCAGGACCCGCAAAGCCGCTGCCGAGTACTTCAGCCAACGTGCTGAAGACTTCAAACTTGCTACTGGTGACGGCAGGGTTAGGCACGATGAGTCCGGCGAGCCGATCATCTATCGCAAGCTCAGCCAACGCCGGGGGGTCCACCCCGTGATCGACTGAGGTGTCAACGATAAGTCGGGCTGCCCCACCAAGGTGCTCACACATCGACAGCGTGTGGCGCCACAGCGCATCTCCCGACCAGTGCTGGCTACCGGCCACTGTCTGGTCTAGCGCCAACGACGTACCCAACGGTAGCTGCTCGTACAACGCGACTAGCGTGGCCAGCAGTCGCTCTTGACGTTCGAGGAGCTCCACCTGTCCGGGGTAGCGAGCATTGTGGTTAAGCCGAAGCACCAACCTTTCTACCCCTAGCTCATCGGCAGCCTTCACCGCAAGACGCAGGTGTTCTAGTGCCTGCTGCCGAACCCCGCGCTGAGGATGACTCAGGTCGCACGCCGCTCCATGGCGGCTACCGACGGTGACGTACAGCGAGCTGACGGTAAGACCAAGCTCAGCCGCGTGACAGGCAATGTCTGCATAGTCCGCGGTGGCGTCGCAAGGAAAAGCCAGCCCCACACACGGTGAAGAACCAGTGAAGTGATGTACAACGGCGGCATCGGCCAACACCTCGTACGGCCCACGCGCCACCGGAGACATGGTCCGAAGCCGCCGGGCGCTTGCCGCAGCGGGTGCGTCCGCGCGCACGTCCGCACCACGGAAGGCCCACGAGGGCAGCTCAATCCGTTGGGTCGACAGCAGCATGCAGCCTGATTCCTTCCGTGTTCGAGCGTCCCAACCTGTGCAACATAGGCAACTTCTGCAAGTCCGCCGCGCACTAGTTTCCTTAGGACACTGACTAGCCTGGCCACATGCGGACTGCTACAGCGCCAACGGTTGCCGTGCTCGGATTGGGACTAATCGGAGGTTCACTCTTCCAGCTACTGCATGGCCGCGGCCACCCCGTCGTAGGTTACGACATCGATCCAGCGACCAGGAACCTCGCCAACAGCCGGCTTGACAACGGATGCGGCAAGGTAGTCGAGACGATGTCCGCGGCGCTGGAAGCAGCAGATCTTACGGTGATAGCAGTGCCGCTCTGGGCCATAGGTCAGATGATCGATGAGGTTAGACACATCGGTTATTCCGGCCTCATTACAGATGTCACTTCGGTGAAGACCTCGGTCACGGCGACGGTCCGGGAGCGGTTTCCGGAGGCACGGTGGGTGGGAGGACATCCGATGACGGGCAGCGAACACTCCGGCTTTGCCGCAAGCTCGGCAACACTGCTCGACGGGTGTGTGTGGGTGCTCTGCTTAGACGATGACACCCCTCTCGACGACTGGTTGCGGTTAGCGCGATGGGTCACCGGCCTAGGTTGCCGCGTGGTTCCTGTCAGCTCAGATGACCATGACCAGGCGGTTGCCAGGGTCAGTCATATCCCACATGCCATCGCGGCAGCGCTCACTATCACGGCCGCTGACGGACCGGGGGGACGGGGCGCGCTGAGCATGGCGGCAGGGTCTTTTCGGGACGCGACCCGGGTGGCAGCTACGGCACCAGAAATCACGGCTGCGTGGTTCCAAGCCAATGCGGGAGCCATCGCAGGTGCTCTCACACCTATCATCGATCGGCTCGACCGACTCCGTGACGCCCTATTGACTGGGACGCCACTGTCGGAAGAGACCCATCGCTGGCTACAGCAAGCGCACGATATTCGCCGAATGTGGCCGCCCCAGGCAGGTTCGACCGCGCAGGTACCGCCTACCGCCGCAGCTATCACCGACCTAGGCAGGGCTGGGGGGTGGGTCACCGACGTGGGACCCACCCATCTGGAGGTGCTGCTACCCACGCCACATAAATAAACCTCAAAAAAATTCGCACAAAGCCGTCACCAATGCTGTCTGGGCTCGTTGAGACCTTCGTGCTGACAGAACGACTCCATCGCGCGGAACAGTCTCACGGTAGCTCTACCCCAGTCCC
Source organism: Mycobacteriales bacterium (assembly GCA_041743105.1). GTDB lineage: Bacteria > Actinomycetota > Actinomycetes > Mycobacteriales > QHCE01 > QHCE01. The sequence goes on along the minus strand of JBGTNI010000112.1, from coordinate 28,159 downwards.
TGTCACAGGGCGTCGAGGTGATCACGTCTTGGTGATCACGCCTGGGGGCCGATTTGATCGACGCCGCGCGCATGCTTTGGTGTGCGACTCCCGCCGCGATAACACCAAGGCCGAGCTGAACGGAGTCGTCTCTGCCGAGCCGCCAGTATGGACCGATGGTGTCGCGCTGATGCCCCTAAGTGCCATGTCCCCCACCCCGGGCATCGCACGCCCAGCGCTGGTTTCCGGTCTGTCTTCGCTGGCGGCTCGGCGGTCTGGCATCCCCCACGGCGGTGGCCCACGCTCCATGCACCGGCTGCGTTCTCACGCGGCAGATACGTCAACTGAATACGAGGCAGAGTCATTCATAGCTGCGGGAGCAGGTATTTGACCGCTACGAGTCTACGTCCGAGATGGGCTGGAAGTCAGGTATGCAGAGGCTTACGAAGGCATAGCCCCCGTCTCGTACGTGCGGCAACGGCGGGACCAGTTTTCACCACTCCCGGAACCGCCGTTGCCGCTCTCCACTTGCGTCACTCGATATACATGTAACTGTGCCACTCATAACATGACCACTGGGAGAGTTCCCCTTCTCCCCCAGCGATAGCCGACTCAGGGTTTGACAACTCGCTCGCGACGAGTGTCTCTTTCACAGTCGGCCATTGAAGTTTGCCACATTCATGTGTCGTCGTAAACTGATTTGGCGTTACATCTATTTCAACTGGCCCCAGTTGCGCCGCCAAGCACAGGCTGGCGGACGCGTTCACACAGCTGCTTGAGAGCGCCGGGATTGCGCAGCGCGGCAACGCTGACGGCCTGCTCAATCGGGGTACCGGCAAGGATCCGTCTGACCGGGATCTCGCATTTCTTTCCGTTGAGAGTCACCGGTACCTCACTGATCTCAAGGAAACGATCTGGGACGTGACGCGGCGAAAGCTGCGAGCGGAGCCTGGCCCGAAGCTGCGCCTCGACGGCGGCCATCGAAGCTCCGGGAGCTAACACGACACAGCACAACACTTCACCCGCCTCGGCGGAGCCGGCGACCACGCCGGTTTCGACCACTAAGCTGTCGAGCACCTGATCGCAAGCTTCGATGACACGGTAGAACTCCGCGGTTCCCATGCGAACTCCGTCGCGATTGAGGGTGGCATCGCTGCGTCCGTACAACACGCATGATCCGCGCGGAGTGATCTGAACCCAGTCGCCATGGCACCACACTCCCGGGTAACGGTCGAAATAGGTTGCAATGAGGCGGTTGCCGTCAGCGTCGCCCCACAGCCCCACGGGCATACACGGCATCGGCTTAGTGAGTACGAGTTCACCCACGACGCTGGTCACGCCGGTCCCGTTCTCGTCGAAGGCGGCGGCCGCAGCGCCGAGTGCCCGGCAGGAGATCTCGCCGCGCCAGACCGGCACGTTGGGTGCCGTTGAAAGAAATGCGGTACAAACGTCGGTGCCTCCCGAAATACTGCATATCTGCACGCGGGTTCCGACGGATTGGGTGATCCAGTCAGAGGTCTGAGGCGACAGCGGCGAGCCAGTCGAGCCGACGGCCCGAAGCTGCGAGAGATCGCAGTGGTCCAGCGGACGAAGCCCATGTTTGTCACACGACTGTAGATATGCCGCAGACGTTCCGAAGTAGCTGACACGTTCGGATTCGACCAGTCGCCAGAGCGCGTCGGCGGTGGGATGGACTGGGCTACCGTCGTACAGCACCACGGTGCAACCGACGAGCAGCCCCGCGATCAGGAAATTCCACATCATCCAGCCGGTGGTGGTGTACCAGAAGAATCGTTGCCCCGGTCCCAGATCTGCCTGTAGCGCTAGCGCCTTGAGGTGTTCCAAAAGCATGCCGCCATGGCCATGCACGATGCCCTTAGGTAAGCCGGTGGTCCCGGAAGAGTAGAGCACCCACAACGGATGCTCGAATGGCACGGCCGCGAATACCGGAGAGGTACCAGAGCCGCTTTCGGACTCCATCAGCTGTGACCACGACGTGGTGCCGGGCAACGTGGCTTCGGCGTCGAGATAGCCGACCAGCACGGTAGCGCGCAACGTAGGCAGCTGTTGTCGTAGCGCGTCCACCGTAGGCCGGATATCGATGAGTCGTCCGCCATAGCGGTAACCATCGACGGCGATCAGCACACTCGGTTCCAGCTGCGAAAAGCGATCGCACACCGCTTGGGCTCCGAACTCCGGAGAGCAAGAAGACCACACCGCGCCGATGCTCGCGGTGGCGAGAAACCCCACTAGGGTCTGCGCACAATTGGGAGCCAATGCGACGACACGGTCACCTGCGGCGACGCCGAGGGTGCGTAACCCCGCTTGCGCGGCCGCTACCAGGGTCCTTAGCTCGCCGTAACTGAGCTGCTGGCGCTCGCCAGCTTCGGTGAGGGCGATGACAGCGACATCGTTGGCGCCCTTGCCGGGGCCGGAACGTAGCGCATGCTCGGCGTAGTTCAGTGTGGCGCCCGGAAACCACCCGGCACCCGGCATCTGCTCGCTGGTAAGCACCTGCTCGTGCGGGCTGCGAAACATGACCTCGAAATACTCAGCAACGGCGCTCCAGAACCCGGCGAGGTCGGCTACGGAGTAGTCATACAGCTGCTGATAGCTATCGACGTCGATTTCGCGCTGCTGGGCAAGCCAATCGACGAATCCTGCCAGTGCGCTGCCACGGTAGCTGCGCTCGTCAGGACTCCAGAGCACCTCAGGGTGGTCTGCCTCACCGGCGACACTGGTCATGCTCGAAGTTCTACCGCATCACGACCCGACTCGCACTCGTCGACGATGTCGGTAGTATCGGAAGTGCTTAGGGGCTTCGCGGCGGGGGTATACCTGTCGAGACCGATTGACTCGCACTCCGAGGAGAGAGACTCATGGGTTTAGGCGACAAGATACAGAATAAGGCAGAAGAACTTGCGGGGCAGGCCAAGGAGAAGGTGGGCCAGGCCACCGACAACCGTGATCTTGAGGCGGAAGGCCAAACCGACCAAGCCAAGGGCAATCTCAAACAGGCTGGTGAGAAGGTCAAAGACGCCTTCAAGAACTAGATTTCAGATTTGCTACCAGCTCCGCACAGCGAAGGTCACCCGAATCGGGTGACCTTCGTGCTGTCTCAGACTTTGCGCATACAGTCGGCCTCGGTCGAAATTACTTGCCGCCTGTCCAGCTAATTCAGAATATTAAGGACCTTTTCCATCCGCAGCGACTCAGGGCCGTAACCGCCGAAATCGGTACATTCAACCTCACCGTCCCAGCGCCATCCATTGGCTTCGTAAAAGCTCACCGACCTTGTTATCTCCCGGACCACAAAGAGCAAGGCATCGCGATATCCAAGCTCGAACATACGAGCCTCGGCGTGCCTTAACAAACCTGTACCTATGCCCTTCCCTCGATCGGTTGGCAACACATACATGGTGAGGAGTTCCCCAGTGCTTTCGCTCCGGGGCTTTGATCCGGCGGAGGGACGTCCGTACCGGACAAAGCCACACAGCCGGCTATCCAGGACAGCGGCGTTTATCAGCCGCTGGTCATCGTCGAGAAAGGTCTGCCAGAGTCCGTGAAAGAATTCTGACGAGCGCTCGTTCAAGAACCACTCAGGATAAACGCCGGCGTAGGTCTCGGCCCAGACGTCGTGATGAAGCTTCGAAACTGCCTTTAGCTCATGCCGACCAACCGGCCGGATCTCTAACGCCATGCAGCACTCCAGGAGACTTCGGCAATATGCACATGCATCGTCATCCGGCGGCGAGAACCATCGCGATGGACTCTGCGTTACGCCCGCCCGCGAGCCAGATCGATCAGTCGATCCAACACTCGATCACCATCGACTCGGAGCCCGTTGTGCTCGTATTCGTTGGTGAGCCAAGGGCGCATGCCGTGAATGAGCCCCGCCGTTTCCTCCGAGAAGCGGCGTTCCACATACACGTCGTCGGCGTAGATCGCGGCAGCGCAAGGAACCTGGTTGGATCGCAACCGCTCGGGATCGTAGAGTCGAGGCCAAGGATGCTCGGCAAGCAGCTCGGCTGCCTTACCTAGCGGTGCGAGGCCGCCGTTGTCCACGAATGACCACGGAAATACGTGCTCGCCGGTGAACAACTCGATCTGGCGCTCATAGTCGTCGGGTTGCAATCGGGCGGCCGACCACCGCGTTGCGCAGCCATCGGCGTAGCAGGCTTCGTGAATGACTGCGTAGAGCGGGTTACGCGCAGCGAAGGGCAAGGCGCCCTCGACATCGTGCAGGAAAGCGGGCGATCCGGCGGGAAGCTCCAGCAGATAGTGCAGCCGCTCGGCACCGTCACTCATACCAAGCACCTTGCCGAGCTGGCGGAACCGCCGCCAGGTGAGCCTGTCACCGCATGGTAGGCGGACGTCGTTGGCGTTTACCCACGCGTGCAACTCACTCACCCGTTGCCGGTCTGCGGGGTACCGCTGGTAGTACCGGCGGTTACGCTCTAGCATCCGCTCGTAAGTGGCGCGATACACCTCGTCGATGTGCCGGCCGACCGGCGGTAACCCACCGGTAAAGAACGCCTCTCGCAGACCCTCGGGTGCCCGTGAGAGGTAAGCGAGGACACAAAACCCGCCAAAGGACTGACCCAACACGCTCCAGGAGTCGACGTTCAGCTCGCGCCGGATCCATTCAGCGTCCCGAACGATGGCGTCGGCCCTGAAGTGGGACAAGTAGTCAGCCTGCTGCTGCGGTGTCTTCCCGGGCAGGGTGCCGACAGGGGTGGAGCGCCCAGTGCCGCGCTGGTCAAGCATCAGCACCCGGTAGTCGCGCAGCGCCCGATCCAGCCACCCGGGAGACGACGGATACCGGGTCGGACGAGGGGCCTCGTGACCCGGACCACCCTGCAAGAAGACCAGGAGCGGGCGGTCGCGGGCGTCCGGATCGGCGATTTCACGGGCGAAGACAGTGATCCGCTCGCCGTCCGGCAAAGAATGGTCGAGTGGGATGGAGAACTCATGCTCGATGAGAACCAGACCGGGTGTGGAGACGGTGAGAACTATGGTCACAATCCTCCTGCAACGGGGGCACCGACGCCGCCAAGAGTAAACCGTATAGAGCCGTAGTGTTGTCGCGGGTAGCTAATGGCAGCAAGTAGATCGCCCACACGAAAGGACGATGCGCTATGGATTGGAAGCTCGAACTAGTGGTGGTTCCCGTCACGGATGTGGACCGAGCGAAGCGCTTCTACAGCGAGCAGGTTGGATTCGCGATCGACCATGACACTCGGGTCAGCGACACAATGCGCGTCGTGCAGCTGACCCCACCCGGATCAGCGTGTTCAATCGCAGTGGGAATGGGGATCGGCGACACGCCGCCAGGGTCGATCCAGCGCCTGCAGCTAGTCGTCCCCGACATCGAGGCGGCCCGCGCCGAGCTCGTCGAGCAGGGTGTGGAGGTCAGCGAGATCCAACACTTCGAAGGTGCTATCCGGGTTAATGGCCGAGGCGGAGCCTGGAACTCGTTCGTTTTCTTCAGTGATCCCGATGGCAATGGCTGGGCAGTACAGGAGCGCCCCGCAAGCGATTGACATCCGCCGGTCAGGTAATGGACTACCTTCCGCTTTCAGGTCGACCAACACCGTCTACGGTGGGCGGGTGTTCCGCATCCTGTTTTACCGGCCAGAAATCCCCAGCAACACTGGCAATGCGATCCGGCTCGCCGCGAACACCGGCTGTGAACTACATCTGGTCGAGCCCCTCGGCTTCTCAATGGACGCCTCGCAGCTGCGCCGCGCCGGGCTGGACTATCACGACCTTGCCCTGGTGCGTGTCCATCCCGACTTGGCTACAGCATGGCGAGCGATACTGCCGGCAAAGGTCTACGCCTTCACCAGTGACGGCACTCGCCGGTATACCGATATCGCATACACGCCGGGAGATGTTCTGCTCTTCGGTCCGGAATCAGTCGGCCTGCCACGGCAGGTACTCGACACCGCGGAGGTCACCGACCGCCTACGCCTACCAATGGTGCGGACCTCCCGGTCACTCAACCTGGCCAACGCCACTGCCATCGCGGTGTACGAAGCCTGGCGACAAAACGAATTCGGGGAACCCTCATGAGTCCCTTGGGCATGCTGAGGTTGGCCGGGTCGATCGTAGTATTCGCCGTCTAAGGCTCATATCTAGTTATCGGCGAAGAAGCAGAGGACTTGCTTACCTTCCCATTGGTCGATCTCGCCACGACCGTGAAGGTGTAGTTATCGCGATCCCCGACGAAAGCGCGGGGCTCAATCTGCATGCGTTGCAGGGAAGTCCCGCTGACATGGCGGATGCCACTAAACGTTCGGTCTCCACCCGAGGCGCCTGTGGCGGCACGGACGTCATAAGACTGCAGCGTCCCACCGTTGGCGTTCGGTGCGTACCACTCTACGGTCACACTGCCGTCCCTATTGCCCAAAACCCGTGCTATGACAGGCGCATTGGGAGCAACCGTTGGAGGCTGGGTAGGTCTAGGCGATGGCTTAGGCCTAGACGGTGGGTCAGGTTTCTTCGGGCGCTGGTTGTCCGCCGATGGGGAGGAAGAAGGTGTCTGCGATGGGGAGGCTTCAGGCGCACCGCCGGGCGAATTTCCTCCTGCCACGTCTTTGGGTGCTTTCTGCAGCTCAGTGATCTTGTGTTCTCCGTCTATCACCCATGCGCGGTTGGTGTTTTCGGAGTTAATCACTAGGTGGTTTTCTCGGCTTTCCATCTCGACCCGACCACCGGTGGTGCCAATGTCGTTGAGGTTCTTCCCTTCGAGATCGATCACCCGGACCAGATTGGCCTCTTCATCGGGGATGTACAGCCGGTCTGAAAAAGCAACCGCGGTACCCAGCTTCTGCCCCGAGCCAGGGACCGAGACAGAACGAGCGGTGACACCTTTGGCCACGTTTCCACTGGAGACATCGCTACCGTGAACCACGATCACGTTCCGATCGCCCGCGTTAGTGATGGGGATTACGTCACCACGGACCCGGACCGGCATAGTCGCCGCTTCGCCTGCCGGGGGGATAGTCGTCTTTGACACAACGCCCTCGCCGTTTACCGCGATGAGTTCTGTGCTCAAACGGTCCACGATCGCGACGCCATCGTCTAAAACGCTGACCGCCCACGGGTGACCTTTGTGGCCGACGTTAACCTTGCGCTCGATGCTAGGGCCTTTACCTATGCTGCCTAGTTTGATCGATATGGCTTGTCCGGTGTCTGGTGAGCCTACCCAGAACCGCCCTTGGTCATCGAAATCTCCCCCGACGAGATTTTTCGGCGTTTTAACTGACTGCCCGGAAGGTTTAAAATTGCCCGCATCGAGCTGGCTGACCAGCCCATTAGCCGCGTCAACCATGAGCGTGCTGCCAGCGAACAATCCGATACGCATGTCAGCTGGACGTTGTGTGGTGACTACCCCTGAGACACCTAGCGTGGCTAGATCCAACGACGTAACGGTCCCGGCATCAAGATCCTGCAGGAGCACATGCCGATCGGTCTGCACAACTTTGACGCGGTGACCCTTCGCGTCAGTAAGCGACCGCCGCAGGTCTATCTGCCCGGCTGAAGCGTTTACCCGGACAGCTTCCCCCCGGCCGCCATCCCAGAACCAGATGGCACCGTCTTGCAAGTTCAACCCGCGACTCACTACTCCGACCCCGAATAAGGTAATCGTCATAGCCGCGACAGTGGTAACAATTATCCCGACTAGGACAAATCCACCAGCATTACGACGAGCGTTACCGAGGAAGCGACGACGAAGGAACTTCGTCAGTCGCCCCAGTCGGCTCTGCTCGCGGGCAGGCTCGGTAGCACGGAATGCGGAGATCGCCATTTACACGCTCCTGGCCAGGGGTGGCAGATTCTAGCTTAGTCTTCCAGCGAGAATAAGTGCCATAAAACGTAATGAATGACAAAGGGGATGAAGTCCTCACTCAGCCGAATGGCCGAGCTGGAAATCGGCAGCCCATGCGCCCACGATATGCACCGCTTGACCCATGAATCTTGGTTGGTTATAATGAACTATGGTTCATTATAACACTCCTTTCGCGGATAGGGTCCAGGTTACTGCTTACTTCGATGACACCTCTCTGCGGTGAAAGTGAAGAAGGGTCACATCCGCATCTCCTACACCGCTGCCCACAGGCCACTGCGGTGAGCGTCGAACGAGAGCACCGGGCTTCCAGCAGCGCCGCCGCCGCAGTTGGTGCGCAGATCCAGCGCCGACGCCGGCAGCGAGGGATGACCTCTGCTGAGCTGGCCCGACGGACGGGACTGAGTAAGGCCACCATGTCACAACTGGAAACTGGCACGGGCAACCCCACGATCGACACCCTAGACGCCATCGCCGTAGCCCTGAGTATTCCGCTCACCGATCTTCTGACCAGCGAGAGCGCCCCCAGCATCGTCTACACTCCGGCCACATCCGCAATCGAAGACGAACCCACGCGTGAACTGCTGCGACGGATCTGCGGCGGCTACAGCCTCGAACTGTGGCGGCTACGCATGCCCCCGCACGCCGCTGTCGACGGAGTACCGCACGCTCCCGGCACGATCGAGCACCTTCTCGTGGCCTCGGGTCAGCTCACAGCCGGCCCCACTGACGACCTTCGCCTGCTCGGCACCGGTGACCTCCTGGCCTTCGCCGGAGACGCATCCCACGCCTACCGCACCGATCACTCTTCCGCTGACGTCACCGTCGTCATAGCCTCACCCGCCACAGGATCGCTTTCAGGAGTCCCTTCATGATCATCGCTGCCCTGCCCCTGCTCGGCGCGTGGGCACTCGCCGTGATCAGTCCAGGCCCCGACTTCGTCATCACACTCAAGACCGCCGCCAGCCATACCCGCCGCGACGGTCTATGGGTAGCAGTCGGCGTCGTCAGCGGGATCACCTGCTGGGCATTGCTCGCGCTCCTTGGACTTAGTGCCCTTCTCGACCACTATCAACACCTCTACCAAGCCGTACGTATCGCCGGAGCCTCATTCCTCATCCTGTACGGCGCCACCACCGTATGGCACGCCTGGCGACAGCAACCTCTTACCGCGCCTAGTACGAACATTGCCTCCTCCGCGCAGCGGGCAGCCACCCCCATGCGGCATTGGCGCATCGGTCTGCTGACGAATCTGGCCAATCCCAAGGCCATGGTGTTCTTCGGAGCCTTGTTCGCCAGTCTGTTGCCAGCGCACGCGACCGTGCCAGAACGTCTCATAGTGCTAGCGATCATGCTGTTCATGGCCTTGGCATGGTTCAGCGGCGTCGCTCTCGCCGCGGCCACGCCGCTCATAACTGGGGCATATCGGCGCAGCCGTCGCACCTTAGACACCATCACGGGGGGCATCTTCGTCGGCATCGGCACCGCTCTCATGCCACGTTGACTAAACCCCCGGACCGGGAGAAATCCGGTCTTCGACTAGCGATAGATGGGGCAAAAAAATAGGGTAGGGAACCAAGGAGCAATTCCCGCCTTTGGTGAAGGAGATGTCATGTTCGACTCCAAGACACGCAAGCTAGTTACCGCCACAGGCGGCATGGCGATCGCAATAGGGATAGTCCTGGGCATCCCAGGAACCGCGCTCGCCGATTATGCTCGCGTCCCCAATACAAGCACCTACGGCGACGGATTCGATGAGATCTCCGGCAAGTGGGTTCGCGTCCCCAACACAGACAAGGCCGGTTATGGGTGGGCTCAGTAACCAGCTGGACCACTACGCTTACAGGCCGCCTTTATCACCTGGGGCGTTCACCGAGTAGCTGATATGTGTGTCGGCTAGCTGTGCTCATCGAGTAGAGCTGTGTTTCCGCAAGCGGTCAGACGAGGTCGGCTCCGCCGTCTATAGTGAAGACCTTTCCGGTAACCCAGGAGCTAGCCGGCTCGGCGAGCCGGGTGATCCACGGGGCGATCTCATCGGGCTTCCCGGTCCTGCCACTGGGCACCGTCGCGTCGTGCTGGGCACGCATCTTCTCAACCAGGTCGGCAGATAGTCCACCGGTTGCCAGAATGGTGGTGTCGACAGTGCCGGGAGCCACCGCGTTCACCCGGATGCCTTTCGGCGCGAGCTCCTTCGCCCAAGAGCGGGTGAGGCTATCGACGGCGGCCTTGCTTGCCGCGTACGCCGAGGCCGCCGCTACCGACAGGTGGCCCACCACGCTGGACACGAAGACAATGTTGCCTCCCGGCGAGCGCAGCAGTGGAAGCAGCCGAGCGGTCAACAGCACGGGACCGAGCACATTGATATCCAGAATGTCGCGGACCGTTGGGATGTCCGGGGCGTCCAACGGGGTCATGCGGAAGATCCCGGCGTTGTGCACCAGGACATCCAGCGTGCCCCCCGCTCGCGCACTGCTTCGGCCGCTGCGGCGGCTCCATCCTCACTGGACACATCGGCGATTACCGGGACAATAGTCGGGTCCAGTGCGGCGACCTGCGCCAGCGGCTCTGCCCGGCGGCCTGTGATGATCAAGTTCGCGGCGCCCTGGCTAGCAAAGGCCAGTGCGGCGGCGCGCCCGATTCCCGTACCCCCGCCGGTGATCAGAACACACTGCCCGACGAAGGGTTTATCTTGGGTGTAGGTCACACCTGGACTAACCACACCAAGAACGCGGCCATTCCGCGTCCACCCTCTCTGTGGCTAACGATGAGGATTGGGAGCGCCGCTAGGCCAGGCGGCCCGCTGTAGGCGAGCGGTTAAGGTCCGGAGGCGCTCCACCAACTCTGGTGGTTCGCGGATGTCAAACTCGAAGCCGAACGCGGCCACCCACACCGCGAGCTGATCGAGGCTGTCCGAGCCGATGCGCAGGGTGCAGGTGTCCTCGTCGATGGGCTCCACCACGCCGATGGTGGGTGGAACCTCATCGGCCACCTCCTTGATCGAGCCGTGCATGGTGAGCACCGCTTGGTAGCGGTATGGGTTCGTTGTCATGCCCATGGCGAGGTAGTTGGCCAGGTCCTCGGCGGGAAGCGGTCTAGGGCTGAACCGGGGCCCGATAGGGACGCGCATAGACAACCTGTCGACTCGAAACGTCCGCCAATCCGGCTTCTGGATGTCCCAGGCGAAGAGGTACCACCGCCGTCCATTGTGGACAAGTCGGTAGGGTTCCACGTCCCGCACGGTTGTTGAGTCGTTATGTGACACATAGTCAAACCGCAGCCGTTCGTGGTCGCGTACCGCCGAGGCGATCACGGTCAGAGTCGAGGGATCGACCATGGGGCCGAACATCGGCATGGTCACTAGTGCCGAACTGAGCGTGTTGACCTGGTAGCGCAGCCGCGAGGGCAGCACTTGATCCAGCTTGGCCAACGCCCGCACGGAGGTCTCGGCAATGCCCGTGATCGCGCCAGCGGCCGCCGTACGCAGCCCCACCGCAATCGCGACCGCTTCGGAGTCGTCGAGCAGCAACGGAGGCAGTGAGGCACCCGCGGCCAACTGGTAGCCGCCGCCGACACCACTGATCGCGTCGATGGGATAACCCAAGAGTCGCAGCTTGTCGACGTCGCGACGCACGGTCCGTGGGCTCACCCCGAGACGCTCGGCCAGCTTCATCCCCGGCCAGTCCCGATGGGCCTGCAGCAACGCCAGCAGACGGAGAAGCCGAGCTGAGGTTTCCAACATAAGACGATTTTCGCACTGATCGCGGACAAGAGTTGACCGCGAATACTCGTAGGGTCTGTGCCATGACGAAAGGAAATTCCATGACCATTCTTGTGGCCGGGGCTACCGGCAACGTTGGCCGTCCCCTTGTTGAGCAGCTGTTGACCGCCGGGCACCGGGTTCGCGCCCTCACCCGCACTCCGGAGAAGGCAAACCTCCCGGCGGGCGCCGAAGTGGTCGCCGGCAACTTGACTGAGACCGCAAGTCTGTCAACCGTGTTCACCGACGTCAGCGCCGCGCATCTAATCAGTTTCAACGGGGAGGATTTCTCGCCGTTGACCAACGGTGCAGAGATCGTTGACCTGGCGAAGAAAGCCGGAGTGCGCAAGGTAACGGTGCTCAAGGGGGATGTGACGAAGAGTCCGCTGGAGGAGGCCGTTGAGGCCAGTGACCTGGAGTGGACCCACTTGTCGCCGGTGGAATTCATGTCCAACACCCTGGAGTGGGCGGAGTCCGTGCAGCAAGAAAGCGTCGTCCGCGAGGCGTTCGCCGATGTAAAGAGCGCGATGATCCATGAGGCGGACATCGCCTCTGTCGCCGCAACCGCGCTGACCACCGACGGCCACGCCGGGCAGGAGTACTGGTTAACCGGGCCGGAGGCGCTGACACCGCCGGAGAAGGTGCACACAATCAGCCGGGTCATCGGCCGCGACCTGCGATACTTCGAGCTCACTCAGGACGAGATCGTCGCGGAGTGGCGCCAAACAGGCTACGCCGACGAGGACATCGAGTTTTTCCTAGCCATGCGGACCAACCCGCCGAAGGCTGGCTACACTGTGCTGCCCACCGTGGAGAAAGTCACCGGCAGCCCAGCCCGAACCTTCGCGCAGTGGGTGCAGGAAAACGCTGGGGCCTTCGGCGCCTGACAGCGATGTTAAATATCGGCCGGCCGGATTCGAGCCCAACCTTTGATCCGTAGCATTTCGGCACCTGTTCAATCCACTTCGAACCATTATGTGGGGCGGCGTCTCTGTGGGTCGGGTCTCCTTTCAGGTGACTGCCCTTGACCTACCGCCGGGTAAGTAGGCAGTGACGGCGGCTGACGGGCAGACGGTTGAGGGGCGTTAGTCGGAGATGGACCTTGTCCAGATCCGGCTTGCGTGTTTGTTATTGCGGCGTTTAGGTTTTCGGCGGCTTGCGCTATCTCCCGAAGGCGTTGATCCGCAGGGTGCGCTGACGCGTCGGCCTGCAGCCTCGCTAAGGCCAAGGCGGGACTTACTGTTTGGATCGTCAAATGACCGAAGTAACGGTCGCTGAAGTCAAATTCAGTGGACGTTTCACGAATGTGCGGCATTACACCAGGATGTTCTGCAGGTTGCGGAGGGTCAGGAATCAGATGGAACCTAACCCTGATGGGAGCTCTCGGTGTTCCACCGACCGGGACTTCGAGCATCTGCGTTCCCTCGGACTGCGGTGACCTTTGGTATTCCCCGGGTCTAAGTTCGGCTCGAATCATCGGCAGAAGCGTTCGAAGGTTCCCTTCAGCAGCTGGTACGGAGTACGGACATCAGGCGTGACGAGTCCGTTCAGCCGTAACCCGCTCTCAGGCAAGCCGATATCCCCTGCCAGAAATGTCGGTGGCGCGGGTGACGATGAGGGCGAACCTGAAGCCAAACAGCACAGGAGAGCACGATGACCGCGAATGCACCCGGGGGTTACTCAACCATTCAACCGTGGCTAGTGACCCGAGACACCGGACGTCTGCTCGACTTCATCTCCGCCGCATTCCACGGTCACGAACTCGCGCGTGTTCCCACCGAGGACGGTGGCATCGGGCACGCCGAAATTCGAGTCGGTGACTCGATACTGCTCGCTTTCGACGCCCAGGCCGACTGGCCGGACACCCCCAGCATGCTGCGCATCGTCGTTGACGACGCGGAGGCGACCTTCGATCGCGCGGTTGCCGCGGGTGCCCGTGTGGTCACTCCGCTTGATGACGCCGCCTGGGGAGACCGCGGAGGTCGAGTACGGGACCCTCTGGGCAATATCTGGTGGGTCGTTCAGCACATCGAGTATATCGCTCCAGACGAGATCGCCGTCCGCATGCAGGACCCGAAACACGCCGAGGCAATGACACGTGCCCAAGCCACCCTGGACGCCGAACTGGGCACCGCCGGAAACAGCTGGTCCAGCCCGCCAGCCCTCTAGCACCCGCCCGACTCCGAGACTTCTGGACCCTGGCCGCTGGGCCAAGCCGGGTTGACACGGCCAGACGACCGTGAGGATCTGCAGCGAATAGCTTCAGCCAAACAGTGGCTCACCCGGGCGCGAGCATGCATTGAAGCCGTGAACCCACTCACAGACTGCCCTGCCATGCAGAAATACCAGAATTTTCGACCTAGACCTCGAGCCCTTTTGGGGCTCTGGGAACTCCAGAACCGGGTCTGTCAGGTGCAGTCCGCAGTAGAACTTTCACAAACGGGATGGACCGTTGCGTAACACCCTGACGCTGCGATACGAAGAAAATATGTGGTCTGAATCTCACTGATCGAGACATAAGTCTTCGGAGGTCAACAATGGCGGACCAGCTCAAAGAGTTTCCGAGCGATCACCCAACTGTCGGACCACTAGTTGTTCAGCGTCAGACCGAGACTCCGATAGTTCCGCCGGAGGAAATCGTCAAGGCCATTAAGACACTGAAGTCAGCCGCTCCGAAATGGGAGGCGATAGGCCGCGAGCGCGTCAAAGCAGCGGCTCGACGTTTTCACACCCCTCTTACCGACCTGGTCAAACGAGATGCGAATGAGGGCGACACGCGATTGCTGGTAACTGACTTTCTTTGCGAATGTCTCGGCTTCGATAAGTACGAGGACCTCACAACCGAATACCAAGTCAAATGGGAATACGCCGATTATGGTATCCGTATCGACAAACAGCTCGCCGCCTTCATCGAAGTCAAAAGATGTACACAAAAACTAGGTCCAAAACACCTCCGCCAAGTTCAGACCTATGCGGTAAATGAGGGCGTTGAGTGGATGATCCTCACCAACGGTCAAGTTTGGCAAGTTTGGCATTTAACAGGCGGCCTTCCCGTCGTGATGGATCTAGTCCTGGAAGTCGACCTACTCGGTAACGAATCATTTGCACACAAATGTGATCTGCTATTCCATTTATCCAAAGAGGCCATCAAACGGCGACTGCTAGACGAACTGTGGAAAGTGCGAGCGGCGACCTCTCCAAAGTCGATCGCCTCAATCCTCACCTCCGATTCCGTCATCGAAGCAGTCCGAAAAGAACTCCGACGACAAACCGACTACAACAGCAAGAACGGCGAAATTAAGAATGCGCTGGAGAGAGAAGTAATTCGTCCTGAGCTACTTCACACCTAACCCCCTCGAAAGGATGCAACATGGCTGGAAAGTTTGAACTATACGAAGATAAGGCAGGCAAATCCCGGTTCCGCTTAAAAGCCGGAAACGGAGAAATCATCGCCTCGAGCGAGGCATACAACTCAAAAGCGGCCGCTAGAACTGGGATCGAATCTGTTCAGAAAAACGCCCCAGACGCCCCGATTCACGACCTAACTTCCTAAGGAACGATCGATAGAGCCAATAATTTGGTCTAGGATTTGCCCTAACAGTTTTAGACCCCGAATTCCGAGCAGCTAGCACAATTCGCTAGAACCAGGGCATGATGTGCTGTTCGGATTGTATCTCCCACATGGTGACGTGCAATTTGGCATCGTCACCTGGATAACTCAAAATCGCGATGAGGGGCCGCGGCCTTCACGTAGATGTCAAAATAAGCGATAGAGGTCCACCCGGAAACGGATAACCATCTGACCTGCTAAAACTGTGTCGGGATGACAGAGTTTTAGACCTGCAACCCCTTAACCCCAGACGCTAGCAATTTGTCCTGGAACGTCGACATATGGCCATAACCTGCGAATTGGTTTCACCGGAGCACGTACTCGTCCTCTTTAGGGACGTGTTGCCGTTTGCCCCGGGGTTAGATCGTTACCCATCAGCGATCAACCCTGCCAGCAACCAGCTTCGGGTGTATCACTGCCCGGCGCGTGCCGTGAGCACCGCGAAGGACGGACTGGCCAGCAACGCCTCCCAGAATTGCGGGCCGCGTTCGACCAGGGCATCCTCCGGAATCTTCGTCGGTTGCCGTTGCATATCAGTGAAGCCGGCATCCCGCAAAGCCGCCTCCACGACACCAGGAGGCCAGAAGAACCCCTCAAACTCAACCGGCGGCTCGGTCAGAAAACGGACCTGCACACCCTGCCTCCCTGACACGAACCGGGTCGGCCTGTAAGACAGGCCGTACTTCTGGTACTCCGGCGGCGACTCGTGGTTGACATCCGGGTTCGGGAAGAGCGCGACAAGCATCCCTTCCTCAGCAAGGTTGGCCCGTAACAGGTGGGCCACTTCCAAGAGCTTGGCTTCCCCCTCGATATTTCCGAACAACCACACCGCGCTGACCACGTCAAAGCTCCCGAGCACCGGCAACTCGGTAGCGTCGTGATGCTGGTAGCTGATGCCCACAGGCTCGCGCTCCTCCACCGACCGCGCGTGCCTGACCATCTCCGCCGAGGCATCCACGCCAACCACCCGAGCCGCGCCGAGCCGACGAAACAAGCGCGTGTAGTAGCCGGAACCCGAACCCACGTCGAGCACGGATTTACCGACCAGGTCCGGCACCGCCGCTGTCAGACTGGCTGTTTCCGCCTGGCCGACTGGAACGTGTTTGGTCTGCTCGTAAAGCCCAGCTATGGCATCCCACTGATCCGGTTCTCTATCCGCCACAGTTCGCCTCCTTGTCTGCCGACCTCGTGCCCTGAAGATGTTAGCTAGTTAGGCTGGTCAGTTCCAAACCAAACCCTCACACCACCTCCACAGTTCATCGCCAGAGTTTCAATCCCAAAGCCTGGCCGAGTCCCTAGCATGGATTTGACTCGCTGGAGCTGTTCTCACACTGTACGGCCTCTTTGCCACATTCTTGATATCCGCATTATTTTTCATAACCGACGTGAACAACCCTTTTGCTGGGACCGTGACCGTGCCACCCACTGCATTCAGCATCTTACTGACGGAAACATTCGTGAACGTCAAATGATCCGACCAACCCGGGAACAGCCCACCCGAGCATAGGCGCATCCGCTTTGACGCAGAAGAGATCATCGGCTCGACAGGCAGCAGGTCGACCAGCTGGTGCTTCAGCTCCCCGGAGCGAGGGTAGGCGGCGCAGCGAGCCCGGAACCGCCGCTGCCGTCTAGGTGTCCAACCGCGTGACAATCAGGCCGAATCGGCCCTGAACTGGCCCCGTCCGCGGACGTGCGTCGAGGTGTGTTCCGCAGGAAATACTCCGTCTTCGCCCGCCGTTGTGTGCTGCCGTTCGTGGACGTTGCCGTCACAGTGCCGTCAGTTTGCTCGGTTCTTTTGTTGGGACGTAATGCGGGAATAGACGAGCGCGTCAGCTCGGCGAGCGCCCAGCAACAAGAAGTTGCGTAGCCTGCCCTCCAAGAGATAGCCATTGGCCTCAAGTACTCGCCGGGACGCCGAGTTGTTCGGCTCCACCCATGCCTCGACTCGCACAAAGCCACCGGCGCCCAGGCCCCATGTGGTCATCAGGGCGACCGCTCGAGACGCGACGCCCCGCCTCCGTGCGGCTGGGATGACCCAGTAACCGATTCCGGCTACTCCGCTCTGCGGCCGGACCGACAGGATGACCAAACCGACGGCTTGATCACTGTCACGCTCGGCAATGGCCAGCGACACACCCTCCCCCGTCGCCAGGCGTCGATGCTGGCGTGCGATGAAAGCTAAGCCCTCGTCACGCGTGTAGCCTGCCGGGACGGTGGTGCCCTCGGGAATACGACGGTCTTGGGAAGCCTGCTCAACGCACGCCAGATCGGTGTCGCGCCAGGGACGAAGGCAGACGACGCCATCGCTGAGTAGATCAGGGCAGGACAGGCCAGTCATAGTCTCTCTAGCCAACCATGAAGGCGCTCACAGTGCCGCCATTACAAGCTATCCCGCCAATGTGAACCCTGCAGAATGCAAGCTTAAACCTTCTGATTCGTAGGACCAGGCCACGTGTCCAGCAGTGCACATACCAAGACAGACTGCGTGTGCCCGAGGCGGAGTCTCAGGGTTAAATCTGCTGCCGTAAACGTCGAAAATCTATGGTGGCAGGTATAGACATCCGTGTTTGGTGCATGTAGCCTTTCTGGCGTTGCACAGGTAGAACATTGAAGCTGAGGCGAGCAGTCGACAACTGTTCTGAGAAGTAAAGTGCGCGGGTCAGGGCTGAGGTTTGGCAGCGTGGCCCGGTTCCGGTCAGTGACGCTGGAGGGAGGGAAGTTCCAGGGTTTTTATCGATGTGTGTACAGAAGCAGAAATACCGGTTTAGAGCCGGTAATCCGAAATCCAACTTATGGGCCCCGGCGCTGAAGCGCCGGGGCCCTCGACTTGGGAGTGTAATGACCTCAGACTCGCACATGAGATCCGACAACCTCAGTGACGATGACTACCCGGCCTACACCATGGGCCGAGCCGCGGAAATGTTAGGAACCACGCCGACATTCTTGCGGAGTCTCGGTGAAGCGAAGTTAATTCAGGCGCAACGTTCCGAAGGTGGGCACCGCCGCTATTCCCGATACCAACTGCGTCTAGCGGCCCGGGTGCGCGAACTGGTCGATCAGGGCACTGCACTAGAGGCTGCTTGCCGCATCATCATTTTGGAAGATCAACTCGCGGAAGCTCAACGCCTCAACGAAAAACTACGTGAACAGAAATAGAGGCCTGCAGGTTCTTTCCACGGCTGTGCGTGACGGTTCACGACTGGGTACCCTCGTTGCCGTCACCGTTGCCGTCAGGGCGCGGCCTTCGAGGTTCCCCTCACCAGTTACCCACCACAGTGGATTGACCTTCCCGAAGTGTCCGCCAAATCGGGGAGATTGGATCAGACTGGGTGTGCGTGGCCGCCCGCTCGACGTTTGACCACGGGCATACTCCGAGCCCTAATCAGATGCCGATCGTAGAGTTCGCGTGAGCTACGCAAGAAGACCGTCAGCATCGTCAGTTCCTCAGCGGTGTAGCTCGTTAGATTCTTAGCGCCCTCGGCGGTAGGCGCGCCTACCGCATTTGACCCGCAAGCCATACCGTCAGATGCCGCTGTTGACTACGCTCGTGGCATGAATTGGGCATGGTCAGCGGTCGATTGGGGCGACATTCCCGCCTGGGTTAGCGGAGCGGCCACTGTATTGGCGCTCGTTGCCGCTGCGGTTGCTGCGGTAGTGGCCAACAAGATCTACCGCATTGAATCCCGCCGGGATCAAGCTGTGGCGAATGAGCGCCGCGCACAGCAGACAAAAGAAACCAGAGCACAAGCGTCACAAGTCGTCATCTGGCTGGAAGAAACACACCCAGGACCATTTCGCGTGATGTATGCAAACGCGAGCGGCCTACCGATCTTCGATATCTCCGTGCGACTTCGAGCAGCGCAGCTAGACGGCGGGACCATCTACCGCGTGTTACCACCAATAAAGACCCACATGGAGCTTCAGAACGCCTCCCAACGGATCGATAGCCACGTTCTAAGTGACCAGATCATCGCGCAAAACACGATGATGTCGTGGGCAACCGGAATGTCAGAGGGACCGATTAAGTCAGTAACAGTAGGCGGCGGTGAGGCAGAAACGATTGGCGAAATGAGCTACGTAGGCGTGGACATGACCTTCACCGACACGAGCGGCAACCGATGGCGACGCTCTGGGCGCGGCCCCCTTGAACAAGTAGGCACAGACACCGATCCAACACATTCCTTCGTCGGGGGTTAGTGAAGGATCAAGCTAGCTGGCGAGTATCTAAACGCGAGTTTGGAAGTACGTAGCCGTCACGTTGCCGTCAAAACCAAAAACAGAGGGGTTATCCGCCGAAGCGAATAACCCCTCTGAACTGTCTCAACACAGCGCGCGCTCGGAGGGATTCGAACCCCCAACCTTCTGATCCGTAGTCAGATGCTCTATCCGTTGAGCTACGAGCGCAGGTAGGACGCTACTTCCGCGGAGGCTCCGGGATTTGAACCCGGGATGGGGTATAAGCCCCAAACCCGCTTAGCAGGCGGGCGCCATAGACCAGACTAGGCGAAGCCTCCAAGTGCTGCTACAGCACCCGAGTGTCACGATTACTCTTCACACGATCAGCACCACGGCAGCGGTACTAGCTGTAGCACTTTACCGGGACAGCGGCAACGACTTCGAGTCGGTCCCGACTGGAGACCACAAGTTGCCGCGGCCCCGATCGGGCGTGCACAGTGTCAGCATGACACGGTACTGGCCGCTAGAGCACTTGCGACTCCGCACACCAGATCTGGAGTTGTCACTACCTTCTACCGCCGAGTTGCACCAGCTCGCAGAACTCGCCGCCGAAGGCATTCACCCAGAGAATTACATGCCTTTCGGCCAGCCATGGAGTGCCGGATCCCCAGAGCAGCGGGCGCGCTCGGTGTTGCAGTGGCACTGGCATGCCTTAAGCGAAATCGACTCGCAGCGCTGGACGCTCCCTTTCGTGGTGCTACACCACGGCAGTGTCGTGGGGACACAAGACATATCAGGAAAGGACTTCAGCATTGGTCGTCAGGTCTCCACCGGCTCTTGGCTCGGTCAACGCTTCCAAGGACAAGGAATCGGCACCGCCATGCGCGCAGCAGTCCTTGAATTTGCCTTTCGCGGGTTAGGAGCCACAACCGCCAGTACCAGTGCGTTCAATGACAACGCCGCATCCCAGCGTGTGTCGGAAAAACTGGGCTACCTCGACAACGGCAACCAGATCCATGTCGTAGCTGACCAACGCCGGCAAGAACGATGTTTCCAACTGCAACGCGAGCGGTGGAACTGCCCCATCGAGGTTCACATCGATGAGCTCCAGCCGTGCCTAGCACTACTGGGCGCCCAACACTGCTCACTGGAGAACACCTCGTAGGGGTGGGCGCCCATAATCACAGCGATACATCTCATGCCGCAGTATGCCCGGACCTCAGCGGAGGGCGAGGGATTCGAACCCTCGATAGGAGTCACCCCCTATAGCGGTTTTCAAGACCGCCGCACTAGGCCACTATGCGAGCCCTCCTTGCGGGCTCGACGTGTCGCTATGCGAGCTCACCGGTGCGCTTTCATCTTCTCATGCGTGCTAAGCGAGGATAGCTGGATGCGAGCAATCACTATTCTCCAGCCAGGTGGACCCGACGTACTCGCCGAACAGGACGTGCCCGATCCCACCCCGGCACCCGGCGAAGTGGTTGTAGAGATCGCCGCGACGGCGCTCAATCGCGCCGACACGCTGCAACGCCAAGGTAAATATCCGCCGCCACCTGGAGCACCGGATATTCTGGGCTTGGAATGCTCCGGCCGCATCAGCGAGCTCGGGGACGTTGTGAATGCCTGGAACGTCGGCGACGAGGTCTGCGCACTACTTTCCGGCGGTGGTTATGCCGATGCCGTGGCTGTTCCGGCGAGTCAGCTACTTCCTGTGCCGCGTGGAATTGCGCTCACCGCGGCTGCAGCATTGCCCGAAGTCACCTGCACCGTGTGGTCAAACGTGTTCTCGCTTGCGCACTTACAGCCCGGTGGAACGTTGCTGGTCCACGGCGGCTCCGGCGGCATCGGCACCATGGCGCTACAGCTGGCGCAAGCATATGGCGCTCGAGCGTTCTGCACCGCTCGGGCAGAGCAAGCACAGCGCCTGGCCGCTTATGGTGCGCTCCGCGTCATCGACTATCGCACCGAAGATTTCGTCGCCGTTATCAAGGAAGTCACCGACGGGCGAGGCGTCGACGTGATCGTGGATCATGTCGCGGGCAGCTACCTCAATCGCGACCTTCACTGCCTCGCCGTCAGCGGGCGTATCGTGGTCATCGGTGCACAGTCCGGCAAACGAGCCGACCTCGACATTGCAACGCTGCTATCCAAACGGGCGTCGATTATTGGCAGCACGCTGCGATCCAGGCCACAACCGGAGAAGGCCGAGATAGTTTCGCAGGTGCGTGAGCACGTCTGGCCGCTAGTGGAAGTAGGTCGCGTGCAACCGGTGATCGATCGCGCCTTTGCCATGGCCGACGCCGCCGCGGCCCACACCTACTTTGACGAAGGCGGTCACATCGGCAAAGTCATCCTGGTGCGCTAGCGCGCCTCACGGCTTGGAATGGTAGCTCCCATGGCGGTCCCCAAGCGTGAAACCCCGGCGCGATGGGTACGGTCAGGTATAGGGGAGGATTAAGCAATGACCACATCTGAACAGGCCTCTGAATCGGAACGGAACTCCTCGGAGGACAGTCCCAACACCGTCGTCGTGGTCGGCCCAGACGGTAAACCGATCGGGACCGTTGATGTCGACACGGCGAAGTCCGACGATGAATCCGACAACGACCCGTCTCGTCTGGTAGAACAGCCGGGCAAAGTGATGCGAGTCGGCAGCATGATCAAGCAGCTCCTGGAGGAGGTGCGCGCAGCGCCGTTGGACGAGGCAGGCCGGGTACGACTCCGGGAAATTCATTCCCGCTCCATCAAGGAGCTGGAGGATGGTCTCGCTACGGAGCTACGCGAAGAGCTAGAGAGGCTATCGCTACCATTCAGCGACGAACGCACCCCCAGCGAGCCGGAGCTTCGCATCGCCCAGGCCCAGCTGGTCGGGTGGCTAGAGGGACTGTTCCACGGCATCCAGGCCACGCTGGTGGCCCAGCAGATGGCGGCACGTGTACAGCTAGAACAAATGCGGCGTACTCCGCAGCTGACCATGGGCGGCGGCCTAGGCGGCGGCTCCACCGAAGGCGACGAGGGCAGCGTGACCGGCACCGGTCAGTATCTCTAGCCGTACCCTCAGGTGGCCTCCAATAGGTCATCTGCCAAGGCCGCAGGAGCCGCCGCGTACGAAAATGGAGCGAAGCGGAATGGGTAAGCAAGGCGACGAGAACGTAGGCAGGGGCCTATTGGAGGCCACCCTGTGGTTCCAGCAGTTCGCGACCACCCAAATAGGGCTGTAGCGCTTTAGGTACCCGTACCGAACCGTCAGGTTGCTGGTGATTCTCTAGGATCGCCACGATCCAGCGGGTGGTCGCTAGGGTTCCGTTCAGCGTGGCCGCGGGCATCGATCTGCCGTCGGAATCGCGGTACCGGATGTTGAGGCGGCGCGCCTGGTACTGCGTGCAGTTCGACGTCGACGTCACCTCGCGGTATCGGCCTTGGCTAGGTAGCCACGCCTCGCAGTCGAACTTGCGGGCCGCGCTGGAACCCAGGTCGCCCGCGGCCACGTCGATGACCCGATACGGCAGCTCTACCTTCGCGAGCATCTCCTCTTCCCAAGCCAGCAACCGTTGATGTTCAGCGGCGGCGTCTTCGGGAGGGCAGTAGGAGAACATCTCCACCTTGTCGAACTGGTGAACCCGCAGAATGCCGCGGGTGTCCTTACCGTAGGAGCCGGCTTCGCGCCGGTAACACGACGACCATCCGGCATACCGCTTGGGTCCGTCGGACAAGTCCAAGATCTCGTTCATGTGGTAACCCGCTAGAGGCACTTCAGAAGTACCGACCAGGTACAAGTCGTCGGCATCGAGGCGGTACACCTCGTCGGCGTGCGCACCTAAGAAACCGGTGCCACCCATCACTTCAGGCTTGACCAAGGTCGGGGTGATCATAGGAGTGAAACCTGCCGCTACCGCCTGTTCGATCGCGGCCTGCAGCATGGCTAACTGCAGCAACGCCCCCACACCTGTGAGGTAGTAGAAGCGCGCGCCCGAAACCTTGGCTCCCCGCTCGGTATCGATCGCGCCAAGCAGTTCACCCAGCTCAAGGTGGTCACGTACGACCTCCGGCGGTGACTTCTCGCCTACCTCGCGGAGCACCACGTAGTCGTCTTCGCCTCCGGGAGGCGTGCCGTTTTCGATAACGTTCGGGATGGCAAGCTGCGCCTCATCGAGTTCCACCTGCGCCTGAGCCTGCTGCGCTTGGGCGGCCTTCACTCGCGCGGCAAGTTCTTGCGCCGCGCGTAGCAGCTCCGAGCGTTCCTCTGGCGAAGCTTTTGCCACAGCGGCCGAACTGTGCTTCTGTTCCGCGCGCAGCGAGTCGGCAGCCGCGATAGCCGAGCGGCGCCGCTCGTCGGCGGCAAGCAGGCTGTCTACCAGATCCTCGGACTCGCCGCGGGCCCGCTGGCTGGCGCGGACACGGTCTGGATTCTCACGAAGTAAGCGTAGGTCTATCACGCCGGCCGAGCTTACTCGCGGGTGCGAGACCTGGCCGAATCGATCCGCCGTTTAACGGCTAGGCGAGCGACTACTTCGAGAGGGCGACTCGCTCGCCTTACTCGCCCGCGTAACCCTGCCGCGATCCCCGGTAGGAGCCTGGTGACTATCCGGGGATGGAATCTGCTGAATGGCGCCAGCTATTTCTTCTGGTGGCGCTACGGGAAAGGTGCCTCGCCGCGAAGAATCTGCGGGCGATAGACCCGGCGGCGTCGGCTCATGAGCCAGCATTGCCGCAATGTCAGCGCTGCTCACGGTAGGCCGAGTGTCCCCACGATCGGCAGCGGCGATAATCGGACGCAGTGCGGCACTGACTTCGTGAAAATCTCGACTGAGAATATGCATCGGAAGGCTCTCGCCCGGTGAAACTTTCTTCCGCTGGCTCCGGTATCGGTCCGACGCGCTTCCTATATACCGCAACGGAAACATCTCCGATAGCGGTCGACCGGTCTTTCGGGAGATGGCGGCAATAGAAGCGGCGGCCATCCGCTTGTCCACCAGGCCCAGGGCCAACATCTGACGTAGGTCGCACAGGTGACGGGCGTATCTAGGTTTATCTCCCGCGGCGGCCATCAGATTTATCGCTTCCACCTTGCCGGCGAAAACATCGGCGGGGTTCTGCAGTGTCCGAAGCCCCGGAGTCAAACCTGGGATCTCTGTCCTACAGAAAGGTTCGTTGGAATAGACGACGGGCGCAGCTAAATGCGGATCGCAATCGACGTCGAGGTAGGTATCGCCAATACGTTGCGAACCGACCTTCGCTATCACCTTATACAGCGCACCCGCATCGCCCTCTTTAACTCGATGCGGCTCCAAAGTTACATAGTCTCCGAGATCCGTGGTGAGGAAACCCGCGACGATCCGATCCAAGGCCTTATGTCGTCCCTCATCTTCCAAGGCAAGCAGCTCAGGACCTTGCAGCGGCAGGCTTACATCCAGGTCTCTAACCCCGCGACCACTCAAAACGTTAGCCGGAAAACCTGTCGCTCGACTTCCACCTACAACGACACCCGCACCCATCCGGGCCATAATCCGGTCAGCTATAAAATGACTTGCGTCAGCATGCGCGTCGAACCTAGGCGATACGTACTCGATAAGCGCGGCAGGGTTTGGAAAGCGAAGCTTGAACCACGGGGCAACGTGATTCGGGTGCGCGGAGGGCGCTTCCATTGGCTAAGGCCTCAGCCGATGCTCGCCATCAGGAGCGGCCGCGTTGTCTAAGAGCTTCAGCAAGCGCCCACCATCGCCGTAGCCTTCCCGCTGCGCGTAGGCGTTTAGGTCGCTCGATAGATCAGAGAGATCGACCACCCCAGCTCGAACCATCCCATCGAGCATGCGACCGACGCTGGTCGAGTCTTCGTCATAATCGTCCATGAGATCAATCACAGTTCGCGCGGGCGACGTGACCGGAACGCCGTCATGAATGAACCACTCAGATTCTGCAAGCTCGGCGCGGTGGATGTGAATGCGCGCGGCATTGTGGCCGACGGCTGGCGGATCGCCCTCGCCGGGCGGGATTGTAACCGCGAGTTCCACGCCACCAAATGCCAACGGGTCGAGCCAGTTCGCGGCACTAGCATGTGAGAGGATGCCACATCCGGGCGCGGTTCGCAGCTTAGCGGCGGTAACCGGATCGAGTCGTAACCACAGAGCGTAGGCCTCATCTCTGCGGTCAGGTTCTATTGCCGCTAGACGGTATGCGCCCGGGACGACGCGGGTGATCCGGCGTGTGGTTATCAGTACCTCAAGGAGCCGTTCATCGATACCCAGCTGCATAGCCTGCTCGGACGTGAACATGCCGTATTGGCCCGATCCCAGCTGTCCTAGTAGACCCGCCGCCGCGTCCGTGTCCATACTCAGTGACAATACCGGTGTGCTACAGATTGATAGACAACATTTCGAGGACCTGGTGAGCCAGGCACTCGACGACATACCCGTCGAGTTGTTGGAGCAGATGGACAATGTGGTCGTGGTCGTCGAGGACGAGCCGGAAGACGGCGAGCTCCTGGGACTCTACGAGGGCTATGCACTCACCGACCGCGGCTGGGAGTACGGCAGTGTGGTCACGTTGCCGGATCAGATTACTGTGTACCGAAACCCCATATTACGACTGTGTGAAACGCAAGCCGATGTGGTGCGAGAAGTCACCGTCACCGTGGTGCACGAGATCGCCCACCACTTCGGCATTGACGACGACCGGCTTCATGAGCTGGGCTGGGGCTAACCCACCACACCCGACCAAGGAGAACGCGCATGCGTAGCGAGCTATTTGACGCCAAGAACATGGCTCAGCCTCCGACTCAACCCGGAATCGGATTGCAACACAGCCGCTGCGTAAAGGCCACCGTTAATGGCGAGCTGCTGGCCCGGCAAGGTGCCATGGTGGCCTATCGAGGCAACTTGGGTATCGAGACCAAGAGTCAAGGCGCGGGTAACTTTCTCAAACGTGCCGTCACTGGCGAGGGCCTGGCGTTGATGTCAGTGCGCGGCCAGGGCGAGATGTGGTTCGCCTCGCTAGCGCATAAATGCTTTCTGATCGATCTGGAACCCGGCGACGGGCTATCGATCAACGGGCGCAACGTGCTCTGCTTCGACCCTTCCCTGCAGTATGAGATCAAAATGGTTAAGGGCGCGGGGATGTTCGGCGGAGGACTCTTCAACTCACTGTTCTCCGGGCAGGGTCGGCTAGCTATCAGCTGCGACGGCGATCCGCTCGTCATTCCGGTTACGCCGCAACTGCCGGTGCTGGTCGATACCGATGCGGTGGTTGGCTGGTCTGCGCAGTTGCAGACAAACATCCAGCGTTCCCAAAGCATGAAATCGATTCTTAAGGGCGGCTCAGGCGAGCTGTTTCAGGTTGTTTTTCAAGGCCAGGGTTTTGTGATCATTCAGCCGTCCGAAGGTCCGCTCACGCCGGCGGGTAGCAGCGGCGGACTGCTTGGCAACATTGTCGGCGGGTAGTCGAACGTCATTGCCCCCGGGCCGCACCGGGATCGCGTAGCCGTGCTATCCACTCCTCGGCGGCGGCGAAGTCACGGTCAGACGCTCCGCTGGAAGACTGCAGAACCGAATCTTTCAGCTCACCATCAGCCGCGATATCTTTCGGATAAGAACCTAAGAACCTTACTTCCGCGCAGATTCGATGTAATCCCATGAGAGCCTCAGCTAGCCGCAGATCCTCGATATGCCCTTCACAATCGAAGAAGAAACAATACCGGCCAAGTCTTTTCTCTGTCGGCCTAGATTCAATGCGGGTTAAATTGACGCCCCGGACAAAGAACTGAGTAAGGACCTCCAGTAGAGCTCCAGCCCGATCATTGGAGATGAAAACAAGTAGCGAGGTGACGTCGTTCCCCGTCGGGAGTGGCGGTCTCTTTATCCGCGTGATCAGCACAAATCGAGTAACGCCATCTTTTCTGTCGGCGATATCTGCGCTCAGCTGATTAAGTGCGTAGTCCTCCCCAGCTACTGAGGCACATATCGCGGCATCGTATTCTCCACGGCTGACTGCGGCAGCAGCATCGGCGGTGGATGCTGTGCTAATAGTTTTCGTGTAAGGAAGATTCGATTTCAACCACCCACGACATTGCGCCTCGGCATGGGGGTGCGTAGCAATCGTATTAATAGCGTTTAAGCCACTGCCTGGACGCGCATACAAACTAAACGAGACGGGGAGTAGAATCTCTTGCGAGATTATCAACGACTCACTGGCGATTAAGTAATCCAGTGTTGGACGAACTGATCCTTCGACTGAATTATCTAGTGGGACTAGCGCTGCATCCGCATTACCATTAAAAACTTCATCCAGCGCGTCCGTGATAGTTGGCATGGGGGAGAGCTCGGCGTTATGTGGCACATTAACATTCTGAAGCGCCTGCTCACAAAAAGTTCCCCTAGGGCCTAAATAAGTATAGCGGAGGCTCATGAAGGTAGCCGTTCGTGTGTGTTTCTGTAAATAGAGCCGCGGGAGCGACGGTGGTGTGTCGCTCCCGCGGTTTGTGTGTTTTGTGTTCGGTGGTGTCCTACTCTTCCGCACTTTGGTGGGTGCAGTACCATCGGCGCTGGAAGGCTTAGCTGCCGGGTTCGGAATGGTTCCGGGCGTTTCCCTTCCGCTATGGCCACCGAACGTGTGTTTCCGCGCACCACCCGTTTTGGGGGTGGTGGGGAAGTTTTGGTGGGGTTTATTGGTGGGTGTGGGTGTGAATAGTGCGGGTTACCGCGATGTAACACCACATCAGTGGTGTTACAGGTGTGAATAGTGCGGGTTACCGCGGTGTAACACCACATCGGTGGTGTTGTGGGTGTGTGGC
>JBGTNI010000111.1:0-4172 GCA_041743105.1 Mycobacteriales bacterium | reverse complement strand
GCGCCGCCCCGCCGGGAGCACACAGAACCGCTGGTTGCTGGTGATCAACCCGAGCCGGCGCAGCCGCAGCTCGCGGTCCCAGCCGAGGAACCCCTCCCGGGCAGTGCACGCCAGTGCCGCGGACCCGAAACCTGCCACCGCGACCCACTCGTCCTGGATCGTGGCGACATAGCGCAGCACCCGGCCCGTGAGTCGCTGACCCAACCAGTGGTGGGTGCCCAGCTCGGTGTTGAAACGCTCCAGCTCACCCGCCACGATCGGCCGGACCAGCAGACCAGCCCGCCACGACGACACCATGGCGACTGTGTACCAGACACGAGCCAACTTGTCCAGCTAGACCAATCGACCCAGCTCAACAACCAGATTCAAGGACTTTGGTCAAGTCCCTGGGCTGGGAGCCGAGCCAGGTCCGTACCCGACCGTGGGACCAGATTCCCCTTAACGGGGACTTATCTCGTCACTCACTCATGTTAGCCTTCCTCAGCTCGAAGCGCTGTCCGATAGTCGGAAGGGTCTCGGCAATGGGCCCGGCTGCGGCTGTGGTGTTGCCGGCGGGAGACGTTCCTTTCAGGGCAGGACACGGCTGTGGTGGGACAACTCTGGATGTCCTGGCTGCGGCGCGGCGCTGTTAGGCCTCGCGCACAACCGTCGTGTCGAGAGTCTAGGGCTGGCGGTAAGGAGATGACTATGACGAGATGCTCACGGACACGGAGGATGTGAGATGCCGCCCGTTGTGGTCCCGTACTTGATTGGTGTGGTGACCGCTCCGTTTGTGGCGGCGGTCCTCAAGCCGCTATTACGGGGCACGGTCAAGACGACGGTGGCGCTGGGGTTGCAGACGAGGAAGCTGGCCGCGGAGGCGCGTGAGGAGTTTCAGGATATCGCCGCCGAGGCGAGCGCCGACATGGCCGTCAAGGCCGGGCAGTCTCCGGGTGGGGGCGCGGCCTGGTGAGGCACAGCGAACCGATGGCGAGGGTTGCGCAAGGTCACCAAGATCTGGTGTGCGTTGCCTGCGGGTCTGGGAGTGGTCCTCGGCGTAGGCGAGGTCTGGGCTGGTGTACGGCGCTTTCGGTCTGCCGGATAGACGGTCTCGGCTGGCCATCCCTGCCGGTGAGGGTCCAGTCTTACTGGTCAGCTGAGAGTGCTCGAGCGGCGTGCGGGGTGGGACTGTCACGCCGAGGCTTCCCACCTTTTGAGGGCAGGTCGGCGGCCGGTACGACCCGTCGACCGCGCCGATATCCACGGAGATGCTCGTGACCATCACGACAGCGAAATCGGTCGAGCCCGGGTTCGGCCCGCGAGCAAGCAGCAAGGTCGTCAACTCCTTGACGGGAGTGGGATCCGTTGGAGTGGCTACTTGTATGGTGCCGCGAGTGGACGATGAGCCCGAGAGTCGGTCTTTCGAACCTCGAAGATGCCAAGCCGGCGCTACGGTTGCCCGTCTCGCTGCAGTAGCGATCGGCGGAGATTGTTCTTATGGTCTGGAGCCATGACATGACTGGTACTCGGGGAGTGCGGTTACCGCTGTCGGAATCCCAGTTGGGGGTATGGTTTGCTCACCAGATGGACCCGACTGGCCGTGCCTTCAACGTCGGCGAGTACCTGGTTATTCACGGTTGCATTGATCCAGTGTTGTTCGAAGCGGCGGCACGACAGGTTGCCGAGGAGGGCGAGTCGCTACGTGTCCGCTTCGAAGAGACCAACGGTGAGCCTTGGCAACTGTTGGGTCCCTCCAGCGACTGGAGCGTGACGTTCCACAACATGATGAGCGAGGCGTGCCCCGAGGACGCCGCTGTCGCATGGATGAAAGCCGACTTCGCACGGTCGGTCGATTTGTTGCGAGATCCTCTCGTCACGTGGGCCCTGTTCAAAGTCGCACAGGATCGTTTTTGGTGGTACCATCGCTACCATCATATCCTGCTGGACGGCTTCAGCCTTTCACTAGTTGTCCGACGCATGGCCGAGGTTTATACCGCGCTGGTGCGCGGCGTGCTTCCCAGCGAGAACGGCTTCGGTCCGCTGCATCTCCTGCTCGAGGACGAAGCAGCCTATCGAGCGTCGAAGCAACTCACGGACGACCGAGACTACTGGGTGAATCGTTTTGCCGATCCCCCCGAGCCGGCTCGGCTCGGCCACCGACCTCCACGAACACACGGCAGTGTCCTGCGAACAACGAGCTATCTTGCGCCGTCCGTCATGGAAGGCTTGCGCAGCCCGGTCTGGAAGGCAGGGACGAGCTGGCCGGTACTCATGATCGCGACAACAGCGGCCTACCTACAGCGGATGACCGGTCTGCACGACGTCGTTGTCGGCTTGTCGGTTGCCGCTCGTCCGAATCCGATCACACAGCGCATCCCCGGGATGGCATCGAATGTGCTGCCCATAAGAATAGACGTGCGAACGGCTGGAACAGCGACAGAACTCGTACGACAGACGTCGCAGATGGTCCACCAGGCGCTACACCACCAGCGGTACAGACACGAAGACCTGCTCCGGGAGCTGAGACCATCCGGTAACGAGCAGATACTGCTTGGCCCGGAGATCAACATCATGCCTCTCGGGTACGACGTGCGCTTTGCCGGACACCCGGTCACCGCCCACAACATCTCGAATGGCCCCGTCGACGATCTCAAGATTATCATTTACGACAGACGCAACCAGCAGCGTGTGAGAGTCGACTTCGACGCCAACTCCGAGCTTTACAGCGCAGACGAGCTAGCCAACCATCAGCAACGCTACGTGCGGCTGTTGGAGGCGGTGGTCGCTGACCCGGACCAACCGGTCAGCCGCATCGGCCTGCTGTCCCCCCAAGAGCGTCACCGGCTGTTGGTCGAGTCCAACGACACCGCTGTCCCGATTCCCGCCACCAGCCTGCCGGCGTTGTTCGAGGCCCAGGTGCACGCCACACCACAGGCGACGGCCGTGGTGTTCGAGGATACCACCCTGACGTATGCACAGCTCAACACCCGAGCCAACCAGCTCGCCCACACGCTGATCGCCCGAGGTGTGGGCCCCGAGCGCGCGGTGGCACTGCTGTTGGAATGCTCGGTCGAGCTGGTCGTGTCGATCCTGGCGGTCCTCAAGGCCGGGGGAACCTATGTGCCGTTGGACACCCGCTATCCGGCCTCGCGGATGTGTATGGTCATGCAGGAGACCGGGGCGTCGGTGCTGGTGACCGATCGGGCGTTGCGGGCCCGCGATTTCCTGCACAGCGCGGATATCGTCATCATTGACGCCGACCCGGGTCTCGCGGAACAGAATGCCGCTGATCCGGGGATCGCCTGTGATCCCGAGCAGCTGGCGTATGTCATGTACACCTCGGGCTCGACAGGGGCGCCGAAGGGCATCGCAGTAACCCATCGTGACGTTGTGAGTTTGGCGTCGGACCCATGTTGGCGCGGCGGTGACCACGAGCGGGTGTTGGTGCACTCCCCGTCCGCGTTCGACGCGTCGACGTATGAGTTGTGGGTGCCATTGCTCAGCGGCGGGCAGGCCGTGATAGCCCCGCCCGGCGAGTTGGACATCCGCACGCTGGAGCAGGTGATCACCCAGCAACAGATCACCAGCGTGTTTCTCACGACTGCGTTGTTCAACCTGATGGCCGAGCAGTGCCCTGGCTGCTTCGCTGGTACGCGACAGGTGTGGACAGGAGGTGAGATGATTTCGCCGCCCGCGATTCAGTGCGTACTTGATGCATGTCCCGAAACTGCTGTGGTGCATGTCTATGGTCCGACTGAAACCACCACCTTTGCTACCTGTCACCCGATACGACCGCCCCATCGAGTACAGCACACGGTGCCGATCGGCCGGCCGATGGCAAACACTCGGGTGTATGTGCTTGATGCGGGTCTGCGGCTGGTGCCGCCGGGTGTGGTGGGTGAGTTGTATGTGGCTGGGGCGGGGTTGGCGCGGGGCTATCTGCGCCGGCCTGGGTTGACTGCGGGGCGGTTCGCAGCGGATCCGTTCGGTCCGCCGGGGGCACGGATGTACCGGACGGGTGATCTGGTGCGTTGGAACAGCGACGGGGAGTTGGAGTTCGTCGGCCGCGCGGACGACCAGGTCAAGATTCGCGGGTTCCGTATCGAGCCGGGCGAGGTCGAGGCGGTGCTGGCGGGCCATCCTGATGTCGCGCGGGCCGCGGTCGTCGCCCGCGAGGACCGGCCGGGGGACCG
>JBGTNI010000110.1:0-20030 GCA_041743105.1 Mycobacteriales bacterium | reverse complement strand
GATGGCCGACTTAAACCGCGTGGCAGCAGAAGCCGCTCGCTCGTACAACCTTCCTAAGGATGTGGAGTTGCATGGTTATGAAATCTTTCATGCACGTGGAGCTTGGCGGGATTTACCACCACGTGCACGAATAGGAGTGTTCGACGACGTTGTCGAGGCAGTGGCTGGACAAGATGTCACTGTGATCACGAGAGCTATGGATCTTGTTGGACAACGCGCACGTTACCGGTTTCCTGATCCACCACATTCGGTCGTACTTCAGCATCTCCTCGAACGTATTGACGAATACGCCACAGATCTTGGGGACTACGCACTCGTCATCGCTGACGAAGTAGATGGGCAGGCACAGCACCGCGCTGACCTATCTAGCTATCGAGAAGTAGGAACCCAGGGCTACCGGCATAGAAAACTGACCCGAATTGTAGACACATTGCACTTTGCGCCCAGCTACACAAGTCGACTAGTCCAAGCAGCAGATGTGATTACCTTCCTGTATAACCGAGTGTTCACCCATGCAGAGAAGGACATTCGATCACGTAAAGTAAAAAACGACATGTGGAAACGCTTAGAGCCACGGATTCGTCATCAGAAGTGCTGGTTTCCATCTAGCACCGATGGCCAACAAGATAAGTGGGGAAGAGATCGCCCTTAGATGCACAAAGAGCCCGCTAGGCGGGCTCTGAGGCTGTGCAGGAGACATGAAGGCCATCCCGCATCCTCACTCTATCACTAAAAGCATCGGGCAGAACAACGCTGGCCGCCTAGCGGGCTTCTGTGTCAGTTTTGTGCCAGACGGAGACTCAGCGTCGGACTTTGGACGCTTGAATCAGGACAACGACCCAGTGGATGCTCACCCACGATTTACTGTCGCAGCATGGCATCATTCCCGCGTGAAGGTTCGATTGGAATTCTGGCCCGACTACAACAGTGAGCCGCTTTGGGATAAGGACCAGCCCGTCCCCCTTGCGGAGCATCGCTTGCCGCCTGATCTCACGTTGCGGATCTCGGACTGGCTCGCTCGGTACGATGAGAGTCGACTACCAATCGACGGGCCAGGCGACCAAGAGTGGCTTTATGAAGGCAAGGGCATCCTGCGCGAGCTACGCGAGGCCCTCTCGGACCGATACGAGATCGTCGTGACTGAACCTTGGTGGGGAGAGCCGGCGAGCGACTACTGATTGGATTAGGAGTATCGATACCAAGGGTTGGGCAAATCCCTTGTTCCTTCGCGCTGGGCGGGCAGGCTGACAGTAGGATCGGGTGGTGTCAATATCCCGTGGTGACCTGCTGCGTTGGCAGTTCGACCTGACGTGGTCGCTGTTGGAACTTCATCTGGAGCAGCTGAAGCCAGAGGATTTCCTGTGGAAGCCGGCGACCCGCTGCTGGACAGTGCGTCCGAACGCCGATGGGGTGTGGGTGCCGGATTGGCAGGTGCCCGAGCCTGAGCCTGCTCCGATCCCCACGATCGGATGGGTCACCTGGCATGTCGGTTGGTGGTGGACTGTGACCATTGATCACGCGCAGCGGCGAGCGCCGCGTGACCGGACCGAGATCGGGTGGCCTGGTGACGCAACGGCGACCATCGAATGGTTGCGTGGGCTTCGGGTGGACTGGCTGAAGGTGCTCGACCAGCTCACCGACGCTGACCTGGACGCCACCGCGCCGTTCCCCTGGCAGAACGCCGAGTACACCATCGCTCATATGGTCGGTTGGGTGAACTCCGAACTGATGAAGAACACCGCCGAGATCGGCCAACTCCGGTTACTGCGTGCCGCGTCCCCCGGGTGAACACGAGACCCGGGCCCGACGAGCGGCAGCTACGAAGACGTGCCCCTCCGACTGAGTGCCTCACGCCATACAGATCGGGAAGTATGAGCCGATGACCAAAGGAGTCGGGGTAAAGGATTGGCGACATCTGGCGCCTGACCCAAGGCGACGAATTGCTGGCCGACCTTGTCGTAACCGCCGTTGATTTCCCCTGGCTCCGCGCGACACTGCATCCGCGGGCACAGCTCGAGACGGTCCGCCCGCTATTCGTTGAAGAGTTGCAACTACTGGATGCGGTCGATGACAACGTTGACGTGTGGGAGGGGGCGCAGACCCGCATTCGGCAAGCGGTGACGCTGACCCACCCGAACGGGCAGATGGTGCCCGAGTTCCTGTTACACGTTGATGGCGAAGAGGCATGGTGGAGATGGAGCGACGAGCCCTTCGCCTGACAGCTGAGCGACCCGAGCTGAATGAGCGCCCCGGGCTGCCGCGGACAGCTGCCACTGGATGCCTGCGCGGCGTGGAAGTTCGGGGCCCCTGGGCTCCGGCCCGATGCGTGGACTTGGCGTTACTACGCCGGGGACTCCATGTACATCAGTTCCCAGACGTGACCATCGATATCCTGGAAGCTTCCGCCATACATGGGGCCTTCCTCCATGACCGGCTTCCAGGGGCGCCCGCCGGCGGCGATCGCCTTGGCAATCGTCTGGTCCACCTGCTGCCTACTATCCACTGACAGGCAGGTGAGAACTTCTGTGGCCTTCGTGGCGTCGCTGATTTCGCCGTTGATGAAGTCCTTGAAGCGCTCTTCTACCACCAGCATGACGAAGATGTTCTCGTCGACGACCATGCAGGCTGCCTTGTCGTCGGAGAACTCGGGGTTGAATTCGAAGTCCAACATCGAGAAGAAGGCCTTCGAGGCTGCCAGATCTTTGACAGGCAAATTTACGAAGATCATGCGCATCGCGGTTGCTCCCGATTCCAGTGGGGCTCCCGGACGCATTCGGCCCGGCGGTGAGCCGTCGTCGCTCCTCCCATACCCAGAAAGAGACCGGTAGCAACGTATCGGAACTGGTGAAAAAAACAACCAGTCCAGTGATAGCTGGCACTTTAAGTGGGACCAAAGAATTCTCGGCGTAAGGCTTGACTCTGACGTAACGTGAGGCCGCAACCTTGTCATGCACGACGACAGGAGGTAGCGATGAGTTACTCGGTCGGTCAGGTATCTGCACTCGCCGGAATCACGGTGCGAACACTGCACCACTACGACGAGCTCGGGCTGCTGACACCTAGCGAGCGCGGTTCCGCCGGATACCGGCGCTACAGCGATGTCGATCTAGAGCGTCTGGAACAGATCCTGTACTACCGAGAGCTCGGGTTCTCCCTCACCGATATCGCGACCATCGTCAACAAACCCACGACCGATGCCGGGTGGCGGTTACTAATCAGAACGAAACTAGCTGGGCTAATACGGACTTTAGCCTGGGAAATAAGCTACTTTCGGGCTGACTTAGTAACGAACGGCTCAGCCGACAGCAGCGTCAGCTGCTGTCCGAACGCATAGCGCGGCTAGGTCGAATGATGGTCGCCGTTGACAAGGCATTGGAGGCACACACCATGGGCATTCGCCTGACACCACAGGAGAGATTTGAGATCTTCGGCGATTTCAATCCCGAAGAGCATGCGGCAGAGGTCGATCAACGTTGGGGAGACACCCAGGCCCATCGGGAGTCACAGCGGCGCGTTGCCAGCTACACCGCCGACGACTGGCGGCGGTTCAAAACCGAGATGGCGGCAGTCGAGCAGTCGTTTGCCGCCGCGTTGCGCGACGGCGTGCCTGCCGAATCCGAGCAAGCGCGCACCATCGCGGAGCTTCATCGCCAGCACCTAAATAAGTGGTGCTACGACTGCGACTACCAGATGCATCGCGGCCTCGGCCAGTTGTACGTAAGCGATCCGCGCTTCACTGCCTACTACGACGGGATTGCCAACGGACTAGCGCAGTACGTGGCTGACGCCATCGCCTCGAACGCCGACGCAAGCGAGGTCGCAGGCAAGGACTAGCGCAAGGCGCCCTCGCTCGATAGGCATGCATGTGGGGGTGGGTCTGCAATAGACCCACCCCCACATCAATGCTGAACTGCTACCGCTGGCCCTGCTGCGGGTATCCGCCGCCGTAACCTTCCTGACCACCCTGGTACGGCTGGCCATATCCCGCCTGCGAAGGCGTAGCCGAACCTGACCGGTGGGCCAAGGCGGCGGCCGCACCTAGCAGCACGGCGCCGAAGATCCCGAAGTAAGCCCCAGCGGAGAATCCGTAGTCGACGGCACCTTCAGGTAGGTTCTTGAAGTCCTCGAAAAGGGAGCTGGAGATCTCGGACATCAACAGAATCACAAACAGCAGGGTGAGCAGCGCTAGGGCGCCCGCCACAATCCGACCTACCAGTCTGAACGTGCCCCGGAGCACGATCGCGGCTACGCCTGCCAGTAGCGCAAGTATCGACACCACGATGAAGAACAGACTCAAACTGTCCACACTGCTATCGAAGCTTTCAGGTACATCCATGAAGTCACCCAAGTTCGCGCCTTCATCCTCGACCGAAGCCCAAGAGGCAAAGTAAGAGACAAGAATAAGGATGAAGCCGACTACCCATGCGGCTACTGCTCCCCACTCCAGCGGAGAGAACTTGAAGTCAGTGAAAATGCCACCACCACCGCCGCCGCTGTGCTGTGGCGAAAACACCTGCTGGCCATATTGCGAAGGTGAGGCATGGCCTGGCTGTTGTCCGCCGGGCTGGCCAGATCCGGGCGGTGGTTGCTGGCCGTAAGGTTGTTGGCCATACTGCTGCGGGTAACTCATATTCGGTCTCCAATGTGTACGCAAGTAGCCGTCAGCAACGGCTTGGCTGCCCGGAGGCAGTGCAGAGCCTACTCAGCCCAAGCCCTCTCCGGCGAGCATTTCCGGTAGCAGCCGTGTTCTGGCCGGTGATTCCAGGTTCTGCGCCGGCACGAGTACGCTCGGCGTCATGCCCGCCGCCCGCCTCGAGTTCAGTCCGGCCCCCCGTGTAGGAGTGGTAACGGCATGCGCGCTCGCGGTCGTCATTGCGGCGCTGGATCTGGTGTCTGGGCCAGAACCAGAACTCGTCGGGATGCTCGTTGCGCCTCCGCTACTAGCCGCCATCGTTGCGACATACCGGTGGGTACTAGGCGTTGGCTTTCTGTCCTTCGCGCTTGCTGTCGGGCTGTATCTGCCGTCCGATTTCGAGCTGGAGAACGTTCAGCTGGTGCAGTTGGCCGGAATCGTGGTCGCGACTGCCGTCGCGGCCGTAGTCAGCGTGCTGCGTGTGCAAGCCTCTCGACGCCTAGCGTCGCTGCGTGAGCTTGCAGCAGTGGCTCAGCAGGCCATATTACGACCCATAGCTAGCCAACTTGGTGATCTGGGAGTCGGCGTCCGCTACGTCTCAGCCAGCGCTGAAGCCGACATTGGAGGCGACCTATACGAGGCGCTCGATACCCCGTATGGCACACGGGTACTCATCGGTGACGTGCGAGGAAAAGGGCTAGACGCGGTGCGGCTAGCAAGTATCGTGCTCGGGTCGTATCGGCACGTTGCCCACGAGCGGGCGGACCTGCGCGCCGTAATGGCAGACCTCGACCGCACCGTCGCGCGCTCGGTGGGTGACGAAGACTTCGCCACCGCCTGCCTGATGGAAGAGCGTGGCGGAATGCTGACTGTCCTCAACTGCGGGCACCCCGCTCCGCTGCTGCTGCGGAGCGGCAACGTCATCTCCTTGGACCCGCCGGCACCGGCCCCACCGCTAGGGTTCCTAGGCGCCGCAAAGCCGCGGGTCGAGCGCCTCGAGCCCGGCGATCGGATATTGATGTTCACCGACGGGCTGGCCGAAGCGCGGCGAGATCAAGAATTCTTCCCCGTCGAACAACGCGCCTGGCGCCTACTCGGCCACGGCACCATCGCCGATGCCCTCACATCGCTGGAGAACGCCCTCCGCGAATGGGTGCGAAGCCGGCTCGACGACGACGTGGCGTTAGTGCTTGTCGAATACCGGGGCGCGGTAGGAGCATTGTCCGAGCGTGCTGACCGCCCCGCTTGGGAGTGGGGCGCCCGCTCTCGCTAGCGCGCCGATACGCGTACGCAGACCCCTTCAAAATTGGTTACTCGCGAGTAATATAGCTAGTATCCTGTCGGGCGCGGGCGAAAGGTGCCGGCCATGAATCACTATCGAAGCAATCTGCGTGACATTCGTTTCAACCTGTTCGAAGTCTTAGGTCTCACCGATCGTCTCGGAAGCGATCCATTCGAGCAGCTGAGTGCCGATGACGCCGCTAGCGTGCTCGAAGAGGTGGAACGCCTGGCCACAGCCGACTTCGCCGCATCGTTCACTGCCGGCGACCGCAATCCTCCCACCTTTGATCCCGGCACTCACGAGGCCACGGTTCCGCCAGAGCTTAAAGCCTCCTATCAACGGTTCATCGACGGTGAGTGGTACCGACTCGACCTTCCGCCGGAGCTCGGTGGCTACGGGGCTCCGCCTAGCCTGCGGTGGGCGGTGGCAGAACTGCTACTGGGTGCCAATCCAGCAGCATTCATGTATGCCGCGGGTGCCCGATTCGCGGGCATACTGCACGCGTTGGGGACGCCAGAGCAACGCGAGATAGCCAAGCTGATGATCGAACACCAATGGGCGGCCACCATGGTGCTCACCGAGCCCGACGCCGGCTCCGACGTCGGTGCCGGACGCACCGCCGCCACCGCCCAGCCGGACGGCAGTTGGCACATCACCGGTGTGAAGCGGTTCATCACCGCAGGCGAACATGACCTCGCCGAGAACATCGTCCATTTCGTGCTTGCCCGACCGGCAGGTGCCGGGCCCGGCACCAAGGGCTTATCGATGTTCATCGTTCCGAAGTTCACCTTCGATTCCGACGGACAGCTCCGAGACCGCAACGGTGTCTACGCCACCAACGTCGAGCACAAGATGGGGTTGAAGGCCTCAACCACGTGCGAACTTACCTTCGGCGAGAGGCGGCCGGCGGTGGGTTATCTGGTGGGCGGCATACACAACGGCATCGCACAGATGTTCACCATCATCGAATACGCACGTATGTTGGTGGGAACCAAGGCGATCGCTACCTTGTCCTCCGGCTACCTCAACGCCCTCGACTACGCCAAACAGCGGGTTCAAGGCGCGGACCTCATCCACCTGGGCGATCCCACCGCGCCTCGCGTCACCATCACCGCACACCCAGATGTGCGGCGAAGCCTGCTGCGACAGAAGTGTTACGCCGAAGGGTTACGCGCGTTGGTGCTGTACACCGCCGACGTCCAGGATCAGATAACGCTCGCCGAACATTCTCAAGACGCAAGCGTGCTCGACGCTTTACGCCGACGCAACGACTTCCTGCTACCGATCGTGAAGGGTTGCGGCTCCGAACGGTCCTATGAGTT
Source organism: Mycobacteriales bacterium (assembly GCA_041743105.1). Lineage (GTDB taxonomy): Bacteria > Actinomycetota > Actinomycetes > Mycobacteriales > QHCE01 > QHCE01. The sequence continues at coordinate 12,793 of JBGTNI010000110.1, read as the reverse complement.
GCTGGGTTCGGAGTCGTTGCAGGTGTTCGGTGGCTCGGGTTTCTTACAAGATTACCCAATCGAGCAGTATGTTCGAGACGCCAAGATCGACACCCTCTATGAAGGAACCACGGCGATTCAGGGTCAGGATCTGTTCTTCCGGAAGATCCTGCGTGATCGCGGCGCCACAGTCGGTGCGCTGCTAGCGGAGATGCGGATATCGGTTGCGTCGAAGGCCGGTAATGGGCGACTCAAGGAGATCGCAACAGCCCTCGAACGAGGCATCGGCGACGTCGGATCAATGGTGCGCACGATGTCTGGATGGGCAGCGTCGAGTAAACAGGATCCGCAGCAGATCTACCGGGTGGGGTTGAACACCACCCGACTGCTACTCAGCTTTGGCGACCTGCTGATCGGCTGGCTGCTACTAAACCAGGCGATCATTGCGCAGCACGCGCTAGATGTCGGAGCGGGCCGGGATACAGCTTTCTACCAAGGCAAGGTAGCGGCGGCACGTTTCTTTGCGCAGACGGTGTTACCGGAGCTTTCGGGACGGCAAATGATAGTCGCTACTACAACCAACGAGGTGATGGAACTCGATGAGGCTTGCCTATAGTCGGGCAGCTATGGCGGCGCAGTGGTCGCCCGTCGCGATATGGCTTCCTACCGCTGCGGATTGTTCTTCTTCAAACACAGCACGTAGTCGGACGACTCGTTGACGAAATACAGCTCCGTCTGCGAAGCGGGGCAGCCCTTGTCGCTCTGGGTGTTGTTGAGCCGCTTGATAATCTTGTAGGCATCTTTGTCGTCGCAGTCAGCCGGCTTGGCGCTGGTTCCCGACTGGGTAACACACTTTCCGGCCTTGTGCGCATTGTTCTCCGACGTCTGTTGCAGAAACAGGTAGCCGACAACGCCGCAGATCACCAAGAGGAGCACTGCTACCAACGTTACAGCCACTAGTACACCCCGTCGGCTGCCACGCGGGCGCCGGGCGCCGGGAATCGGTTCAGTGTATCCGGGCGTCGTCGCCTGCGGTGCTAGCGGAGGCTCCGGGAGCGGGTCGGCGGCAGTGGCACCGCTAGGCTCCGAAGTCGATGGATTCGCGGGCAACGGGGGTGCCGCTGTAGCCGAATCAGACGTCGCCTCGCCGGGCACGGCCGTTGTTTCGCTGGAAGAGGCCGCGGGCTCCGGTGCGGGTTCGGGCGCTGGTGGCTGCCCAGAATCTGGAGTCTCCGCGGCTGAAGGCTCCGTTGTCGAAGGCTCCGTTGTGGAAGGCTCCGTAGTGGGGGGCTCCGTAGTGGAAGGCTCCGCGGGGGAGGAGGCTTCGGGATCAGTCTGCTGCTCGGCTTGGGCGTCCTGTTGTGTCGGTTCTTTCGCCGGGGTCGGTGACTGACTGTTGGAATCGTCGGGCACGGAGTTCGAGTCGGACTGTTTGCTCGGATCGGTCATGCCCACTCCTCATACTCGGTCCAGCTCGGAACTCCCGGCAATTGAACCGCCGGACTCGGGAGACTGACGACTATACTAATCGGCAGCGTTAGTAGCGACTGGTGCAGTCTTATGACCTGGAAGTTGCGGTCACTCTATCGGGAACGACGGGGAGCGTGTTGCGCTTGCTCCCCGTCGATGACGATCGGTTGCTGCGCTGCAAACAGCGGATCGATCTCCGGCGGCGCGTAGCTGGTAAGTGCGTGTGACTGTCCCTGCTGGGCAGCTCCGTCCGGCGTGGCCGCCTGCAACGGGATACTGGAGTACTGCTCGGGAAGTGGGTGGAACTCCACGTAACCCTCGAGGTACCACACCGGTGTCCACTCGCCCGGTAGGTGATGGGTGACCACTTGTGCCACGTGGCCGTGGCGCGGATCCTGTTGCGTCCAGTTCTCAGGTAACCGCAGATATATAGGTGCCGTTCGGTCCGGCTGATCGATGTCGCTGGCGACGCCGATCCAGTCATGCCACGTGTCCTGTTCGGAGATGCCGAGGATAGGCCGTAAGCCGTCGAAGAGCGGCTGCGGGTCGAAACCAGTGGCGACATCGGTGTCAATGTCGCGCCATGGCTTACGCACGAGTAGGTATCCCAGTTCTGCCACGACAAGCACCGCTAGCCCCGTCACCGCGATCCATTGCCACCGCCATACCGCGACAACCGCGACAATAACCGCCAGACGTGCCGCTAGTTTCTGCCAATGTGGGCGTAGTGACCAACTGTTGGCGGGCCAGCTACGCCTCGTGGTCTGGTGACCCCGCCGCCAGAACGTGGCGTCGCTGGTGGCTGGACCCAACACCGGTTTACCAGTGAAGAACGCGCCGATGATCCTAAGCAGAGACTCCAGTGTGTCGTCGAGCCAGCTGTTCATGATCGGACGTCCTTCCAGGCGGGCGACGCGTGATCTCTAGCCCAGTAGCGCCAGCGCCGGGTCGCATAAAAATCGACCGATGTCGGCAAGGAATTTCGATGCTTGTTCACCATCTATGATCCGATGGTCGAACGACACCGACAACGTGGTTACCTGTCTGGGGACCACGACGCCTTCGTGCACCCACGGACGCGGCGCGACAGTTCCCACCGCAAGGATCGCGCCCTGGCCTGGCGGCAGAATCGGCGTCCCGGCGTCGACCCCAAATACCCCGATATTGCTGATAGAGAACGTGCCGCCGGCTAGCTGCGCCGGACCGACATGCCCACTTCGGGCCTGGGCGCCGATCTCGCCTAGTCGGGCGGCGAGCCGCGGGGTCGATAGCGCACCGGCGTCGGCGATCACCGGCACTAGCAGTCCGCGTGGTGTAGCCGCGGCGATCCCTAGATTGATCGCGTTCTTGACGACGATCTCACCGGTCGCCTCGTCCCAGCTGGAGTTGAGTTCTGGGTGACGTTTCAGCGCAAACAAGGCCGCCTTAGCTACTAGCAGCAGTGGGCTCACTTTGAGTCCTGAAAACTCCGGCAGCTGCTTGAGCTGAGATATCAGCTGCATGCTGGCTGTCGCATCGACGGTAAGGAACACCGTGACGTGTGGTGCGGTGAAGGCGCTGGTGACCATCGCCTCAGCGGTGAGTTTGCGCACCCCGGTGACCACGATCCGCTGTTCGTGCGCAGCGGGGGTGGTGGCGTTGGCGAGGCCACTCGCGGCACGAACCACATCGTCGCGAGTTGCGGTCTGGTCGGGGCCGGTGGCCGACACCAGGGCGAGATCCACACCGAGTTCACGGGCCAGCTTGCGCACCGGAGGCTTAGCTCGTACGCGCTCGGGTTGCGACGTCGGTGCGCAAGTCGGCGAAACCGTGTCACCTAGATCTGCGGTGCCCTTGCGTCGACGTCGCCCGCTGGCAGCGTCCTGAAGTGGTCCATATCCGACGAGCACCGCGGTACGGCCATTATTTGGCGCAACATTGTGCGACTCAGCCTCGGTTCCACCCTCGGCGCCGGCCCGGTCACTGGCACGCTCAGGAAGCTGGAAGGTGATGATGGGAGCGCCCACGTCGACCGTGGCGCCTTGCTCGTATAGCAGCTGGGCGACGACACCCGTGTGCGGCGAGGGGAGTTCCACCGCCGCCTTCGCGGTCTCGATCTCCACGATGTTCTGGTTCAGCTCCACGGATTGCCCGGGTGCAACGAGCCACCGCAAGATCTGGCCCTCGGTGAGACCTTCACCAAGGTCAGGCAAGCGAAACGGCACGGTCGTCGCCATTGCTATAGCCCCTCTCGTGGTTGCCTCGTCTTGAGAAATGACGGTAACTGCGGCGTCAGTAGCTCATCGCCCGATCGACGCCCTCGAGTACACGTTCGACGTCTGGCAGATAATGCTCCTCCAGCCGTGCCGGCGGATAGGGGGTGTCGAAGCCTGTAACCCGGATCACGGGGGATTCCAGGTGATAGAAACACTCCTGACTGACGCGAGCGGCGATCTCGGCTCCTAGCCCGACCGAGCCCGGCGCTTCGTGGACCACTACCAGCCTTCCGGTTTTTCGCACCGAGTCGTACAGCGGCTGAAAATCGATCGGAGACAGCGATCGCAGGTCCAGCACTTCGAGTTCCCGTCGGTCGTCACTGGCGGCGGTCTCGGCGGCGGTCAGACACGTCTTCACCATCGGACCGTAAGCCACGACGGTCGCGTCGCGTCCGTGTCGCAGTAACCGAGCACAGTGCAACCCCAGCACACCGGCGCCGGAGAGGCCTGTCGTCGTATCTACGTCGGCTTTCTCCCAGTATCGGCGCTTAGGCTCGAAGAAGATCACCGGATCGTCGCTGGCAATCGCCTGCTGAATCATGATGTAGGCATCTGCCGGATCGGCGCAGCTCACCACCCGCAGGCCGGCGGTATGCGCAAAGTAAGCCTCCGGGGACTCGCTGTGATGCTCCACGGCACCGATGCCACCGCCGAACGGGATACGAATTACCACCGGCAGACGTATGTTCCCGGCCGTACGGTAATGCAGCTTCGCTAGCTGGGTCACGATCTGGTCAAACGCCGGGTAGACAAAGCCGTCGAATTGGATTTCGCAGACTGGCCGATACCCCCGCATCGCCATCCCGATAGCCGTTCCGACTATGCCGGACTCAGCCAAGGGAGTATCGATGACCCGCGCCTCGCCGAAGTCTTTGGCTAACCCATCGGTGACGCGAAATACCCCGCCCAGTGCACCTATGTCCTCGCCCATGAGCAGCACCCGGGGGTCGGACTCCATCGCGGCACGTAAGCCGGCATTGAGAGCTTTACTGAGCGTCATCACCGTCATGATGCACTCCCGCCGTGCACCTGAGCGGGAACCTCAGTGGGCTGTCCCGCCTGGTCGTCGAAGCTGGCTAGATATTCCCGATACTGGCTGGCTTGCCGATCGAGTTCGGCATGCGGCTCGGCGTAGACGTGGTCGAACATTTTCTCGGGCGCCGGGTCGGGCATGGTGAGGGTGAGGTGGCGCAGCTGCGCGGCGCGTGAGTTGGCCTGCTCGGCTACGGAATCGAAAAACTGCGCATCCGCCAGCTGTTCGCGCTCGAGGAAGGCGCGATATCTGGTGATCGGATCCCGCTGTTGCCATTGCTCTACTTCGCCGGCCGGTCGATATCGAGTGGCGTCGTCTGAGGTGGTGTGGGACGCCATGCGATAGGTGACAGCTTCGATGAACGTCGGGCCCTGGCCGTGTCGTGCCCGATCGAGTGCAGCTCGCGTCACCGCGTAGCACGCCAGTACATCGTTGCCGTCGACCGCAATGCCCGGTAGACCAAACCCCGTCGCCCGGTTATACAGCGGCATGCGGCTCTGGCGGTGCGTCGGCGCGGAGATGGCGTACTGGTTGTTCTGGCAGAAAAACACCACCGGGGCCGCGAACACGCTGGACCAGATCAGCGCCTCGTTGGTGTCGCCTTCGCTCGTGGCACCGTCGCCGAAGTACGCGATGACCGCGGTAGCGTCGTCGCTTCCCACGTGACCGTCTTTGGTCACGCCCATCGCATATCCGGTGGCATGCAGCGTCTGCGACCCGATCACGATGCTGTAATTGTGAAAGTTGGTGGCCCGCGGTTCCCACGCGCCGTGGTCCACGCCCCGGTAAAGCCGTATTGCGCTCATGGGGTCGACCCCTCTACACCAGGCCACCCCGTGCTCGCGGTAACTCGGAAACGCCACGTCCTGCTGGCGTAGCGCGCGTCCAGAGCCGACCTGCGCTGCTTCCTGGCCCAGCAAGGATGCCCACAGCCCTAGCTCACCTTGGCGCTGCAGCGTGGTGGCTTCAGCGTCGAGGCGACGCACTGTCACTAAATCTTCGTAAAGTCCGCGATACTCCTGTTCGCTGAAGTCGACTGAATACTCAGGATGCTCACACCGCTGTCCGGCGGGGGTCAGCAGCTGCACGAAAGACTCGTGTTCGGCCATAGCTTCAGCATGGCAGAACTATGCGCTGCGCGCGTACGTTCCACTCCGACAGCTTGCGCTCAGCCGGGCGGGGCAGGTCGCAACTGCGCGGTACAGCACTTAACGGAACCGCCGCCTTTACCCAGTTCAGAAAGGTCTACGCAGAAGGGTTCATAGCCGCGTCGCGCCAGGGCATCCTGCAACTGGGTGGCGCCGGGCGGCATCACAACGTGGTGACCGTCACTGACGGAATTGAGCCCGAAAGCCAGAGCGTCGGCCTCGGTTGCCAGAAGTGCGTCGGGAAAAAGTTGCGCCAGTATGCGTTGTGAACTCCGTGAGAAGGCACCCGGATAGTACGCCGGCACCGCGTCGTCCAGTGCGAACAGCGCTAGATCTAGGTGATAGAAACGCTTGTCGATCAGGCGCAGGCTCACCACGGGTCGCGCAAGTAGCTCGGCGATCTCAGCATGTGCGGCCGGGTCGGTGCGGAATCCGTATCCAGCCAGAATGATTCCTCGAGCCGGCAGGTAGGCGAAGTCCCCCTCGCCCTCGTTGATCTGATGGCCGACAGTGAACCGGGACCAGCCATGTGTCTCGTACCAGCGCTGTTGCTCTTTCACCTCGGGCGCCCGGTGCGGAAACCGGAATTTCGCGCCCACCACCACACCGTCCACACTGAATGCGGCGTTGGCACAAAACACCATGTCAGGCAGTGCGGGCACAGGCTCTAGCAGTTCGACACTGTGACCTAACCGCTCGAACGTGCTTTTGAGTTCGGTCCATTGGTTGTTCGCGAGACCAAGATCTACAGTTGCAGCCGGATCCATCCATTCGTTCGTGGCGTGCTGAACGTTGAAGTAGGTGGGCGGGCACATCAAAAAGCTGCGCATAGCAGCGAACACTAACCGAACGGTGAGTTGGTGGGCCAGGTGAGTTGTGATGACGCCGGGTCACATTGTAGGGGAGCCAGGAAAGCATCAATAGCTTGCGCTGCGGTTCTACCGGACACCGGGAATCAGCATTGCCACTGACATCACCCCAGGACGCTCTGGCCCCTCGAAGTCCCCTCGATCCTACGCCGCCAGGAATTCCTCGCCGGACATGGCTAAATGCCGACGAGCGGCAGCGTCGAACAGTTCCACGCCCTCCTGCACGCTCAGCTCTCGGACACTAGGCAGGTAGTTCTCCGGTGGATGAACAGTAGTCATGCCTTGACAATACGTCTAGCACTGTCCCATGCCACCCTTTCGCCACGATCGCCGAGCTATGATCGGCGGTGTGAATTTGGCCGAGCGGCATCACAACGTGGTGGCCATCACTGACGGAATTGGGTCCTAGGGCGAGCGTGTCAGCTTCGGTTACTACACCCGACAAGAATCAGGCGTTTCCCGGAAAAGTAGCCGGGTCATCTTCCGGTTGGAGGTGCGGTACGTGCTGGAGGGTTGGTCAGACGATCGTAGTGCGCGCTGGGAATAAGTCCGAGTACACGTTTGACAACGGGGGCTGGAACCCCTGTGTTCTCTGATACTTCAGCTACTGTTGGCATACTCTTCGTGGTCTGACGAGAGTTGGTGACGCTTTCAAGCACGCTATAAACAGTGCTTACAGCTCCTCCTGCCGAACTTATCGGCCCCGGCCCTCTTGTCTCATGCTCTGTGAGCCTTGCCAATTTATCCATAATGAGGAACTGGGGAAACTGGTCTGGATTCGCGCTTCCAAGGTCAGAAGGGCGCCGTCCGTGATGGTCAGCACGTGGTATGTATTCCGGCATGAGAACATTGAAGTTGTCCGCATGCCCATCCCGCTGTGTTTCAGGTCAAGAAATCGGTGCTGGGTATGATCTGACCCTCTATGGCTCCACGTCGTCAGCCGAGTTACCCATTTAGTCGCCGAGCTACGGTCGGTGATGTGAATCTGGCCGATTTAAGGGCGAATCCTGCCGCGATCCCACAGTTCATCACGCATCAACGGATTCGTGTTGCCGAAATCCAACGTGACCCCGCGGCAGCGTGTCGGACTCAGTTGTTGACACTCGACGACGGCACGCACTTGTTTGCGAAGTCACGCGCAGCCGCCCCGGTGGGCTTTTTCACCGCGGAGGCGCGCGGCCTGAACTGGCTCGCGGAGGGAGGCAGTGTCCGCGTGCCGGAGGTGATTGCGGCATTGGAGGAGCTACTGGTGGTGCGGTGGGTGCCACCGGGCCAGCCGACACGCGCCGGTTCGGCGGAGCTTGGAAGACAGCTAGCCCAGATGCACCAAGCCGGGGACGCCACCACGTTCGGCGCCCCGCCGATGGCAGGTTTTGGAAACGGGTTCGTCGGGGTGCTGCCGTTGGACAACACGCCCTGCCCGGACTGGGCCGAGTTTTTCGTGACGCGCCGACTGGAGCCGTACCTGCGTCAGGCACGTGACCGTGGGATTCTCGAGTCCGACCAGTCCGCGGAGCTTGCGGCGCTGCTCGATAAGGTTCCAGACCGTACAGGGCCGGCCGAGCCCCCCGCTCGTATCCACGGAGATTTGTGGTCTGGCAACGTGCACTATGACGCCGCCGGCCACCCCTGGCTTGTGGACGCGGCCGCAGCGCATCTAGGCCATCGAGAGACGGACCTGGCCACCCTGCAGCTATTCGGCGCGCCGTTCCTGGTAGACATCCTCGAAAGCTATAACGAGCAGCATCAGTTGGCAGACGGCTGGCGTGAACGTGTCACATTGCACCAACTGCATCTGCTCCTGGTGCACCTCGTGGTATTCGGCTCCTCTTACGTCGGCCAGACCGTTCGAGCCGCGCGCACGCTGCAATGAAGTGCGGCATACGGCCATGAACGAAATGACGTTTTCCTTGAAACGTGAGTGAACTTATCTACCCGCTATGGGTAGATATTCATCTATCTAGCGCCAGTGCTAGATAGATGAATAGTCGTCTAGTAACTATGAAGGGGTGCTCGTAGGCACTCTGCCTGCCCCTGGGGGCCGCCGGTTCGTTCGGAGTATCGCCCAGATCGTAGTCGCAGTGACGCAGAATGGGGCATTATCGGTCTATCGGCGCATTACCGCGGCAACTGCGAGGATGAAAAGATGAGCACGCTGATCTGGATCGTTGTCGGTGTCGTCGTGCTGGCCGCCGCCATCTGGTTCCTTGTTGTCTATAACCGTCTCGTTCGCCGGCGTAACAACGTGGAGGCGTCGTGGGGTCAAATCGATGTGCAGTTGGTCCGGCGACACGACCTGATTCCTAACCTCGTCGCTGCGGTACAGGGATATGCCACCCACGAGCGGGCAACCTTTCAGGCAGTCACGGCGGCTCGCACTTTGGCTATAGCCGCGGGGAGTCCCGGTCAGAAGGGGGCGGCCGAGACTGCACTCACCGGTGCGCTGCAAGGCCTATTCGGTCTAGCCGAGGCATATCCCAACCTCAAAGCCAGCGAAAATTTCCTCGCGCTACAGCATGAGCTGGCCAACACCGAGGACCGCATCACCTACGCCCGGCAGTTCTACAACGACGCGGTGCTCGGACTCAACAACGAGGTGCAGTCTTTCCCCAGCATGATCGTCGCCGGAATGACAGGATTCACCGTGCAGGAGTACTTCCAGGCCGAGCTTGGGGCTTATCGACCGACTCAGGTGCAGTTGTAGCGCCGCCGTGGGTCGATCTAAGTCGCAACAGCGAAGGGAGTCCAGATGCCAGCAGAACAGGTCGTTACCGACTGGCTGGAATCGATCGATCTACCATGGAACGCTTTGCTGCAGGTCGGAGTCACGTCGGTTGCTGCAGGCACAGCGTGGTTTGCTCTGCTGGGTTTCGTGGCGTACCGAACCCGGGCCGGTTTCGTGGCGCCAACAGCCGCCAGCCAGGAACTCGGCAGTGAGACACCCGCGCTGGCGCACCTGATCACCAACAGGTGGGAGTGCGGAGAAGAAGCCGCCGAAGCGACGCTTGTGGACATGGCCGCCAGGGGTTACCTCGACATTACGCGCGTCGGTCCGCAACCGGAGCAAGCCGTATGCTCCGTAAAGGACATGTGGCCGCCGGACCTTACGCCGTATGAGCGAGCTGTGATGAGCCGCGTGGAACGCGTCGCGGGCAGCGGAGCCGCACCGCTAGCGGCATTGGCGCACGGCTCGCCCAGCGAGGCCGAGTTCTGGCTGAAGGACTTCCGGACTCAGGTAGTGCAGCACGCCCGTTCGTTGGGCCTTTCTCGCAGCCGAGTTTCCACGAATGTACGTGTTGCTCTGGTCAGTGCGGCGCTGGTGCCCGGCGCGGTGATCGCAGCGGTGGCAGCAGCCAGCCTGGGGCATGGGGTTTTCGCACTATTGGGACTGCTCGCCTATGTGCTGCTGGCGCGTTCCGTCTGGTGGGTGCAGGGAGAACGCGATACCGACGCAGGCAGGCAGGCAGCCGCTCGCTGGTTGGGGATGCGCAAGTACTTAGAGCTGCATCCCTCGTTTGCCGAACTCCCGCCGACGGCTATCACGCTCTGGCATCGCTACCTCGCCTATGCCGCGGCTCTCGGCGTGGCGCGTCAGGTGCTCCGGGTACTAGAACTGGGCCCCGGCGATGACCATAAGGCCTGGTCGTCCTACGGCGGGACCTGGCGGCGGATTCGGGTGCGGTACCCACGCCGACCGTCGTGGGGGTGGGCACCGTCTCGTGCCATTGTGACCGGAATCGGCTGGCTAGGGTGGGCGGCGCTGATGGTGTTCCTGACCCGGGAGTGGTTCTCCGTAGAGTGGGTCACGCCGCTAGCAATCGGTGTCACTACTGTGGCCGGCGTCCTTGGTACGACGTACCTTAGCTGCGGGGTGGTCGATCTCGTCGCACCGCTATACCTCGACGGTGTAGTGCTGCGGGTGCGAGAACGCACCCGCTTTACTCCTTTCGCTAAGCGATACGAACCCAAGCGCAGCCGAACGTATGTCGCGCTAGACGTCGGCGAGGGCGACACCACGAAAGCATGGGTGATGGCCCCTTCGCTGCGTTACAACGCCGCCGAGGGCGAGCTCGCGCGGATCAAGGTGGGTCGCTGTTTCGGCCAAGTGAGGCGCCACGACACCGTGCGGCACAGCTGGGAGCGACCGCCGGCGACAGCGAGTGAAGTCATAGAAGCCGGCGACGTGCCGCCCGCCCCGCCCTACATACCGGCGATGACCCTGGGATCCGACACGCCTAGCCCGTTCTAGCCAGATCTAGGGCAATCGCTAGATACGCCGATACTCTGCTACACCATGGATCCGATACGTAATCCCTATGCACCAGGTGCCGGCCAACGACCACCGGAGCTGGCAGGTCGCGACGGGGAGCTCGCTCAGTTTGACGTGGTGTTGGAACGCGTAGCACGAGGCCGCCCGGAGCGTTCCATTGTGCTCACCGGGCTGCGTGGCGTCGGTAAGACAGTGCTGTTGAATGCGTTGCGCTCGGCGGCTCTCAATCAATGTTGGGGCACCGGCAAGTTGGAAGCCAAGCCGGAGCAATCGCTACGGCGACCGGTTACCGCGGCGCTGCACATGGCGGTGCGGGAGCTAGCACCCAGGCATCGTGCTCCCGACCGGGTAGAGGAGTTCCTGGGGGTGCTGAAGGCGTTTGCATTGCGCAGCAATCCCAGTGGCACGAAGCTCCGCGAGATCTGGCGACCGAACATCGACGCATCCGCCGCGGTGGGACGTGCTGATTCTGGCGATATCGAGATTGACCTCGTGGAGCTGTTCACCGACGCGTCCGAGCTAGCGCGAGACGTGGGAGCCGGGATCGCGCTGTTCATCGACGAGATGCAGGATCTGTCGGCCGACGATGCGTCCGCGATGTGTGCCGCATGCCATGAGCTTTCACAGCGCGGCGGCCCCTTGATCGTGGTAGGTGCGGGGCTGCCACATCTGCCGAGTGTGTTGTCGGCAAGTAAGTCGTATTCGGAGCGGCTTTTTCGCTACCTGCGGATCGATCGACTAGAGCGGGCAGCGGCCGACCAGGCGCTGGTAGCGCCGGCCGAGCGTGAGGACGTCACGTTCACCCCGGAGGCCCTAGCTGCGCTGTACGAAGTCGCGGACGGATATCCGTACTTCGTGCAGGCGTATGGAAAATTCACCTGGGACGTGGCGCCAACCGCGCCGATCACTGAACGCGATGTCGCGGTGGCCGCTCCCGATGCTCAGGCCGAGCTGGCGGTCGGCTTTTTTGGTTCCCGCTATGAACGGGCGACCCCCGCGGAGCGGGAGTACATGCACGCGATTGCCTCGCTGTCAGGCGGCGACGAGCCGGTGGCAACCTCCGACGTTGCGGTCTCGCTCGGTCGAAAGCCCTCCAGCCTGTCACCTGCCCGCGATGGGCTACTCAAAAAGGGGCTCGTTTACTCCGCCGAGCGCGGCAGCATCGCGTTCACCGTGCCCCACTTCGCAGGTTTCCTGCGAAAGACGGTATAGCGCAGGGTTCCTGCGAAAGACGGTATAGCGCAGGGTTCCGCGAAGGTTACATAGTGCCGATTTTTCTTGTGACAGGCGATCGACAGACGGCATAGTGGCTCTGCGGCGCTCTAGGCACAGAAATGCCCCGGACCGTAGGGTCCGGGGCATTTCTTACTGCTGAACTGCTCTGTAAAACGGGCTACTGCGCTCAGACGTTCAGCGCAGTCGCTTCGCCGTCACCGGTAGCGATCGCGTCACCGAGAAGGGTGACAGCGTTGCTGCTGGCGTTCACAGGGATCTGAACGTTGCCCACATAGAACTGGTTGGCGTTGAAGAGACCCGGGTTGTCATTAGCGGTGAGGACGTTTCCGCTCTTACCCTTGTGGTGGGCGCCAGCGCTCTTGTTAACGGCAGTCGCCTCGCCGTCACCGGTAGCGATCGCGTCACCGATAAGGGTGATGGCGTTGCCACTGACGTTCACAGGGATCTGAACGTTCTCCACATAGAACTGGTTGGCGTTGAAGAGACCCGGGTTGTCATTAGCGGTGAGGACGTTCCCGCCGCCGTGGTGGTGC
>JBGTNI010000109.1:0-26957 GCA_041743105.1 Mycobacteriales bacterium | reverse complement strand
TGCCGCAAGGTCGCAGCGGGAGCCATCGTGATCAGCCGATCCGCGGGCGCCATGACTCCGCGGCAGTCGCCGAGCCCAGCCGTTCGCGCGCAACCTTCTGCAGGTCGCCGACGGTGACGATGCCGACAACGCGACCCCCTTTGCGATCAGGACGGCCCGACCCTTCGGCGCAGTACGTGGTCCTCGATCAACTCATTTGAGGCGGGCAAAGCTGCCGGACGGACTAACCCATCGTGCCGCGCCCGGGCGGCCGGCACAGGGCGGCCGGGCAGCGTGGCATAATTTGGATCGGCCCATAACTCCTATCCCTCTCAGTGGAGTCCGATCCTCGCATGAACCGTCCTCGCCTCGGCGCGCTAATACTGACGGCCACCGGATTGGCGATCTCGCTCGTGGGATGCCGGACCGATTCGGAGTTGAACCGGTTTGATCAATCTTGGGAGACGGCCCTTTCCGAGACCTCGTGCCTGCAATGGGTAGACGACATGACCGCGCCAGAGCGGTTTGCTGCGGCAGCCGAACTGTTGCTAGCAGCACGCGATGAGACAGCCGGTTTCCCGACCGACACCCAGTTTACGTACTTCATGAGCCGCATCACTGATGAGTGCCGTGACGCGCCGGGGTCGCGAGTGACGGACACCTCTGAGGCCATATTCAGCGACCTCGAAAGCCAACTAGGAAACTAGTCCTCTCGGCCGAAAAGGTTAAGCGCCGTCCCCGATCCTATCGCGGTTCCGGGACGCAGTGCGCCCTTCTAAGGCGTTAGACCGACCACCTGGTGGCACTCGGCTCGACAACGGTAGCGACGAGCAGATCGTCGTCGAGCAGGTTAGTGGTAGGGGTAATCCCCGCCGGATCGTCACGGGCCTGGGGTCGTCGCTCCCATCCCTACACGGTCGACGGCGATTAACCAGCAGCACTGCTGTGCCGATGCCTGCTATTCGCGAGAATCGCGAAGGTATACAGCCCAACCGCTTGCGGCTGCATCGGTCACCCCAAGCGGCACCGGGCCGTATCCGTGCTCTTGGAGCCAGGTCCAGGCGGGCATATCCTGAGCGTCGTGAGGATCGGGCGACGGCACGCCGGCATCGGTAGCCAACTGCCGTGCCTTCTCGGCCGGGATGACAGCTCCGTTCGGCGCGATCTATGCAAAGCCGGTCACCTCGGGGCCATGGCCAGCAGGGTCAACCGCCTTCGGTGATGCAGGCCCGATGATCTCCTGCGGCAGTCCGGCCAGCCACGCATCACGCGCCTGGTTAAGGCCGAGCAGGACGGCTAGCATGAGCGCTAAGTCCAAGAATGAACGCCGGCAGGGTCCGCCCCAAGAAGGCGCCAACCGCCAGGCCGGTACCGAAGGCACCGAAGGCGCGCACCACCGCCAGCATCCCTATGCAGGCCGATCAGGTCCGACCACCCGCCGCGACCCCAGCGCACCCATTCGACGCCGACCGGAGTGGCCACCAGAGCGGCGAAAAAGCATTGGCGGCCCACCTGGGCCTGCTCGCCACCCGACAGCTCGCCCACCACCTGGTCCTCGGATAGTCCAGCGTCGCGGATGCGGCCCACTAGCCACCGCTCGGACGAAACCGGGCCGCGCGTGACGGGCCATAACGAAGTGGTCGCTGACAGTGAGGCTGCGATACAGCGCACGCTGCTGCGGCACGTAACCTATGGAACGGATGAAGGTCGTCTGTCCGTGCGGAGCGCTTCGGGCGACGCTACCGACGCTCGGGACCGTGGGCCCTACGTGACTAGCTCTCGAGATCGCAGAAGGGTCGATCACAGCGCTTGTCGGACCGAACGGCTCGGGAGGGTGGCTCCGAGAGGAGCTGGGTCACAGGAGGATCCCTCCCTGCGGCAACACGCTTGCGCTTCGCCGAACCTTTCGCGTCTGGTGGGACTCTGGCTGCCGGTTGCGCCTGCGGGGGCGTGTGGCCGCATGAGCAGACGCCATCCCAAAAAACGATGCGGGACCACCAGCCTCAGACTGGAGCGGGGTAGAGCCGTACGTTCGGGTGGCGCCGGCGTGGACGCAGTGCTTCGTGCTCTTTCCTCTCTTGTCCCATACGGCAGCATCAGTTCGATGGTGGTCCGGCCAGGAAGAATATGCGAAGACCATCGTCCGCCCCTCCCGTAGTCGAATACACCCAGCAGCCTGACAGCACGTGATTCTCGACCTCTCCATAGAGGTCCGTCGGCGCAACCAACGGACCCGGCCTGATCTCGAAGTTCGCCTCCCCCTGACTCGTCAGCGTCGCAGTCAGCATCTCGGTAAGCTGTCGTTCGGTCAGGCAAGCGTCGTAGGAGGTGTCCTGCAACTGCTGGAGGGCCGACCTCACGGCTGCGGATAGCACTGGCAGCAACACTACCGTGTGCGTCTCCGCGACGATACTGCCGTTCACGCAATTCGAGTGCGTGACACCTCGCGAATGCTGGACCGACCAGTCCGTGTATCCAAGTTCGCTAAAGACGTTCTGCACCGTCCTTGAGGCTTGCGAGGCGCTCTGACACTCTGCGGCGAAGACTTCCTGTAGCGCGAGAATGAGCCGCTCAGGAGCTGCACTGCCGTGGGAGTCACCGCTACGGCTCGTCAGGATCTGCGGCACCAGTCCGCCTACGTAGATCCCGGCACCGACCGAGAGGATCCCAAAGAGCACCATGAGGATGGGGCCGCGAGCCCAGATGCGCAGGCGGCCCCCGGGTCTCGTCGTCATTTGAGGCTGGGATCGGACGACTTAAGTGTGACTGTCGGCGCGGATACCGAGAATGGGTCAACAGTAACTGTCGTTCGACATCACCTGATGGGAACTGAAGACGTCGTTGAACCCTGACCACCAGAAGTTGCCAACGTCGGAGTCGGAGTCGACGCAGTAGTAGCTGCCGCCGAAGTTCGTGTTCGTCCAGAATCTGACGTCTCTTGAGGTGTACTTGTTCTTAGCTCCCGTTACCGTGTCGTTCACCGTGACACTCGATCCAGGGTAGTTCTGACCCACGTAACTGGAGTTACTACCGACCCAATGGCCCTGCGGCCCACTGAAGCCAGTGTCCCTGAAGACACACACGACGTTTGTGAACTGCCAACATCCCGAGTTCCAGTAGGTCACGGCCAAGGCGGTGGTGGCGACCGTCAGGGTGAAAATCAACGCGAAGGCGAGCGCGATGCTAGTCCGAAAGTGCCGACGAGCCATATCATTCTCCTTTGCCGCGACTGGGATGAAGCACCGGCGCAACAAGCGGAATCGCAGCCACCGCCACCGTTCCGGCAACACCGATCTGGCGCGCTAGAGGGAGGGCGACCCCGACGCCAACCATGACGCCAAGCGCCGCAATTGGAAGGCGCACCCGCGAGCCGACGATCACACGGGGGATGGCCGATCGGATGTCGTGTACGGAGCTCGGCGCCGCCATGGATGCCACACCCTCACTGCGAGCACACTCAGCGTAGCCTGTGCGTCCATTCGCATTTGTGCGTAGAGCAAATGCTCTAGTACTTGGCACTCTATAGTTGCTGGGTGGGGGGCGAGCGGCGGCAGGGACATGCGCTACCACCGACGAGCCGGCAGCTCGAGGTGCTACGGGCCTATGTTCGGACTGGCACGCATGGTGGGGCGGCGCAAAGGCTCGGTCTAAGTGCCCGCACGGTCCAAGCGCATCTGACCTCGCTAAGGCAGAGGCTTGGTGTTCACAACGAGGCGCAGGCGGTGTACGTCCTGTGGCTCGGATACCGGGACCACCTGGCGCGATGCAAGCGCGCCCATCACGAGGAGTGCCTACCCGATCTCGGCGGCAGCGTTCTGCTCACCCGAAAGGTTGAACGCCGTTAGCGCGCCAAGACCAGTCCACTCGAATACCGGCGCGAGACGGTCAACTATTTCCGGATGCCGTCACGTCCGCATGCTTTCACAATCTCCGGCATGGCATCCGACCCGTTAGGCCGGTCGTGTACTACCGGGACGCAGACGGCACGGAACCCGTGTACGACTTCATCGACGCTCTCGAGGCGAAGGTGCAGGTCGTGCTCGACAACCAAATCGAGCGGATCGCGCTGTTCGGACCGCACCTGCCATTCCCCCATTCCAGCCAAGTCGAGGGCGGGCTTCGCGAGCTCCGCTGCCGCTACGGCACCATGCTCTACCGAATTCTGTACCGGCGCTCGGACAACCTGTTCGTGCTCCTCCACGTCTTCGCGAAGCGCAGCGGCGCCATCCCCGAAAGGCGACAAGCAGATCGCCCGTGAGCGGTGGGCCGACTTCAATCAGCGGATGAGGGGCTCGGAGGCGGTGGCCGGCGAATGATACATAACTGTGCCGGTTGCGCTCGACCCCCCACGCTCGTAAGCACAGCGCTCGACCGGATCTGCATGTCACTCATTCCGCCGTTACGCTCACGTCACGGTGATCCTCTTACTGCGTATCAGGTGCCTTACGAAGCGACCCTGCCCTTCCATGCACCTGATCGTGGGTCTCCTGCTCTCTGCTACAACCTGCCCGCCCCGGATTCAGCGGCGGGGCGAGATCCGGAATACGCGGCGAGACTTCGAGCCCTCGCCGCCAACATCGGTCTATCGGCAGGCTATGTGGCGTCCGTTCAATAGCAATCCCGATTTGGCAGCGGTTGGCGACCGCACTCGCCCACCCCGGATCGCGGCCACGAGCCGCGCCGCTGACTGTAGGACCGGCAGGGATAAGGCTTCTCGATCGGCCGCGAGCGCCTCGGTCATCGCGTGAGCGAATGGTGTGCCGAGCAACCGCGAGGCGCAGGCCCTCCGGCCGCAGTTATGTGCTCAACGAGGCGAAGCTGACCGGACGTCCAACACCCAAGGCCCTGGGCGCCGCCGATCGATCGTCTATCCTGACGTGGGCAATCAAGCGGTCACCGTTCTGGTCACGTGCGTCGCCAGAGTTTTCGCCGCCGTCGGTTCCAGGTCCGCGCGACGACCTCGGCACCTACCCCTAATGTGCCTCATCGAAAACGGACCGCGCGAGGCGGAACGCGTCGACGCCAGCTGGAATGCCCACGTAGACCGCTATCTGGATCAGCGTCTCCCGAATCTCCTCGCGGGTGCACCCATTCCGGAGGGCGCCCGACAGATGTAGACGGAATTCGGCCGGGCGATTCATCGCTGCCATTAGGCAGAGGTTGTTCAGGCTCCTCTGTTTGTCCGTTAGCGCGCTTCCTGCCCACACGGTGCCCCAGCAATATTCCGTGACAAGCTGCTGAAACTCCCTGTCGAAATCGTCGCTCCTACCTAGGACCTCATCGACGTAGTCGGCTCCTAGGACCCGACGTCGATTGTCGAGCCCGGTCTTTGCTCGATCCGTAGACACTCCAGCTGCCTCCTTATGACTACTTAAGCTCAGCCCTGATCCGCGGAGGCGCTTGTCCGCCGAGCCGACATGAGACAAGTCCGAGCTCAGCGCCATTGGGCGGCGATGCGCCCTGCCGATGTCGGGTAACGATTGATTTCGTCTAGGCGTCGACGGTCCGTGCGCTCTGGGGCCTGGCCAACAGGGTTCGGTCGTCTGTCCAAGCGCTGGCACGCTCCAGATCGCCCAAGTGTTCTGCGGAGATATCGAGGTCTTGGGCACCGAAGTTTTCGACGAGTTGGGCTACGGTTGTGGCTCCGATAATTCCCGGCCGGTTCAGCACCCAATACAAGGCGGTCTGACCTGGCGTGGCACCGCATGCATCTGCGACTTCACTCAAGACTTGCAGCAAACGGAAGTTCTCTTCCGTGAAGTCGCGCGGTGATTGTTCTAGGCGGCCGGACCGGGCTTCCCGCGTGCAGGCCCAAGATCAGCCTGTCGTCCTGGGGTCAGCGGATCGCCGAAGGCATAAGCGAGAGCCCCTGCGCAATCGTTGTAGTAAAGCCTTCGTCGGGGTCCGTCGTCTCGACCGCCCGTACGATCCGACAGATGCGATCAAAGGCCGCGGCATCCAGCTCGCATACATCGAACTGACACTCGCTGGCAGGAACCTCTTCAGTCAACTCCCAGTCCTCGGGATTCCGCCGCGAGCGGCAGAGCAGGTAGTAGGCCTTGACCGGATGGACCTCGAAGTAGTTACCGTGCTCCTCGTCCATGATCCAATCCCCGAACAGGAAGACCACGTCGCCAGGGCGGGCCTCGCCCGGTGGGGTGTCGAACTCGGTGTCCTCGACATCGACGTCGATCTCGCTGGCGTTGCCGTCTTCCGGCGGATTGACCCATTGATTCGCAATGAACCAGACAAGCAGCGCGAAGAGTGCAGCAAGGCCAGCGCCGATCCATCCGCACAGCCAATCTGCCGCCCCCATTGTGACCACCTCGCACACGATGCAAAGGGCCAGAAACGCGGCGAGAAAGGCCACCACACCGGCGATGAGGTTGTCGAGGAAGCGGGCCATAGCATTGCCCTCGACCTCGGTGTGCATGTAGGGAACGAGCTGATTCTCCTCTGGGTCGCCACCCTCCTGAGGATTCACCCGGAACATCGGATTCGGGCCCGAGCCGGTGTCGTCGGGAGACTCGTTGAAGGCGGCCGTCCCCATCCTTGGTTCGTCGCGCCGGTAGAAATGACGAAGGAAGTCCCGCCCTGGCTGGCTGAACATGTAGTTGTCGACCAGGTTGATCTGAACGTCGATCTGCTGGCCCTCGCTCAAGCCGCGCATGTAGCCGAAGTGGATCTGGCGGTTTTGCAGGTCCATCGCGTCGGGCACGTTGGCCAAGTCCCCGGCAGCGCCCATGTCAACCAGTGTCTGGATCTGCAGCTGCTCGGTTTCGCGGGGCTGGAACGGGGCGATGAGGATGTCGATCTTGCGATCGCCGTCGAATGAGTCGTGGGGATGCCCGATGACAGTGCCCGCGGCGCACTCGTCCTTGTGAATGCACATCAGGCGGCGGTGGTAATACCACGCTTTGAAGTCAAGGAGGCCGATCAGGAAGAAGCCGGCGACTCCCGAGCCGATGATGCAACCCGCAGTCGCAATCTGGCCGGCGATGGCCGTGAGGACGGTCGTGGCCGCGCCGGCGATCACCGCTCCACCAACCAAGCTCACGATGGCAAGCATGGCGATGCTGCCGGCCTCCTTCATGGGGTGCGAGTCGCCGGGCGAGGCGCACTCCGTGAAATGCGGCAGGTTCCGCGGCATCCCTACTGGACCTCAATCTCGTATGTGACGCCGCCGATCAGCCGACCAGAGCGACTGACCGCCGAAACATTCATCGCGTACGTGCCCGGGGCAAGCCCGGCCGGCACCGAAGCCTCGATTGTCACGGACCTTGACGATGCGGGCGGGATCTCCAGCTCTATGCCCCGGCCCGCGGCTGGCTGGCCAGCGACCCGGACACCCCATTCTGGTTCAAGCTCGAACATTCCACGCGCATTTGACTTCCTGAGGGCGTCCCACCCGCGGTAGACATGTGAAACGAGCGTCGGGCCTTGGCGTGCCTGCGATACGACTCCCTTATAGGGGTCTCTGGTCAGCATGACCGAGCGGACTGGCGTCAGGGACTTGCGCTGGACGAGCCGTCGCTCCCTCGAGTCCAAATGTAGTTCGATCTCACCCCGCGGGACGACATATCCATCGGTCGCGACGCGAAATGTTTGGGCAACGCGCGCGGCGTTAAACACGTCCAGGGTATCGGCGATCTGCATACCAGCTGCAGCGGATGTCGCCAGGACAGTCGTGTTCTCTTGGCCGAGGTTGTTATTGGGATTCTTGTCATCCGGATGACGGCACTCGACCTGGAGGCAGTAGTGACCGCCTTGAGCTGGCGTCTGCCAGCGAAAGACGCCGACCTCGCTGCTCCAGGGCGCGATGTGAACGACGACGATCCGCTCGCTGCCGTCGGGATTTGTCTCGACCGGCACCCGATCGGGCGAGTTGAAACTCCAAGGCCGATATAGGCAGCGGATCTCCGTAGCCAAGGCGGGGTCGAACGACGAGTCGTGGATCCGGGCATGGACTAGGTAGGACGTGCCCGGCTGGAGTTGATCGGATGGGACCGTCGCCCCACCCAGATCTGTCACCCAGATGTCCGGGTTGTTCCATGTCACTGCCAAACCCTGCGACGTCAGCCAGGCTTGGCTATACAGACAAGGATCAGGCTTCCGCTTGACGTGCGGCGGCAGCTCCGCGCAGCGATCGCCGGACTTTGGTTCCTCCCCCCGTTCGAACAGACCGAGCAAACGGGACAGGAGGAGGAGGATCCCGAGTAACAGCGTCAGCAGGATGCGCCACAGAGCGAGGACGGTCTCCACCCCGGCAGCCGCCAGCGCCGCCAGGAAGCGCTGGATGAGCTCGCCAAGCGGCACGCCGAACTACCGCGCCCGACCAAGACCGAGCTTGGAGTGTGAGCGGCCCGCAGACGCCATCATCTTCGGCCCCTGGTGTCTGGCGGGACCACCGCCCGCACGGCGCCCATGACGCCCTCGCGGACAAGGTCAAGGACGAGCCATGTTGCGAGGAAGGCGATGCATTCGGCTGTGAAACTGTGGAACTTGTAGAACAGCTCCGCCAGGATAAGAGCCGCGGCCCCGGCCGGCAGGAACTGGACGAGCGAAGCCCGGCGTTGGAGTGCAGAAATGAGTCGGTCCATCGTCCCTCCCGGAATACGGCCCAAGCCGGAAATGACCCGTCCCACTCTCCGCCACCCAACCCTACTTGTCTATAGGTTTATCCACATTATTGGAGAAGGTTGATTGCATCGCGAACTGGGACTCCTCCTGGCGGGTGGGTAGCAAACTCAGCGGCACCGAGTCGATATGCAAGGCACGGAGCGCAGGGTCTACCCGCTGTTTGCAGCAGTCTGTGCGCGCTGCATAAGGGTCAGAAGCCGATCCCCGGCGTAGTAGGCGCGTGGGGTAAGCAGCGCTAGGGTCAAACCCTCTCCTGCCAGGGACTCCTCTTCGAGGCGCTCTTCATCTTGCGCTCGGCCGAAATTGGCAATCAAGTGCAAGATGAAGAGACCACTGAGAAGTTCCCCCACTTCGGCCTCGTCGACCCACCGTTCCGGCGACCGTTCTCGGAGCGATCGTGCAGCGCGAGCGTTCACCCACGCGTCGAGCAGCAGCGTCGCATGCCGCGGGACAATGCGGACGCTGGCGTCCACACGCCGCCATAACCCGAACAGGAGGCAATCCAGGTAGTCGAGCGGCTCACCGGCATCAGGGCAGAGCGATTCCAGCCGCTTCTTGACGCGCTTCGCGGCTGGGTCGCTTAGCTCGATTGTCCAACTGGCCGGACTGTTGCGCTTCACGCCTGAAACATCGGCACAAGCGCCAACGTGTCAAGGGACGAGATTGGCTGTCGCACCGATCGCCCCACCCACAGCTGGAATGCGCCGTAGCCGCGCCCCTTGGCTGGACAGGCGTGGAGTCATCTGCCGGGTATGCGATGTCCTGGCCTTGCATGAGGACGATCAGCAGCTGAGCCGATCAGCAGGTCCCAGCCCTCAATCGCTCGGAGTCGGCCCTCCCTGAGGTCGAGCACCGCGGGTCGACGAAGGGCGCCGAGCACCGGAACGGCCGAGCGAGCTGGCCGAGGTTTCGCATGGATACACGACGACCGACCAAGCAGAGTCCTGCTCTGGCTGGATGAACGAACGGCCCTGGTTCCACTGCGCCCATACTCTGGCTAGACCGCCCGTAGCCGGCCGCAGCTAATCGATCATCTCGACAATCTCGTGCGCAGTCTCGCCTTCGAGGAGCCAATACGCATTCTGGTCGTGTGTCTCACCAAGGTTGGTCCAGAACGGATCTGACTCTTGCGGTCGACATGGTTCGGTGGATAACCACAGCTTGGCAGCGGCTCGCGCCTCCGCCAGGGTGGGACCGACGAAAGGCCCGAAACCGAGCCGATTCGGCGTGTCGCTCGAGAAACAGAGGACGATTACGCGGTACGGCAGAGCGCTATCGGTGATGTTCATGCGGCCACCGTGGAGAGGACAGCCACGGTGTCAAGAGGGGCTGCAGTGTTGGACTCCGGGTTCGCTCAATGGGTAGAACGTCCGTCGGCTAGGACCGTGTTCGGCTCGACGTGTGGGCTCGATGCGCGGACCCCGCCGCGAATCGGTTCACCCTAATGATCGTCTCGCTCCTCTGCCATCTCGCCAGCGGCGTGCTTGCGCCGACGACCCACGCAGAATGCATATCCCAACGGCGTCATACGGCCAAATTCGAGGGACGTGTCTGAGCCCGCTTCAACGTCGATCCCTGCTGCGGCGATGGCTTCGTAGAGGCGCGTAGCATGGCCGCGGCGACGGTGCTCAACGGCGACTTCCACATCCAAGGCAATCATCGAATCATCAACCGCGACTGCCTTGGCGCCGCCGATTACCCTCCCCCACTTGTCGCGAATGACCCAGTAGGTCGCCGTCTCGGGGCGTCCACCCGATCCAGATTGCGCTGCACCGACGTGGCGCCGCCCCTCACCCACCCCAGAACTCGTCGCATGGCACCATCTTGCCGTAAGTCGCATGGGCGGCTGGAATCGGCGAGCCCGCATGAGGGCAAGCGCCGGGCGTTGCGCCGCCGGTCTACTCACCACTCCGACCGTCGCAATCAGTCGGGTGGTTTCCAGCTCCGGCACGTCCAGCATGGACACACACGGAAAGTTGGTAACACTTTACCGGCGTGATAGGCTGGCCCGGGCCAGCTCAGCGGATCCCGCATCAACCAGTGCGTGGCCGTCCAAACAAGCGTGCTGGAACGCCATCAACGTCGTGAATGCGGGCGCCCGCGACCGCTCTGGTTTACGACTGCGCCTCGTAAAGGGGGATCAGCTCCGCACGATCGACTGATCGGCAGTTCGAGAAAGGCCGGGTAATGGCGACCTTCCGCATCGCGTCCTACAACGTGGAGAACCTGTTCGAACGCCCACGGGCAATGAACCTGTCGACCTGGGAGCAAGGCAAGCCGATCCTCGAGCAGCACGGCCGCATCAACGAGTTGCTCAACCAGGCGACGTATTCCGCGGCCGACAAGGTCGAGATCCTCGATTTGCTGACCAAGCTCGGCCTCAACGGGTCTGACGAGGGCGGCCCGTTCGTGCGGCTGCGCCAGGTCCGCGAGAAGCTCGTCAAGCGCCCACCTGGCAAGCCAGTGGAGGTCGTCGCCGACGGGCGGGCCGACTGGATCGGCTGGGTAGACCTCAAAACCGAACCGGTCGACGAGCAAGCGATGCGCCACACCGCGCGAGTCATGAAGGACCTTGATGCCGACATTCTTGGCGTGATTGAGGCCGAGAACCGGATCAGTCTGACCAAGTTCTCCGGGCAGATGCTCCAGTTGATCGGGGCCGCGCCGTATCCACGGATAATGCTGATCGACGGCAACGACGACCGTGGCATCGACGTTGCCGTCCTCACCAAGGCCGGCTACGAGATAGCCAACGTTCGGCCCCACGTCGATGACACAGACGACAAGGGCCTGATCTTTAGTCGCGATTGCCCGGAGTTCTCGATCACGACTCCGTCGGGCGAGGAGGTCATGGTTCTCGTCAACCACTTCAAAAGCAAGGGCTTCGGCGGCCAGACGAGCTCGAATGCCAAGCGCAGGCGTCAGGCGAAGAGAACGGCCGAGATCTATGCTCGGCTGCGGGCTGAAGGGCATGCCAGCGTCGCCATCGTGGGCGACTTCAACGACACACCCGATTCGGTCTCCCTCGCTCCGTTGCTGGTGGAAACCGACCTGCAGGACGTCAGCGCTCACCCGAAGTTCGTCTCGGACGGCAGGCCGGGCACTTTCGGCAATGGGACTAAGGGAAGCAAGATCGACTACATCCTGCTCTCGCCCGACCTCTTCGCCCGGGTGACCAACGCGCGAGTGTTCCGCAAGGGAGTGTGGGGAGGCAAGAACGGCAGCCTGTGGCCGGTCTACCCGACGATGAAAGCGAAGGTCCACCAGGCGAGCGACCACGCGGCGATCTACGCTGACATCAAACTCTAGTCCTTCATCCTGAGGCTTTCCGGCGGACCGAGTCTCGCGCCAAGCCGAGCAACCGGGACCGTCGCGCTAACGCTGTCGCGAGCCATCGTGGATCAGCTCCTGAGCGTACAACGTTAGAAATGGATCCAGCCAACGGCACGCACCTGACGAGTGCCCCAGTGCTCCGGATTGCCTGTCGTCCGAAGCGCGGCTCCGATAGTTGCTTGAAGACTATCCGCCCCTGCGCTTCCCACGAAGAGCCAGATTCGGCATGCATTCGTCATGTGTCCGCGCCTTGCAGACCTCGACATGATCGCGGTAACCGAGCCATAGCACGTACACAGCCTGAGCCTCATTGTGCACGCCCAGACGTGTGCGTAGCGTGCTGAGATGCGCTTGCACCGTGCGACCGCTGAGATCCAAGACGCTCCCGTGCAGAAATAATGGTTGACACGCATTCAGGTGGAGGTGTGTACTGGTCGGGCTCGTATGCAAGAGGAGATCCAGCAGTGGCAGAGCGAGGCAAACGACAGCAATTTACGGTTGTCATCGACGGCGTTGACCTTGATGACGAAGTCCTCGCAAGGGTGAACAGCGCCATCCAGAAGGCGGCGATCACCGCACTCGCCGATCTTGACCTTCAGGGCGACTTCCGATTCCACTTCCCGCGGTATCCACGACCAGAGTGGTGGGGATTGTGGCTGGATCCCATCCTGCCCGACCAACTTGAGAAGGGCGGCTTCAGAGGCCCCGAGGAACTCGGCCTTGGGCGATGAGCAGATCCGACGAGACGAAGCTCTGTCCCAGCGCTCCGGCGGCTGAAGGGGCAATCCTCCTGGGGGTTGTTGGTCCCGACGGTGCCATCGGTTACATCCAGCCGGCCCTCACCGTAGACACAGACTTCCTCCAGAGCGCCGCCCGCGGTCGACCGGCTGAAGAGCGTTTCCGTTTCTCGTCCCCGTGCGTCGAGGCGAAATGCGGCTACTGGACAGGCGACGCGTGCGGCGTGATCGAACAAGTGTTGGGCGAACAGAACAAGCAACACGTGCCGAAAGCGGCTGCTTTGCCGCATTGCTCGATTCGCCGGGCTTGCCGCTGGTTCGCGCAGGCAGGTCCACGCGCATGCTCGGCCTGCCCGTACGTCATCACCCGCCAGTCTCCCGCAGGAGCCCAAGTCAAGCTTGCGGCCATTCCCCCGCAGGCGCGTGCAGTTCTCACGGCCAATTGATCGACGACGCATCCGAACTGCCGTGGTTTCGCTTGGCGCCGCACGGGATCCGGGTCAGTCGATGTGGCAGCGGACTGGACGGGGCGGCGGCCGTCGACCCGCCCGTGCACGCACTCACCTGACACCGTGGGCTTGATGGTCGACGCGGAGTCAGTAATGCCAGAAGGAGTCCCATGTGCTCGAGTTAGTCGACTGGTCCGAATCCGAGCTCCAGAATCCAGGCACGCCGCCATGGTGGGTATTGGCAATAAAGCTGTCCGGAGAGACGCCGACAACTCACCGCGATGTGTTCGCCGCGATCGCTGAGGACGAGCCCGGCGAGCCATGCCGAGTGGTGATCTTGGTCGAGTACGGCGAGGTCGAATCCCCGGTCCTAACCCCTTGGGGAATCGAACTGCGTGTCCGCCGTGAGGGAGTTGCTCGCTACCGCCTCATCGGCCAAAGCAAAGACGAGATCATCTCTGTCGCGACGCCGGGCGACTGATCTGCGTCAGGCAGATTCGACGCCGTGGACCCTGGTCACTGAGCCCTGCGTGCCGCCTAGCCTCGTGCGCCCTTCGCGATTGTTGATACTGCCATCGTTATATACTTCCGCCATGCATCGCCGTGGGCGTCTAGGCCGCGCGCAGAGACTGGTTGATCTCGGCCACCACAGAGCTGAGCTCCGACTGAATCTGCTGCGCCTCGCTCCAGAGCGAAGCCAGTTTCGGGTCTGCGATGTCCTCCGCCCGCAGGCCGTAGCTGAGCGTGCTGACGACGCCGCCTTCCCACTCCACCTTATCGCGGACCTGCTGCCTGGTCATCGTCGGTCTTGCCATGTTGAGTACCTCCTGAGCCTATTCTTCGGAGCCGATGTGACAGCTCGCCTGTCCGAATCGATCGGGCAACGCGGCGAACTGTCAACAGTCGCTCGAAGGCGACGACATGGCGGTTGAGGCGCCCCGACTGCCCGGTACCACGATGTACTTGTTGCGCGCCGACGTTCAGGAGTTCGCGCAGGCTTTGCGTGACGATCAGACGTCATTAGCCGACTACCCCCTGCGCGATGCGCTCGACATCGACGGGGTTGTGTATGTGCGCCCGCTGCCGAACCGCAGCCCGGAATGGCTTGGGTTCCTGGAAGACTGCGTTGGTCAGACCATCTCAGGCGTTGGTACGCGACAGGGCGAGGCGTTGCTCTTGTTCCGCGCCGCTGGACGCATGGTGGCTGTCACCTTCGGCCTCGGTCGTTATCTGCTCGCCCTGGACCGATGTGTCCCCGACTTCGGCCTACGCGTGGCGCTGAACGTCGTTGACCCCGACCGTATTCGCTCGGTCGATGGTCGCGCCATCGAGGACATCATCCTCCTGACGCGAAGGCAGGGCAGCCGCGGCGTTGCGGTTGAAGATCTCGGCCTGCAGGCTAGCCGGGAGATGTTGC
This sequence comes from Mycobacteriales bacterium, assembly GCA_041743105.1. Classification (GTDB taxonomy): domain Bacteria; phylum Actinomycetota; class Actinomycetes; order Mycobacteriales; family QHCE01; genus QHCE01. Next base: position 12,402 of record JBGTNI010000109.1, on the reverse strand, counting down.
GAGCCATAACGGGTGTCCCGGTCGACGCCGAGCTGGGGACGCGAGTCAGTGGCACCGCATCGCTGTCGGTCGCGAAGGCCGTCAGCGCCCGAGAGCTGGCTGATCGCACGCCAAGACTGATCGACCTATATGCCGCTGATGACTACCGCGAGCGGTTTGGCTACGTTGATCGCATTCGACCGATCGACGACGCAGACCTCATGGCCGGGCTCGACGCGCTCCTCATCTCGTCGCTCAGCACACCAGGGGCAGGCGGCGCATACCTCGCCGAGCCGGAGATCATCGACTTCCAGAACGTCGCTGGCTATCGCTATACCGGAGAAAGCCGCGATGCGCCGCTGCATAGCACGCTGTCGCTCGACGACTACCTGGCGGTCCATGGCGTCCCTGACGACGTAGGTCCGCTGCGCAGCCACCGGGTCAACCTGATTGGAGGAGACACCGACAGCGCGGTCCGATCCTGGCGGGTCTACGACACGCTCGTGTTCGAGGCCGTGCAGGGCCCGCGCCTTTACGTCCTCTCCGAGGGAGCTTGGTTCGAGGTCGATACCAATTACGCTCGGGAAGTCGATGGGCGCATCGCCTCTATCGCCGTATCGGGTCTCGCGCTGCCCGACAGCCTGCCGAACGAAACTGAGGCTGACTACAACGACAGGATTACGGTGGGCCGCACCGATTGGGCAACATTGGACCGCGACACGGTTCGCTTCCCGGGCGAGCGCGGCCCAGTCGAGGTGTGCGATGTGCTCACAGCCGCGAGAGAACTTGTCCACGTCAAACGGGGACTCGAGGCGCATGACCTCAGCCACCTTTTCCTACAAGGGCTCAACTCGGCAGGTCTCTTCCGGAACTCCCAATCATTCCGGGAGAAGACGCGCGCCAAGCTGCTGGCCAAGGATCGGCCCCTCGTCGCTGACATCGTTCCAGACCAGAAGCCAGATCGAGATCAGTTCGAAGTGGTCTACGCGATCATCACGCCCGATACGGATCGGGTCCCGACGAAGCTCCCCTTCTTCAGTCGCCTGAGCCTCGACCGCTGCGGCGAGCAACTACAAGCTCTCGACTTCCGCGTCTCGGTGCGGGGGGTGGCCGTCCCAAATGTCATCACCCCGCGGCGACCTCGATCCACCAGGGCCGCCTAGCCCCTACTCGAGGAAATGCCGCACTTCGCGCGCGAAGATCAGGTTCCAAGCGGAGGGTCGGACAACCGGGACGATCGGTGGGTCATCGCGCCAGACCGCGCGGGCGGCTGGGATCAATAGCAGTTCGTTGAACCCGACCAGCGCGTCGCGGATCCCCTGTTGCGCCCCGTTCAGTCGGGCCGCATCAAAGCCATCTAGCAGGAACCAGAGGGCCGCCCAGGTTGGTGCAGCCTGAATAAGACATTGCGACACGCCTGCAGACTGCAGGTCCGCGAAGCGCTGCGAGATGGCATCGGCAATTGGTTGGCGGAGGTCGGGCTGCGATGACGAGCCATGGCCAACCCAACACAGCACATCGCCATCGGCCTGCCAATCGCGTGACGTGGCTCCAACCCAGGAACGCGCCGTACCATCCCCGACCGGGCCCAGCTCTGCGGCGAAGTCCGCAGCGCTGCGCGACATGTCGAACACAGCACGGTGGGTATGGGTGTACATGCGGCCGGTCACCGTCTGGCGGCGTGCGTGCGCATACCTTTCCCGCGATGCATACGCAATGACTGCCACTTCGTCGGGTAGGTCAAGGACATCCGGCGCCGATGGCACCACGGTCGGCAGGTAGGCAGCCAGCCCGAGTTCGCGCAACATCAATGGCGTGCCTGGCATGAACACTTCGCCGAGCTCAGCCAGGAACTCGCTTTCTGCGAGATCAGGTCTCCGGTAGCCGCAGAAGAGTCGGAAGGCATCAGGTCGTGTGGGCATACGCGGGATCATCGGGACCTCCCTAGAAAGCCGGCTGGCGGCCAGGCCGTTGCGTGCCGCAACCACCCGGCCGCCTCATGATGTCTCTGCCAATGTCTGGGCCAACGCCGCAGCCTGCCGGCGTGCAACAGCCACGAGGGTCAGGTGCGGATTAGTACATCCGATGGATGGCCAGGCAGATGCGTCAACAACGCACACTCGCGGGTCGCCCCACGCTCGGCCCCACGGATCGAGGACCCCCGAAGCTGCGTCCGAGCCCATCGCCAGGCCACCAGCTTCGTGATAGCTGGCTCCCAGTGGGTAAGGATCGATTGGCGCGTCGCCGGCACCGAGGGCTACACGCACACTGTCGATTCCCTGCCGCATGGCCTGCACCAGCTCGACATCAATGTCTGAGGCCGCCAGGTGCACGCGGTACCCTCCGGGTTGGTCCGAGGTGACTTCCAGCCATCCGTCAGGCGAGCCTGTGGGGGCAAAAGCTCGAATCATTGCGGCATACGCTTCGGTCGAGTCAGGCGCCCACGTGCCGGGACGCCCGTGGAAGAAGCGACGCGCGGGCATGTGGATCTCCATCTGGAACGGACGCGTCGCAGCTGGACGAAGCAGCACCGCCGCAGCCTGCGGCTGGTTGCCAGCGTAGAGGCCAGCCCTGAGCGGGAAATAGGCCCTGACAAACCAGTGGTCAACCAGCCCTCGCCCGAGGTGCCCGGACTCGTCATCAAGTTCCGAAGCTATTGCAAGGCGGACCGACTCATATCCGCCAGCCGCAAGCACAACGGCTCGCGCGCGAACCTCAACCTCCTGCCCGCGACGTTGGTCGCGCACCTCTACCGTTATGTCCTTAGACCGCGATAAGTTCATGCGGACAGCGAACGACTCCGGGACGACGTCCAGAAGGCGGTTCTGACCCGGGGCCAGAAGGTTCGAGCGAAGGAGGAGCGTCATCGGGTTACCGATCGTCCCGCCCAGCCACGAATCGATGGAGTCACGCGCGTCAATGGCGAACGGTTCGGGCTCCGCACTGATGCTGACGGCGTCGAGCCGTTCGATCACCGTTTGGGCCAGGGCAGTCTGGCCCCAGCGCCGGCTGACGAACAGTTCCTGCTCGGCCCATGCATAGACCTCGTCCAGCTCATCGAGCTTGAATGGCCAATCGGCAACGTCGGTATCGATGAACCGTGGGGCCGCCCCATTCCAGAACAGACCGCGGCCGCCCAACCCGGCGATCAGTGCACCAAAAGGCACGTCGCCGTCGGTCGTCGCCAGTCGCGGACTGTAGGACAGGGCCTCCTGCAGGCGGCGCACGGCACCTTCGGTGAAGCGCAGATCAGTGCTGTTCGCGTGCGTCGGCAACACATATGGTCCGGCTTCCAGCAGGACGACCGAGCGACCGCCCTCTGCGAGGGCCCGAGCGGCGGTGATGCCGCTCGGACCGCCACCCACAACGATCGCATCGACGGGTGCTGACTGTGTCCGGTGCGCGACACTCGCCAGATCGCTGAAGAGTTGCGCCTCGATCGCGCTCACGGTGCCGTCGCACCTGCCAGGTGGTCCTCCCAGAGTGGCTCGAGGACACCACGCAGCGCATCGAGCTCTGGCACCGCCGCACTGTGATCAAGCTTCGCGATCAATCCCGATTCGAGCGCGACGATCGCCGGTTCCACGGCATCAACGATCGCCGCCTCGCGATCTGGCCGTCCCTTTCGAGCATTGACGCCAGCGAGGAAACCAGCCTCGATCACCATCTTCACTGCCGAGACCCCCAGGAACGTCGGCTCAATGGCGCTGGTTGCGCTAGGGTCACCGACTCCAGTCAATGCCACCCGGCGAGCGGTCGTGCTTGTCGTGTAGATCCCGAACGCACCGTGACGCGCGAGGTCGAAGGCTTGCCGACCGTCCAGACCGCCCGCCCAGATCGTGCGCACCACGGGGGATTGGCGTTGCGCGATGGCCAGGAGCTTGTGCACATCCGACATTGTCAGCACGCCCACCGAATCCTGCGGGTTGCGTTTGATCATGCGACGCCCGCGCTCCTCGTCATAGCGGAGGCGACCCGATCCAATCGGCGCCGGCGTGCGGTCCGGTGAGTCGAAAAGGACGACGCTAGCCTCGGCTTTGGCCGCGGCAGCCAGCCACTCCTTCGCCGCGGCCATGAGTCCCCTCTCTTCGTGCACAGCCGCCGCTGACACCACAGGACGGTCAACGTAGAACGCGGGAGTCGCCGTCCACGACCCAAAGTGCGGCTGGACCTGAGCCATGGCTTCGAACTGCTCGGGTAGCGTTAGAGGAAACAGGCCGTACTTGCCGAGACTGGCCCCCATGCTGCGCGCCGCGGTCAGGCCGACCCAAATCGTGCGCGCCGACGTCGCGACGTCAATCTGATTCTTTGGTGTGATGACGATGCCTCGGCTGGCGGCATGCGCAAGAACCTCGCCGACGCGCGCGGTCGGATAGAACGCCAGCAGACCAGGCAGGAGGAGTTGGTCCTGCGACTCGTACCTGGCGTCCCCCTCGATGATGACCTGCTGTATTGCGGCGGCCGCAGCGATGTCGATGGCCAGCAGCGGGGCCTTTGAACCGCGATTGCGCGATCGCTGCAGCAGGCCGAGACGGTGCTCCTGCGGGTCGCCCACCTGCCCAGATGCGATCGTGCCTTGCAGAGTCGAAAGCACATCGATCTTCTTGGCCGTACTGAGCCGATCGGCTCCGCGAAAGGCTACGAAGACGGTGGTTGGCAGCGCATTGCCGCCACCTGGCGGTGCGACGTATGGGGCAAGCACTGCCTTGAGTTGGCTGATCGCCAATCCCATCGGCCTCCGCGGACCGCGAGCCTTGAACACGATCTGGGGTCGATGGCGGAAGAAGCGCGGCAGGACGACAGTGCCCACGTTCGTGGTGACAGGCACGCGGCCAGCTGCGGCGGCGGCGCATCGCGCATATTCGGCCGGGCCAACCAGGAGCTCGCCTGCCGCGCTCATCCGTTCCGCATCCAGACAGCCGCCAACGGTCTGGATGGACAGCTCGCCGCGTCGGCGTAGCACTCGCGCCTTGGGAGAGTCGTGCATAGCGGCCACGATGTGCGACGCAGCACCGCCATCGTCACTCACGCCGAGGAGCGGGCCGTAGCGTGCGTCGTCGTACTCGTGAATTGACCAGGCCATACGATCTGGAATACCGCCGAGTTCGAGCACGGCTTGTTCCGCCAAACGCCCCAGATGAGCTTCGGCCGTCCTCGCCGCGGCCGGCGTGGTCGACGGAGGCAGCCGTGACCAGACACGCTGATGCAGGCTGAGAATTTCTCGCAGGATGTCGGCGCGCTCGCGCAGCGCGCCAGGCAGGACCGCCGCCAAGCGCTTCGTCAGCCTTGCCAACGTGCCGCGCTCATCGGCGTCCATCCGAGAGACTGGCCGACGTTCAAGCATCGCCACCCTCACTCCCGAGTTGCGACCCAATCATTTAGCGCACTTTCAGCATTGCATGCTGAAACCGTATGCACAATAGTAAGCACCTCATGCGTCTCTCGCTCCTGAGCCTCAACTGCGAGAACCTGTCCGACCTCGTGCCGGCGGACCCCGCACGGCCGGTCCGCCCGACGGCCCAGCACCGATCCGCGTTGCTGGCCGCGCTCATTCACGAAGTCGACGCCGATGTCATCGGTTTGGTCGAGGCAGCGGTCACCAAAGAGCGGACCCAACGCTGGTTCGATGCTCATGTCGGTGGCTACGCTGTGCATCAAGCCGAACGCCGAGGTGTTCTCGGACTCGGTCTGGCGGTCCGGCAAGGCCTGTCCCTGCAAGTCCAGCCCCGCTCCAAGGAGGAATGCAGCGCGCTGTTTGCGCTCGGGCCGTTCGACGCCGACGGGGACCACATCCGTGAGGTGTACTCATGGGCGAACCGGGTGCCATACGAGGTCGTGCTGTCAGGTGCGGATGTGTCGGCTCCAGTGACGGTCATCGTGATCCACGCGAAATCCAAGGGCGTCTTCATCCCCGGTGATCTCTACGCGTACGAGACCCAGGCTCGCGCATCTCGTATGAAGCTGCGGGCGCAGGCGGCGTCCGTCCGCGCACGATTGAATCGACTCGTCGATGACGAAGGCAACGGCCGGGCCGTGCTGATGGGCGACCTTAACGACAGTGCGGAGTTCGACATCTACGCAGCCAAGCTCGGGGGCGCCTTTCTCGAACCTGTGGTGGGCAGCCTCTGGGATCCGGCACGCATCTTCACGGATCCCCACTGGTCGATGCCCCTCGACGATCGCTGGACCATTGACTACAAGGATCGGGTTGTAAACCCTCTGACCGAATCCCGCTACGGCATGCCGACCGACATGCGCTCCTGGATTGACCACATTCTGGTGTCGCCGGAGCTCAGACCGGCCGTCGTACCCGGCTCTGCTCGCATCCACCATGACCAGCCACAGCCAGCTGGTCTGAGCGGCGCTCAGCGCGGGCTGCGCGGCACCGACCACCATCCACCTTCTGTCGCTCTGGAGTTGTGAAACGATGCCTCCCGCCATCTCCCTGCTTCGCGGAACCACCTGCTATCTGTCAGGTCCGATGGACTTTGTCGTCGATCGCAAGCAGGAGGCGCTCATCGGCTGGCGGGCGCGCCTGACGGATGCACTTGAGAGCTGGGGAGTGCGAGTTTTCGACCCGTGGTTCAAGCCGATGGTGCGCAACCTCGGCCGCTACGGTATCGAGGACGAGACGAGCAACGAAGAACGGAAGGATTGGATCTTCGACGAGGGCTCGCGCGGTGCCGCGGTGCGTTCGAGGTTGTCCGGTTCCTTCTGGCCGGTCATGCACATCGACCTGCGCATGGTCGACCTCAGCGACTTCGTCATTGCGTGCTGCCCGACGAATCTGTACAGCGTCGGCACGCCACACGAGATCGTTTTGGCTCGTCAGCAGCGCAAACCAGTGCTGCTGGTCAGCCCGCCGGTGCGGTACCCGCAATGGCAGGCGCTGAGCGACGCGCTGAAGGACCAGCCGGAGCTCCTGAGTTTGCTGGGCGACGTGCAACGAGAAGTTGTCGTTCGCGACAACCCGACCGGCGTCCCTAGCCAGTGGTACATGACGCTCGTGGGAAGTGAAGTCTTCTTCGATGGCTTCGGCTGGGACCCGTACCGCGCACGTTTCAAGTGGGCATCGAATTACCTCGACGCGCGTGAGGCGCAACCACACCCTCCCGTTCGGCCGCTGCTTCCATTCCTAGAACAGCTCGACGACGGCAAGCGCCCCCAGCGATGGGACGGCAGATCGCGGCGTTTCCGCGATAACGATGATTGGCTCTTGCTTGAGGAGCAGGCGAATGATCGTCAGGCGGATTAGGTCACACGAAGGCGATATGCGCACCGCTGCTCAGTTCTATTCGCCTCTGAGGTTCGAGCGGCGGTGGGCTCACGACGAGGGTGGTTGAGGGCCTCGCAGATCTTCTCCCTGGCCTTGCCCTGCTGGCTGCGCTGCTCCAGCCGCTCGCGATCGTCGCAACCGCGGTCATCGCGTTCCGAATGGGACGCGGGGCAGCTGAGCAGGATCGGGTTCGCGCCGTAGAGGAGCGCGCCCTGAGACACGATCCTGGCTGCTGGACGTGATCGACGTGATTCACGCTGCCGCCGAGCGTGACTGGCGACGAGTCCGCCGCGTGGCGCGCCGCTTGGAAGGCGTCCGATACGAACGGCAGCTGGCGGAGCTCATTAGCGATGAGCGGTTGGTCTCCCGACTCTGCACCGTGCTGCCGGAAGCGTATCGGCACCTTCCCTTGGTGCCAGAACCAATCCGGACCGATGTCGGAGCGCTGGCGGCCGAGGTGCGTCACAGCATGTATCAGCAGGAGCTGGAAATCGCACGGCACGGCGGTGCACGGCGTGCCACTCCAGATCAGGAGCGGCGGCTTCTCGAGGCCGCCCAACAGATGCTCGAGCACACCGCTTGGCTCCGCACGTGGAGAGGTAGGCTTCGAATGACGATCTTGGTCCATCGACCGTGGTGATGCCCGGTCTCGCCGAACAGATCAGCCTCAGATGACGGTCCGAGACTCCGGACCACCACTTCACGGCGACGTGGAGCCGGTTCGCATCGCTCGCCCCCGTTCCCGCGCCGCTCCGATGTCTTGGGACGACTACAGCCTTCGGGTGGATCGAACTTGGCGCCTGATGATCGACAAGCGGCCCTTGGCCGAGCTCGACTTGCAGCGTTTCCTCGAAGCTCACCCTTGCTTGCTGCCCTTCGCCGTCGCCTATACGCCGGCCGGTACACCTGATTACGGACACCACGGGACGGTGCATGGCGCTGTGATCGCCCAGCCTCGGTTGCTAGGCGCCACGCCACTGCGCCCAGACTTCTTGCGCATCACGCGCGACAGCCAGTGGACCTACATCACACTGTTCGAGCTCAAGTGGGCCGGGATGGAGCTCTTTCGCGGGGGCGCGCGCTTTCGCGACACATACGACGCCGCACGCGAACAGCTCTATCGCTACGCCTCGACGCTGCGAGAGCACCACAACTGGGTCGAATTTGCCGAGGCATTTCGACTACCGTCGTACGCCCGACGCCGCGACCTCATGGTGCGCATGGTGCTTGTCGCTGGGCGCCGCGCTGAAGTCTACGCGCACCCTGACCGGCGCGATCGACGGCGCCGTGAGCAAGTCCTAATCAGATCCCTCGATTCGCTAGCCCCAGATGCCAATGCCCGGGACGATATAACGGTCGGGCTCACCTCTCGTGGCTATTACGCCAAGGCGGTCCAACCGTCGATGCGACTCGGGCCAGGCAATTCCGCCGGCTTGGCCATCATTCGTAACCTGGCTCGGACTATTAGTTCCGAGCCGCTGATGTCAGCGCGCCGACGTGAGTTCCTCCTTGAGCGACTCCCCTACTGGCAGGCATTCGATCGCGCGGCCGGCCTCCGCATTCGCCCCGCGAACTACTGGGAGTAGTCAGCGGGAGGTCGCTCGACGTCTTCCATTCCCTCGCCGCCGTCCTGCTGTTCGACGAGGCGAAAGAACTCTTCCAAGGTCATCGCCAACCGGGCCGTTAGCACTTCCAACGAGCCCAGCGAAGGAATTGCGTCGCCATGCTCGACGCGGCTCACGAACGCGGCCGTATAGGGCCCCGCCAGTTCGCCCTGAGTGAGACCTCGGGCGACGCGGGCGGCACGGAGCACCAAGCCCACCCGAACCCGAAGGGGAAAGTGTACGCTTGAGATCGTGGACATTACTAATAGTTGATTCTCACAGTTGAAACGGTTAGGGTACTGCTCGTGATCTAGGCGGTCGACGCCATTCGCTGGGAAAGGAGACCCAGCATGTCGATTCGCCGCTTCCGCTCAGTCGTGGCCTCTATCGCCCTGACGATCGCCCTAACCTTGGTCAGCGTCGCCTCTGCTTTGGCCGACGGCTCAGGAAACCCCTGGCCCAAGTAGGCCTGTTCCCCTAAGCGTTCAAAAGTAGACCCGCGTCTGGCCAGCGACCGCCTAGTTCACACAACTATTATGTACTAATCGTGCTACTTGCGGCGGATGGCGAGGGCTTCGGCATACAGACGGTTGGCAGCGGCCAAGTCTCCGCTTTCGGACACCAGTTGCGCTAGTCGGCCAAGCGCCTCCTGCAGGCGAGCCGGCATGCCGAGTCCTCGCATCAGCTCGACAGCATGGGCATAGGCGGCGATGGCAGCTTTAGTGTCGCCTTCGCCCAGGGCGAGTGTTCCCAAAGTCTGTGTCGCGCTTGCTGCGGCGATGTCATTCCCCGTCTCGGTGGCCAAAGCCAGTGCAGCATCCGCAAACCGTCGCGCACCGGGAATGTCGTCTCGAGCCAATGCGATCTGAGCTTGGGTTTCGCGGATGTGGGCAAGCAATCGCCGCTCCTGCTCCGCTTCGGCGATGTCGGCAGCCGAGTCGGCCAACTGCGCCGCTCGATCCGAGCTGCCAAGCCTCAAGTATGTGAGCGCGAGGTTATTGGACAAGTTTGCTTGGTCGATGGCGCTGCGCGCCGCACGGTGCAAGGCCAGGCTCTGTGTGCCGGCACTGATGGATGCTTCGTAGTCACCAGACTCCCGATAGCTGATCGCGAGTCCTGCAAGGAAGACGGCCCGCTTGCGCAGCTCGAGTTGACCAGTGAGTGCCTCTGCTTCGTGCAGGTAGCTCAGGGCACGCTGGTCCTCGCCGCTTCGGGACTCGACGTTCGCCAGCGCCGTCAGAATGCGGAAGCGAAAGTCGGGTGCGACGTTGAGGCCTTCTCCGACGCGCCGACGCAGGTCGGCCAGCATCGATCTAGCCTCGTCGACGTTATCCTCTTGGTAATGTCCGTAGGCGGCCCAGTACAGGGCCATTGCGGCCTGCTGATCCTTCCCGACCCTTGAGAAGTGCTCGGCGGCGGCCGACGCCAGTGGGAGTGCGTCGTGACCGCGATCTATGCGACACAACGCTTCGGCCAAGCCGACTTGGATCTCCGCCTTGGACCCTGCGTCCAACCGCCGGTCCAGGAGTTGGGTGTACAGGTCGATCGCCCGTTGATAGTCCCCCGCCGCGAGTGCCACGTCGGCCTCCAGCCGCAGGGGCTTGAGTTCGGCGGCGTCAGCGACAAGCTGCTCGGTCGGCAAGCCCAAACGTTCGGCGATGAATGCAAGGGCAGCCATCGACGGCTTGGCCAAGCCCCGTTCCAAAGCGCTGATATACGCCGGCGTGTAGCGGCCCTTTGCAAGCTGGGCCTGGGTAAGCCCAGCTTGAAGACGTGCCTTGCGCAGGCGCCCGCCAATACGCTGCGCAAGCGCCGAGTTGTCGACGACAGTCACCCTTCGCGTGGTCTTGATCACGTTAGACATCGTAGCGCGATCGCATAACTATTACGACCGCAGCGTGCTGCCCGGCCGGGCTGACGCACGATGACATCGGTACCCTCCGGCGTTCGCGCTGCTCGTCGTCGCCCTCGCGGTGTGCCACGGTACTCCACCTTGGTGCGCTTGCCCTCGGCGGTCGCCGCCTGAAGAGCGGGCCGGCATCGGTCGGTCGAGCGCCGACGCGCTCCGCAACCCGCGCCATCCTGACACGGTAGCCCAGAAGCTCTACGTCGCCGACGACCTGCGCAAGGTGGTTGCGGGCGAAGAACGGAAGATCCAGACCGAGCGGTCCGGTGCCACGACGGATGATGGCGTACACCACCTCGTAGTCGCGCGGCTCAGGACGTCCAATCGGTACCAGCTCCGGCAATGCAGCTACCCAAGCGCATTCTCCACGGTGGCCTTCAGCCGCTCCAGATCCCCGCGCAGCTTCCGCCGCACCATGCCCGCCGACCAGTGGCCCCATGAGCCGGAGGAAGCCGCGATAGCGCACCTCCTGCACATGGCCGGCTCGAGTGCAGGATCCGCGACGGTCGAGGCGGTAGTGGCTCATGGCTTCCATCCCCGAGTCTTTGATCGCGACGGAGAGGCCAAGCGGCGGCTCGTAGGCGGTGACCTCGGTCTCGAAGCGCATTTCCCGCTTTCCTTCGCGGATCACGTCGATGCTCTTCGATCCGGGGCCCGTCGGGCCATCGGTCAGCCCGTGCGCCTCCACGAAGCCGCCTACCCAGCGCTTCAGCCTGTCGGGCTCGACGAGGAACGGGAAGATTGCCTCGGGCGGGGCGTCGATCTCGATGGATGCGTCGTACCTGGCCACGCGTTACCCCTTTCTACCGGGACGTACAGGTCTGTGTTGCTGATCGACCGCCCGGTGTCGACCCGGGTGGTGTGATAGACCTCGACCACCGGCAGCCCGACGATCCGGATGCCAAGGCATGCGAAGCAGCCGGGCGAACACCGTGCGGTGGGCCGCGGCCACCGACGGCAGCGGGCCGACATGGCTCGTCAGCGCGAATGCGCCACCGGCCAGTACGTGGTGAGCGATCCGGCGGGTCGGCTGAATCGGACCCGGAACGAGCACCGCCGCATCGAAGCGCAGGCGGTCGGCCGCAGTCGTCGTCGGCGCGTCGTGGCCGATACCGAGGAAGAACGGTCGCGGGCCGAGCTCTTCGCCGGCGTGCCAGGCGGCCAGCTCCTCGAACAATCCTGGATCGACCAGTTCGACGGCCCGACGTGCCTGATAAACGCGAGGTGGGCGTCCTTCAGCTCGACGATGCGGGTCCTCGACAGGGCGAAATGGGTGGCAACTGGCTGTGCACCTTCCGTGGTTTCGTCGGTCCCTATGGCGACCCTGCCGTGCGCGCGGTAGGCCGTTGGCGACTCGCCGTACCGACGACGGAATGCGCGCGAGAAGGTGGCGGGATGATCGAAACCGCAGTCAGCCGCGACCTCGAGCACCGTGCCGCCATGGAACACCAGCCGGAACGCGGCCCGCTCCAGCCGCAGCCTGAGCGTGTAGGCCTTCAGCGTCTCGCAGACCTCCGCCTCGAACGCACGGTGGAAATGGAATGGGGAGTAGCCAGCACGTTCGGCCAGGCATCCCAGCGAGAGGTCGCCGTCGAGATTGGCTTGGATGTGGGCCAGAATCGGAAGGACTGTCTCAC
>JBGTNI010000108.1:0-24850 GCA_041743105.1 Mycobacteriales bacterium | reverse complement strand
GCCGCCGTACAGCTGGGTCACCGTGAGCGGCCTTGACCACACCCTCGCTGTCTAACACCACGGTGCCGACACCTACCTCAGCGCGTCGCGCCACTTGCGGTCCACCTCCGCTGCCACGTCCTCAGGTACTTCGCCGAAGGTGTCGGTCAGCTCATCGACGAGCGCAGCCAAGCGGTCATGTTCGAGTTGCCGTACCACCGCCTGGGTGATGTAGGCCGAGAACTCCCGAGGTCCCACCTGCGTCTCGATTTCCGCGGCGATGTTGGCCGGGATCGTCACAGACTTTTTCAGCGTCTGCCCGCTGACGCCCCGCCGTTGTGGGGTGCGGCTACCACTGCGACGAGTTACCATCTCCTGATGGATTTCAGCCATGCATCTATCCTACTCTAAGTGGGATAGATGCGGGTCAAACCCCGATCGACTCGGTCTCTAACGTCGCCTGTGCAGGCGAGGAGGAGACCGTGGTCTGCGGCACCGCCCACAGCGTCGGACTTGTCTCTGCCTGAGAGGTCGGCGGGTAGTCACGTGGGGTGAGACCGTCTCGGCTGGGTAAGGCCGCGGTAGGCCAAAGTTCGGAAACAAAAAATGGTGCGTTTGAGTCGACCCCTTAGTAGACTCAAACGCATGAGTACTACGCTGCGGGTGAGTGACAAGACGCATAGAAGAATCGCCGGACTAGCGAAGGCCACAGGTAAGCGCTTGCAGGACGTGGTACAAGAAGCGATCGATACCTACGAACAGGATCAGTTCTGGCGGGAGCTCAACCAAGGCTATGCCCACCTGAGAGCCGATGAAAAGCTCTGGAATGAGGTAGTGGCTGAACGAGCGATCTGGGACAAGACCGTGCGTGACGGCCTAGACGAGCCGGCTGGAAGATGAAACGACCCGCCGCCCCACGTCGCGGCGATATCTGGCTTGCCGATCTCGGTGAACCAATCGGTCACGAGCAAGGGTTCCGGCGGCCAGTTATCGTGATATCGGCCAACAATTTGAACCAAGGACCCTCGGGGCGAGTCATCGCGGTCCCGCTTACCCGCACCAGACGAGGGCTGCCCGCTCATGTGGAGATCGAACCGGGGGTAAGCGGACTCACCGAGACGAGCTACGCGACGGTGGAAGACCTCCGTTCCATCTCTGTCGAACGACTCATCGACCACCGTGGTGTTCTCGGCTTCGAGGCGTTAGAGCGCATCGGTCGAGTCGCGGCTTTTCTACTTGACCTGAGGTGACCTCAGGTCAAGCCCCGCCGCCGCCCCGGCTGAGCACTGCAACGGCGCGGATGCTGGGATGGTGGCATGACCAATCAGCCTGCCCCCACCGCCACCCGTGACGACCTACGCAATGTAGCGATCGTCGCTCACGTCGACCACGGTAAAACCACCCTGGTGGACGCCATGTTGTGGCAGTCCGGCGCGCTGCGGACTCACGGCGACGCCGCCGATGACAGTGCCACTGACAGCGCTGCCATAGGGCAAGGCACCGATCGGGTGATGGACTCTATGGACCTGGAGCGGGAAAAGGGCATCACCATCCTGGCAAAAAACACCGCCGTGCGTCACGACGGCACCACCATCAACATCATCGACACCCCCGGTCACGCCGACTTCGGGGGTGAGGTGGAACGGGGACTGTCCATGGTGGACGGGGTGCTGCTGCTGGTCGACGCCGCCGAAGGCCCGCTCCCGCAGACCCGTTTCGTGCTGCGGAAAGCACTCCAGCTCGGCCTCCCGATCATCCTTGTCATCAACAAGGTGGACCGGGCCGATTCTCGAATCGCCGAAGTGGTGGACGAGACCTACGAACTCTTCCTCGATCTAGACGCAACCGCCGACCAGATCGATTTCCCCATCCTCTACGCCTGCGCTAAAGCCGGCCGGGCGAGCCTGACCGCACCGGCCGACGGTGAACTCCCCGACAGTAAGAACCTGGCACCGTTGTTTGCCACACTCACCGAGACCATCCCGGCGCCCAGCTACACCCCCGACGCACCGTTGCAGGCTCACGTGACCAACCTGGATGCCTCGCCGTACCTGGGCCGGTTGGCGCTGTGCCGCGTCCGCAACGGGACCATCCGTAAGGGTCAGCAGGCCGCCTGGTGCCGCAGCGACGGCACCATCTCATCCGTCAAGATCACCGAGCTGTTGATGACCGAGGCGCTGGACCGTGTGCCGGTGGATGAGGCAGGGCCAGGCGACATCATCGCCATCGCCGGCATCTCCGACATCACCATCGGCGAAACCCTCGCCGACCCAACCGACCCCCGCCCCCTGCCGGTCATCACGGTCGACGAGCCCAGCATCTCCATGACCATCGGCATCAATACCTCACCGCTGTCGGGAAGATCGGGTAAGAAACTCACCGCACGCCTGGTGAAAAACCGACTCGACGCCGAGATCGTCGGAAACGTCAGTATCCGAGTACTCGATACCGAACGGCCCGACGCGTGGGAGGTGCAGGGTCGCGGTGAGCTGCAGCTGGCCATCCTGGTGGAGCTGATGCGCCGCGAAAGCTTCGAGCTCACCGTCGGCAAACCGCAGGTGGTCACCAAACAGATCGACGGCAAACTCTGTGAGCCGGTAGAGCGGCTGACCATCGACGCGCCCGAGGAGTACGTCGGCGTGGTCACCCAGCTGCTGGGGCTCCGCAAGGGCCGCCTGGAGCAGATGGTGAACCACGGCACCGGCTGGGTGCGGATGGAGTACCTGGTTCCGGCCCGTGGGCTGATCGGGTTTCGCACCGAGTTCCTCACCGAAACCCGCGGCACCGGACTGCTGCACCACGTCTTCGAAGGCTACGAACCGTGGGCCGGAACGCTCCGCACTCGGCCCAACGGTTCGCTGGTCGCCGACCGCGCCGGCGCGGTCACCGGCTTCGCGCTGGCTAACCTGCAGGAGCGCGGCACCATGTTCGTGGGTCCGGGCACCGAGGTCTACGAGGGGATGATCGTGGGAGAGAACGCGCGGGCCGACGATATGGACGTCAACGCCACCAAGGAAAAGAAGCTCACCAATATGCGGTCGTCCACGGGCGATGAGCTGGAACGGCTAATTCCGCCGAAGATACTCAGCCTGGAGCAGGCCCTCGAGTTCTGCCGCGGCGACGAGTGCGTCGAGATCACACCGGGCGCGATCCGGATTCGTAAAGTGGAGCTGGGTGCCAAGGAGCGCGCCCGTTCGGCTCGCAGTCGTGACGCCTAGGCCCGGCTGCGGTGATTCGCCCACAGCGCCGCATGCTGTTCGTGCATGCCCATCCCGACGACGAAACCATCTTCACCGGGGCGACGATGGCGCATTACGCGGCGCTCGGAGTGCATGTTGCGCTCGTGACGTGCACGTTAGGCGAGCAAGGGGAGATCTACGTTCCCGAGTTGGCGCAGCTTTCGGCGAACGAGGCCGATCAGCTCGGCGGATATCGACTGGCTGAGCTGCGTGAGGCTTGCGCGCTACTAGGCGTGACCGAACTGTTGTCCCTGGGCGGCGCCGGTCGTTACCGGGACAGCGGCATGTTGGGAGCGCCGAGCAACGCGCATCCACGGGCGTTCGGCTGCATCGATCCCACTGGCGCCCAGCGCGAACTCACCGACATCATCCTCCGACTGCGCCCGCAGGTAGTGGTGACCTATGACGATAGGGGCCTCACCGATCATCCCGATCATGTGCGGGTGCACCGCATCACGATGGCTGCCGTGGAAGCAGCGGCCACACCTTCGGTGCAGGGAAGCTGGCAGGTGTCGACGGTGTACTGGCCAGGTTTCCCCCGTACTTTGGTGGACTCGGGCATGTCACGCTTGATGGCATCGACGGAGAGTCCCTTCGAAGGCGCGACCGATGCCGCGAAGCTGCCGTTTGTGGCCGATGACGCCGAGTTGACCATGCGCATCGACGCCAGTGCACATGCCGACGCGAAGCTGGCTGCACTGGCTGCGCATGCCACCCAGATCCGCCCTGACACCTGGCTGTATGCGCTCGCGACCAACCTCGATGTAGAGCCGACCGGCGTGGAGTACTACCGGCAGGCCTGGCCAGCGGCGAAGGCAGCCGAACCGCTCGGCGACGACCTGTTCGCGGGCGTAGATGGTTGAACGGCACCTCGATGAAACGGCGACAGCTAAGTGCTATTCTTTACTTATGGTAAATAAAGTAAAGAAGCGGCGTCGCGGCCTCACCCGAGTTTCCAGTAAATTTCAAGTGACTATACCTAGAGCTATTGCCGCGGCGGCGGGTGTTAAACCTGGGGACACCCTTCGGGTGGACAACACCACCGATGGGCGACTCATACTCGTCCCAGAGATCGATCCGGTCCAAGCTTTAGCGGGAAGTTTTCACTACCCCGTTAATTACCTTGCGGAACTTCGTGAAGAATGGCAGTAGTCAGCGTTGACACCAGCGTTCTCATTGCCGCTCTTGATGACCGCGACCTCCATCATGCCGCTGCTCTTCGGGCGCTATCGCAAGCACGGCAAGACGCCGATATTGTGATTTCGTCGGTAGCTTTCGCTGAGACGCTGGTTGGTCCGTACCGCAAAAGCGATGCCGCCGGCCAAGATATCGAGCACAAGCTGACGAAGCTTGGTGCTATAGAATCGGTGACACCGCAAATAGCCCGACGTGCGGCGCAGTTGCGAGCCCAGCACACTCTCAAGCTCCCAGACGCGTTCATCATCGCGACCGGGATTGAACTACGAACGCGGGAGATCCTTACATTCGATCAGGACTGGTTCAAGCTAGAGCTGCCCGTGAGATGCTTGATGCCCTAGCACCGTAGGCTGTCGGGGCATGGCAGATATGTGGGTTCGGGTCGGTGCGCTCGTAGTAGCGAGCGCCGGCGCGGCTTTAACCGGCCTGCTAGCTGCTTTTTTGGTTCCGCTCCACATCTACAGTGTGCGGGCGCCCGTTTCGCTGCTGATCGTGGTGCTCGGCAACGCGGTCGCGGTGAGTTTTGCGCATCGCGTCGGTGGGTTCCGTTGGGGTGTATTGGCGCCGGCGGCCGCTTGGATTGCGATTACGCTCCCGTTGGGAAGCGCGCGCGCCGAAGGCGACGTCGTACTTGCCGACGACTGGGTGAGTTTGTCGACCGTGCTCTTCGGTGGCGCGACCCTGGCCTTTGCGATCTTCTGCGTGGTCACAGAAATGTCATTTCCTCCGCTGACGGGCCCGCGCAGGGGAGAACCCAGCAACCGTCTCCAACCTCTAAGATGAGCTCCGATGGATCAGACCAGCACAAGTAGCATCGCCTATCGCCCCCGTAACCAGTCTTCTCCCGCGTCATCGACCCCCTCTCGCCGCCGGCTCCTACGGCCCGGTTGGCAGATGGCAGTGTGCGCGACTGTTGTAGTGCTCGCCATCGTCGCCACAGCCACCCTGGTGCTCACTGCCGGTGAGGTTCCGCGCGGTACGCAGGTGCTGGGAATAGACATCGGCGGACGTAGCAAAGCGGCAGCGGCCACCAAGCTTCGCTCGGCGCTGGGCGAGGCAGTGCAGCGTCCGATCGAGCTTCGATTCGCCGAAGGTAAGTTCGCCGTCAAGCCGGCAGATATCGGAATGAAGCTCGATATCGCCGAAACTGTGAACGCGGCGGCTAAACGTCGTGTCAACCCGTTCTCCGGGGTAGTTGGATCGACTGAGGTACCTCCGGCGATAGCGATCGACGAAAAAAAGCTACGCGCCGGCACTCAAGCGAACACGGCTGCCGCCAGTACCGCCATGGTGCGCCCTACAGTCTCGTTCACCGGAACCGTTCCCATACCGGAGTACGGCCAACCCGGCGAAGGTCTGCTGGTCGATTCGGCGATGAAGACACTTCGCGAAGGCTGGCTGCGTGACGACGTCATAGAGCTACCCAAAGGAAAGCTCTACCCTGAAACCGACCGCGAAGAACTCGATACGCTGGTACGAGAGCTAGCCCAACCCGCGGTCTCCGGCCCGGTGAAGGTGCGCACGGATAAGGTGTCCTTCGCCATCTTGCCCGAGCAGATCGCCGCGAGCCTGACCTTCGACAGCAACGAAGACGGCGCGGTGCAACCAGTAGTCGACGCCGATA
Source organism: Mycobacteriales bacterium (assembly GCA_041743105.1). GTDB lineage: Bacteria > Actinomycetota > Actinomycetes > Mycobacteriales > QHCE01 > QHCE01. The sequence continues at coordinate 18,811 of JBGTNI010000108.1, read as the reverse complement.
AACTTGCCGCCGAGCTGGATGCGCAGCTGCATACCGTCGGAACCCCGGCCAAAAACGCCGCGGTCAAAGTGGTGAATGGCAAGCTGGTCACCACGCCGGCTAAGGCCGGGGTTGGTGTAGATACCGACAAGCTGGCCACGGCACTGCTACCGGTGCTGCGTTACTCCGGCGCGGGCAGCACGTCTGGGAAGCGTGAGGTTAAAGCCGGCATGGGCCCGTTGGCGCCCAAGCTCTCCACCGAGCAGCTGGGAAAACTGGGAATCACAGAGAAGATCTCTACCTTCACCACCAATTTCAGCGGTGGTGAGGATCGAAACAAGAACATCTTGCTGGTTGCCGACGAGGTCGACAACGCGCTCGTGATGCCGGATAAGGAGTTCGCGCTGAACAAGTTCACCGGCGAACGGGGCCGGGCGCAAGGCTACGTTCTGGCACCGGTGATTGTGAATGGAAAACTGAAGAACGAATATGGCGGCGGAATTTCACAGTTCGCCACCACGCTGTACAACGCGATCTTCTTCTCCGGCCTGCGCGATGTTTACCATAAGCCGCACAGCTACTACATCAGCCGCTATCCGGCCGGTCGGGAGGCCACGGTGTATTACCCGGCGCTGGACGTTGTCTTTAAAAACGACAGTCCGCACGGCGTGCTGATCGACACCTCCTACACCTCCAGCTCGATCACAGTGTCGTTCTGGTCCACCAAGCGGTATGACATCGAATCGGTCAGCGGACCGCGTACAAACCCTCGGCCGGTGACGACGCAGTACTTGGAGGAGAAGGATTGCCTCGCGACGAAGGGAATTCCTGGATTCGACATTGTGGTATATCGCGTGTTCAAGCAGAACGGGCGTGAGGCCAAGCGAGAAACGATCTTCACCCAATACAAAGCCGAACCCAAGTTCGTCTGTGGCAAGGACCCGAACCAGCCGCAGAATCAGCCCGACGGGCCACAGCGACCGGCTGGTGCGGATAAAGACATCGACAAAGACAAGACTGTCCTGCCGGGCAAATTCCGTAACTAGAGGCTCCGCGCATGCCTCCTTGGCCGGCCATGAAAAAGTAGCTTCGTGTTTGACTGGTTTTCACCCCGTAGAGCCCGTCAGGGTGGCGCCTTGGTGTCCCCTTCCAGTGCGGCGTTGCTGCTAGTAGCAGTTGACCTAGCGACCCGGTTGGGCTTGCGATTGATCGCTCCGGAAGATCAAGCCGACCTGATTTTCGGCCTGTTCGTCTACGGTGTGGTGCTCCTCACCGCAGTAATATGCGGGTTGGTGTGGGCGCGCCGATATCTGCTCGCGCGAGTGTGGGCGTACCTACTCGCGGCCGCTGTACCTGCGGCGATTGTCATCTGCTTGTTCGGTCCGTGGGTATCGGGTGAGGAGTTCGGCGGCGGCGGCGCCAAGGTCATCGTGCTGCGGATGCTCCTGACATTCGGGGTGTTGGCCGCCGGCGGCGTCATCGGGGTTCTCTCGACGGTAATGTTGGGGCAGGACCTCACGAGCCGGGTATGGAAGGCCCAAGCCGAGCGAGTGCTTATTAAGCGCAGGCGAGCTCAGCCGTAGTACCTAAGGAGACGTTATGACCTATGTGATCGCTGAGTCCTGTGTAGACGTGAAGGATTTGACGTGCATCGAGGAATGCCCTGTCGACTGCATCTATGAGGGCGAGCGAATGCTCTACATTCAGCCCGACGAATGCGTGGATTGCGGTGCCTGTGAGCCGGTGTGCCCGGTCGAAGCGATCTACTACGAAGACGATGTGCCGGAGCAGTGGAAGGCCTACACCGAGGCCAATGTGGTTTTCTTCAATGAGCTCGGCTCGCCGGGTGGGGCCTCCAAGATGGGCAAACTTCCGCATGACGCGCCGCTGGTCGCGGCACTTCCGCCGCAAGCCGATCACGCCTAACTCGCTCGGAGCGCCACCGCTGGTGACGAAATGGCTAGCGGATGGGGCAAAACTAACCTCATCGGGCACGCGCATATGTAACTATGCTGCTCATGGCTGAGGCACTGCTTAGCGGACGACTTCCGGCGCCGAATGCGGCTGTGGCGCGGCGCAGAGTAGCAACTGCGCTTCGTCAACTTCGGGCGGCTTCGGGTGAAACCCAGGTGCAAGTCGCGGCGGCGGCGGATGGCATAAGTGAGAGGAAGCTCGGCCGGATCGAGGATCAAACGATTTCCGTAAACTGGACAGATGTCGCCGCTTTGCTGACGCATTATGGCGTCGACGAAACTAATCGTGGGCCCTGGATTGAGCTTGCAAAACAAGCGTGGCGGCCAACGCTACAACGTGGTGACCGGTGGGCTGACTACCGTTCCGACATTCCTCGTCAGCACCTGCGTTTCTACGAACTCATCGATGCCGCTGCCGGGATCGACAGCTTCAGTCCCAGATCGATTCCCCCACTGCTACAAACCCAGAGCTTTGCTCGTGTTTTGCCAAACTGACAGCCGCCAAGCATGTCCGGCGGACAGGCAAGGGCGCCGCAGCAGAACTCGCCAAGCTTTCGGTCGCGCTTACTACTCAGCGGCAGCAGATGCTGCAACGAGAAGAAGATCCTCCAAAACTTCACGTGGTTCTGCTGGGGCTGGACAGGCTGATGCCCGACATTAATGACAGGGTCAAACGCGAACAACTCGCCCACTTGATCGAGTTGGCCCAACGGCCGAATATGACTATCCAACTTTTGCTGCCCGGCTCAGAGCGAGCCACGTCTCAAGGCCTTACCGAGCAGGAGCTGAGTTCCGATCTTGGGATCGTGAGGTTCGCCGACCCCGCCGACCCGCCGGGTAGCTATTCGGAGGATCGGATGAGCGCTGATCCATTCGGCGGGACGCTTGCTCGTTTTAAGGATGACCCCGGCATCGTGGCCGGACTGAAAGACCGGTTCGAAACGATCGCAGCTGCCGCACTCCCGCAGGACGTATCACTAGAGCGCCTGCTCGTCGCGCGCCATCTGCTGGCCCCGTCTGGAAAGGCAGCACCTGCTCCGCCGCGACGTAAACCCGACGCGGCCGGACGGCGAGGCGTCGGGGGCCACCTGGTACTCCGCGTAAACCGTTAGGCCGTGGGGGACCAGGACCTTCCGCGGTGTAGGTGCAACGTCGTGACGTGGACCATCGCGACATTCACCGCATCCGGGTGTTATGCGCGGGCGACCGCGCCGGGGTGGGCAGAAGCTTCCGTCTTAAGGGACATGGTATGTCACCATGGCTCCCATGGCGCAGACGTCGATGCCTGACAGTTGGGCATCCGCTCCAAATCCTGCGCTTGCGCTTCGCCGCATGGCTGCCGCGCTTCGTCGACTCCGACAACTTTCGGGTGGCGCCACATGGCAGATCGACCATGCTGTGAACTGGCACGTGGGTACGCTTGACAACATCGAAGCGGCACCCACGAGGGCGAGCGAGAAACAGCTGGGCACCTTGCTGGATTTTTATGGTGTCGACCAAGCCGACCGCGTCGCGTGGAACAGTCTCCGCGAACAAGCCGCAGGGGATGACCGCTTGTATCCCGACTGCCCGGAGCTGTCGGTTGAACACCGGCACACCTATGCACTCACCGACGCTGCCGCCAGGATCAATGTGCTGAGCCCCCGGATACCAGCGTTGCTACAAACCCCTGGTTATGCTCGCATCCTTGCCGAGTCGACCGCCACCGCGCATGTGCAGCGGTCGGGCACGGGTCGGATACCCGACCTCGCTGAACGTCTGGTCACCCTCAATGTCCAGCGGCAGCACATGCTCCAACGAGACGATCCTCCGAAGCTTCACGCGGTTCTGCTGGAGGTTGGACTCCAGCGATTGATAGGCAGTAAGCACCCCACGGTCGCTCACGAACAGCTCAGCCGGTTGATCGACGTAGCCGCGTTGCCCCATGTGGCCATTCAACTGTTGCCGTCTGATGCGGTTCTACCAGCTTTGAGCCGCGACATAATAGGGGAGTCATCGGTTGATTTCGTGACTGTGGAATTTGCCGAGCCCGGGGATCCGCCTGGCTGGTATTGCGAGTTGCCGATGGACTGGGACCTGTCCGACGGGTTTCTTGCTCGTTTTAACGATGATCCCGCAGCCGTGAACCGGCTGCTACGGCGCTTCGGAGCGATCGCCGAGAACGCTTTTGACCCCGACGAGTCGCTACAGCGTTTGGTATCCGCGCGAGACCGGTTGGCCGGACGTACAGCGACAGCGGCAGTGGCGGCCCCCGATCCGTCGTTGCGACGTGAGCCGGATGTGTCAGTGGCGCCGGCCGAGGTATCGACGTCTCGCGAGGCACAACCGGCACCGAACTCGACGCTGGCGGGCCGCAGGCTGGCGGCCGAGCTTCGACGGCTTCGGAAAGCCGTGGGCCTCACCCATACAGACGTTGCCGCAGCGGTTGACATGGCCACGAACACCATCAGTCGATACGAACACGGATCGACTGTTCCCGATCGTCCGGCTATATGGCGCCTGCTGGATGTCTACGGCGTTACCGACGATGCGTCGAGGTCATCCTTCATCGCCCTGCGAGACCAGCTAAAACGTCCGGGCCCCTTCGATGCATATAAAGGCGATGTGCCGGCAGAGGTGCTTCGCGTCTTCGGCCTTACCGCCGGCGCTGCACGGATCCGGGTCGTACGTTCGAACGGGGTGCCTTACCTCTTACAGGTCCCCGAATACACCCGCGGTCTCCTGGAGTGGTCAGCCGGTCACTTCGCGAGCAAGCGAGACGTTGAATCCGAAACCCTGTTGGAACCTCGCGTTGCGCTGATTGGTGCGTTACAGGAAGCCCTGCGCAACAGAGCGGTACCTCCTAAGCTCGATGTGGTTCTGTCCACCAGGGTGCTTGAAGGACTCATGAACGGGTGGCCAAGCGAGGTGGCAAAGGCGCAGCTTGAGCGGCTGATCGAGGTCGCCGGAGACGATCACGCGACGATCTGTCTCCTCCCGCCTGAGCAGACTGGGCTGACTTTGAACTTTGGTACCGCGCCTGGAACGGATATCGACGGGGTTCTGTTGGACTTTGCCAACCCTGCCGACGACGCCGCCTTCTATTCGGAGGTTTTTTTAACGCACGCGTTCTGGGTTGACGCGGCCAGCTGCTTGCGGGAACGCTCCGCTGTGATCGATGCCGTGGAGACGCACCTCAACCGGGTGGCGAATGCCACTTTGGGGCCAGATGAGTCACTGGCCGAACTCAAACGAGCGCGCGACGAGATCACCCGAGCCGGAGCGTCTAGTCAGGCTCCGACGACAGCACGAACCTCGGCACCTGATCGGGTTGCACCACCGACCAGGCGCAACGCCGGCGAACCCGGTCACTGACTGGAACAATAAGCCCATGGCGCGAGCTACGGAGCGGCGATGACCGCCGCACTGGGCAGGCTCGTCGTTGTGGGATGGGCACAGTGGACCAGCATCTTTTCCAACGCTAGCCGATCGAGCTCGGGAGTCGACACCAGATCTGAGCTGCGATCGTTCGGGAGATGGGATTCTCCTGCACGTAGGCGCTCAAACTGTCCGATCATGCCCGCGTGATGACTGCGGCGCATGTGCTCGAAGCTACGATGGGTCGAGCCGAGTTCCTGTGCGCCGAAGCGGGCGGTGGATAGTCCAAGGATCTTTGCTCCCATCTGGGTCTCGGGAGCGCTGAAGTGCCACCACTCGTGCTCGTAGGCGACCATGCCGACTGCTGTTATCGCATTGCAGAGTAACCGCCGATTGCGCCGCCGTTCATTGTTGCGTTGGTTTTCGGCGATCCGGTGTATCGGACGTGGCGGGGAGGAAACTTCTTCATAATGCCGCAGGGCTGCCTCGGGGCCGCCGTGATCGAATGGGGTACCAAAATCGAGTAGCTCTCCTCGAATGCGGAGGATCAACGTTCGCTCCATCTCCAGGAGATACCCCCGCGCGGAAGCCCCGCCTGGTTTGGGGTAAGGGTCCTGGGAGCCGTGAGAAAAACGGGACCAGTCCGATTCGTAGTCGAGCCGCGCCAGCTCGGCGTCGATCTCCGATACTCGTTCGCCGTCGGAAGGCGTGAGCCGAACAATCGCGAGGTCCACCGAGCCCCCGGTGTTATGTGGCGGCGGTCGCGTCGGATCGGTTGACGGTGATGACACGTAGTCTTGCGTCGCAGCGCTCAGCTCGGCTTCCGATAGCCCAGGTCGTGCGGTGTGAAGTGAATCCAGATAGTGGTCGTATAGCGCCTGCTGCACCTCAAGTGGTCGGTAGGCATCGAACACCGCGAGCCAATGGCCTGGCGGCAGTAAACGTTGAGTTGACCGCAGCTTTTCTGCGACGGATTCTCGTAGGAATAATGTGATAAGAGCGCCGTTTAACTGCTTCCCCGCGTCGGCCTGGTATGGGGAGTCGGTCCGTTCCCCGTAATACACCGAGTTGGTAAACAGGTCTGGGTAGTCGGTGAACGGTCCTATCGGTACTAGCGGATCGCTGTTCTCGGCAAGCGGCACGTTCTTCCAGCCATCCTGCGCTGGCAGCTTTTGGATAGCGGCATGCAGGTCATAGCCTGGACCCGCTGTCATTCCCGAGCACCTTTCGTGAAATCTGGCCGTAGTGTAGCCGGCGCGTTGATGTCCAAGAGGACTTTTGCCATGAGGCCTTACAGTCCAAGGACACTGCGCAAGCCGCGCTCGATGTCGCGCATTACTGTCTCGGAGAGATGCCCGACCGATGGATCGAGCTCGTCCTTGTTAACCGTGACAAGCGCGCTGACATTGACTACGGAGTCCCGAGACAGTCCGCTTGTGCCAGCTGGTAGAAACACGTTGCCCGGCGCGGCCCCGAGCGCAGTGTTGGAGGTGACGGTTGCCACAAGTACCGTCGAGAGGCGACTGGCGTTGTATGGGTCGGACTGCACAACCAACACCGGTCTTCGCCGGGGTGAGAGATATTGTGCTGGACGGCTACCCTTAGACTCACCGAGGTCTGTCCAGCAGATGTCGCCGCGTCGGATCACCACGCATCCTCGGCGCTTGACAGACGCCGATGGCCGGCGGTGACCGCTGCTCGTGTGGAGGTGTCGTCATTGAGCACATCCGCTACGGCGTTGAGCTGTCGGGTGACAGCGTCTTCATCGAGCTGATCCAGGTACCGTCGCGCCGCTCGGGTGAAGAATTCCGACCTACTTATACCCAAGCTGGATGCGCGCTGTTCGGCTTGAGTAAATGTGTCGTCCGGGATAGAGATAGCAGTCTTCATGAGAAGAGTATAACCGGGTATAACCTGTACTGCGAGCAGAGGAAACCTGGGCGGGATGCCGTTACTGACCGATGTGTAGATCGGCGTTGAGGCCACCCCAATTGCCGGAGCGGGCGGAGACTTCCAGCGCACCACTAGTGGAGTTACGCCAAAACAGCAGGCCTGGCGTGCCAGAGACTTCGCCGGCGCGAAGTATCGCGCCGGCCTCGTAACGCTCGCCGTTCGCTGTGATCTCGCCCCGTGCGGTGAGCTTGGCACCCGCGGTGACATAGCAGCCCGCCTCCACCACGCAACCGTCGCCGAGTGAGATGCCCACACCGGCGTTCGCGCCAAGCAGGCAGTCCTCGCCGATACTGATCACTTCGTTGCCTCCACCCGACAGCGTGCCCATGATGGAAGAACCGCCGCCGATGTCGGAGCGATCGCCGACGACTACCCCGGCCGATATTCGTCCCTCCACCATGGAGGTTCCTAATGTTCCGGCGTTGAAGTTCACGAATCCCTCGTGCAGCACCGTGGTACCAGTGGCGAGGTGTGCGCCCAGCCGCACCCGTGAAGCATCGGCGATGCGAACCCCGCTCGGTGCCACATAGTCCAGCATTCGCGGGAACTTATCTACGCCGAGGACGTGCAATGGCGTCCCGGCACGCCGGGCGCGCAGTGCGACGGCATCGAGCTCATCTACCTGACATGGTCCCGCCGATGTCCACGCCACATTCGGTAACTGTCCGAAGATCCCCTCGGTGGACAATCCGTGCGGCCGCACCAACCGATGCGACAGCAGATGCAGTCGCAGGTAGGCGTCTGACGTGCTGACCGGAGGTTCGCCGAGCGAAGGGATCACCGTGCAGACCCAACGGGTGTGCACGCCGCGGATCGGATCGGGCCGAGTCGCCTCCGCAGGCATCCGCGCTAGCCGATCTTCGGCCTGTTTCTGACTCTGCCACGGCGGTACGCCAAGGCCGAGCTGGGCACTGGGGAACCAGGTGTCGAGCACCTGGTCATCGGAGGTCACTGTCGCTAGTCCCACCCCCCAACCCGCGGAGTCAGACGATGCGGGTGCAATGGCGGAATCGGCGGATCTCACGTCTGCCACCGTAGTGGGTAGTGGGGATCTCGGATCCCCACTACCCACCGAGCGGGGCATCAGTAGCTGAGGGTGCCCGCGAGCTCTTCCGACTTCCCATCTGTCGACTTCAGGAGCATCACGAAGCACGTTCCAGCTTCCAGGTCCGTCGCCAGGACTTGAGGCTTGGAAGCGCCCTTCGGGAAGCGTACGACGTCACCGAGGTCTGGTCCGTCGCATTCCTCCACGAGCACCTCCGCGCCGCCGGGGTTGCCGGTGAGCTTGAGCGAGACATCGCCACCAGTCGAGACGTAGGCGCCGCCGGTGCCAAAGTCTTTGGTGGTGAGGTGGTGGTAGGGCTGCTTCATGTGTTCGGGAGATGAGCTCGCTATCGAGGGACTGGCGGCGAGCACGCCCGCTAGGGCCACTCCGAGCACGCCCGCGAGGGCCACTCCGAGCACGGAGAGGGTGGTGCGACGGCGTAGGTGCATAGACATGTGGAACTCCTTAATGTGAGAAAGAACGACTAGTCACTCAGAGAATATACACTGAGTGACTAGTGATGCAAGTGGGTTGCCGCTATTCGGTAAAGTTCTAGGCTGGGGCAGTGTCGAATCGAACATCAGCCCTGGACCTGCACGCCGATCCCACTGAGCTCACTGCCGCGCTCGTCGACATCCCGTCGGTCTCGGGTACCGAAGCCGAGATCGCCGATGCGGTGGAGACGTCACTGAGCGCGTTGGAGGGCTTCACCGTCGTCCGCGATGGGGACGCCGTGGTGGCGCGCACCGAGCGGGGTCTGCGGCAGCGTGTGATCTTGGCCGGCCACCTCGATACGGTCCCGATCGCCGATAACATGCCGTCGACCCGCCAATCCGAGCGGCTCTATGGCTGCGGCAGTTCGGACATGAAGTCCGGCGTTGCGGTGCTGCTCCATGTGGCAGCTACCCTCACCGATCCTCGCTACGATCTCACCCTCGTGCTCTACGACAACGAGGAAGTCGCATCGGAGCGCAACGGTCTCGGGCGGTTGGCCCGAAACCACCAGGACCTACTCGCAGCGGATGCAGCGATAGTCGCCGAACCCACCGCCGGTCAGATCGAAGCAGGCTGCCAGGGTGTGCTCCGAGCCGCAGTGATCGTCAAGGGACACCGCGCACATGCGGCCCGTAGCTGGCTGGGCAGGAACGCGATTCACGCCGCCGGTGAGGTGCTGGCGCGGCTGGCGCAGTACCAGCCTCGTTCAGTCACCATGGACGGATGCGTCTATCGAGAGGGACTCAGCGCGGTTGGAATCTCCGGTGGTGTCGCCGGAAATGTCATCCCCGATATGTGCGAGGTAGAACTGAGTTTCCGGTACGCACCCGATCGAAGCCCCGCCGACGCACGTGGCCACCTACGTGAACTCTTCACTGGGTACGAGCTGACAGTAAAAGACGAAGCCCCGGCGGCACCGCCAGGACTAAACGCACCCCTACTGCAACGTTTCGTTGCCACGGTGGACGCGCCGGTGGTGGCTAAATATGGCTGGACCGACGTGGCGCGCTTGGCCCAGCTGGGCATTCCGGCACTGAACTTCGGACCTGGCGACCCGGCCCTGGCCCATCAACGCGACGAATACGTCGACGTATCCACGATTGGGGCCGCCACCGCAGCCCTCCGCCGATTCCTCACCATCTAGTGCCCTAGAACCTTCTAGCGCGGTAGTATCTCGTTTCCTTTGGTCATCAGGTCCGTCGGATAGCCACAAACCGCCCGAAGATCGGCAATGGATACGGTAGGGGCATGACGGCACAGCCATATCACAACGCCAGCGGCACGGAAGAAGATCGGGGCGAGCGCAAGCGCGGACCCGTGACGCTTCGTGGCGCTCAGGTGCCCCGAACCACCACCGACCAGCGGCTGCTCGATGACGGCGGTCCATCTGACTGGGTGCATACCGACCCGTGGCGGGTGCTGCGCATTCAGTCGGAATTCGTCGAGGGCTTCGGCGCACTGGCGGAGCTGGGTCCCGGTGTCAGCGTCTTTGGATCGGCGCGTACCAAGCCGGATAGCGATGACTATCGCACGGCGCGGCAGCTTGGCGCAGCGCTCGCGCGTGCTGGATACGCGGTGATCACCGGTGGCGGACCAGGTGTCATGGAGGCCGCCAATCGAGGCGCCCGGGATGCCGACGGAGTTTCGGTGGGTTTAGGGATCGAGCTGCCGTTCGAACAGGGCCTCAATTCCTGGGTCGACATCGGCATTCACTTCCGATACTTCTTTGCGCGCAAGACCATGTTCATGAAGTACTCTCGCGCATTCTGCGTGTTACCCGGTGGGTTCGGCACATTCGACGAGCTATTCGAAGCACTTACCTTGGTGCAGACCCACAAAGTCACCCAGTTTCCGGTGATCTTGATGGGCAGCGCGTACTGGTCGGGGCTGGTGACGTGGCTTCGCGACACCATGCTTGCCACCGGCAAGATCGACGCTGCGGACATCGACTTGGTCACGATCACCGATGACGTCGACGAAGCCGTGGCCATCGTTGCTGCCGCGGATCACCGTAACGGCCTCACACCACCGATGACCTCGGCGGACTCCGGTGAGCCCGTCGAGGCGTAATAGGCTGATTGCCATGGGTGACTTCTTCCTGCTGGCAGCCGTGGTTGCCATGATCTGCATGACCGGCTTTGGCGTCGTTGCCTACACGATGGGGCGAGCCTCGGGTTTATCGCTCCCTGACCAAGACAGCTACGTTGCGCAGCGGCTGTCTTCGTCTCGCCATGGTGACCACGATGGTTTGGCACTGGAGTTTCCGCGCGCACTGTTCGGCTACGAGAGATCGGCCGTCGACGCGGTCGTGAATCGATTAGGAATCGAGTTGGCGGCCGCCGCGTTGCGTATTGCTCAGTCATCGAGCACCGCGAATGAGGCATGGGATGTTCGGGGGTCGGCTACGGGGGCAAGCGGTGATACGGAAGAATTACCCCGGTAACGCCGAGCGGCAGCTCTTAGAGGCGACCTCTGGGCCCGCTGGGCAAGCTAGCCTACGCGAGGAGTGCAGATATGGCGGCCATGAAACCGCGGACCGGGGACGGTCCGCTTGAGGTCACCAAAGAAGGCCGCGGCATCGTGCTGCGCGTGCCGCTGGAAGGTGGCGGTCGGCTCGTGGTGGAGATGTCGGCCGATGAAGCTAAAGGACTCTATACCGAACTCAGCAAAATAGCCGCTTAAGAGCATCCGCCAATAGGCCCTGACGCGTTCCATTGGCTGCCGTAACCATGCTATTCGCGCGCGGCGACTGCTGCGACCTTGGCAGCAGCCTATTGGCGGATGCTCTACCGAGTGGGGCATAACTGTGAGGATCGCCGTCGTCGGCGCCGGCATCATTGGGCTTGCCACAACGTATGAGCTGGTGAAAGCCGGCGCGGATGTGGTCTGTTTTGAAGCCGCTACCCCGATGGCCGCTCGATCTGTCGGTCAGACTCGAATTTTCCGATCCGCACACGCCGATCCGTCGTTCGTGGAGCATGCCGGTCGGGCCAGGGAACTCTGGCGTACTTGGGAGCAAGCTTGCCGACGACAGCTGATCGGTTCGCAGGGGGCCGTAGTCAGCGGGGTTTGTGCCGCCCAGTGGCATGAGGCGATGCAACAGGCCGGTAGCGACGCCGAACTCGTCGATCGCCCCGAACGGCTCGGGCTGCCGACTCGACGGCTCGACGGACCGTTTTTGTGGGACCCCTCAGGGGGCGTCATCCAGGCACAGCAGGCCGGTGCATTCCTACTCCATCACGTGCGTGGCCGGGTACTCGACGGTGTGGTATTCGACATAGATCTAGTGGGTTCGCGCGCCGCAGTCCGCAGCTACTCCGCCGGTGACGGTCAGGTGCATAGCTGGGAATGCGATCGTGTGGTGATCGCTGCAGGCGCGGCCACTTCGGCCCTTGCGGCCCGCGTGGACTTGAGCACGCCCGCCGAGCTGGAGCCACACGCGAGGTTCAGCTTTCGACTCACTGACGCTGCTGCTGTGCCGCCATGCTGGTTGGACAAGAGTGGAGCATGGCGGGAAGGTTTCCGCGCCTACAGTCACCTAGCCGGCGGGGAGGGTTTGTGGGCCATCGGCGGCTATCCTATTGGCGTAGACGCACAGCGAGAGCTGGGCGCCGACGAGGTCCTCGAGCTCTCGCGAGCGGTGGTGGCGGACTATGTACGCGAATACCTGCACGGCGTAAATCCCGAGGTTGTCGACGTCGTGTCCTGCAGCTCGCTTCCGGTGGGGGATAGCTTCGGCGCGGTTCGAGGTGGTCCCGTGCTGGCATTCTGGGGAGACAATGTCTTTAAGATGGCTCCGTTGCTGGGTCGCCGACTTGCCACCGCTGCGATTAGTGACGTCGACTTCGACGCGAACTAAACGCGCCGACCGTGAGCAAGGCCTTGTATAGCGGGGGGTTTGATTGCTCACCGGGTGTATGAAGGACAGTGTGGTTGCCCATCGCTACAGTCGAACATCACAGTAGGAGGTTTCCACGGTGGAAGACGGAGGCGTACGCCGGCAGGGTTCGTACGGTGAGCACATACCGCCACACAGTCCCTACGTTGCGCCGGGCCCGGAAGCTATACCGTCGAGCGGTGTTGGTGGGCAGGCTGGGACGCAGCCCAGCGGGGACACTGCGGCCGAACCCGTTTGGTGGAAACATAATCCGCCTAACGATCCGTGGCGTGGCCCTACGTCGGAGACCAGCTGGGTGCATCCCAGCTCCGCGCAGCAGCCCTATGCCTCATTGTCGCCGCCGCCACCAGCAGGGATCCTTGGCGGCGGACATGTGGTCTTGCTGGCGCTGGTGATTGCGCTCGTGGCCGGGTTGATCGGTGGGAGCATCGGCTACGGCATCTCTTCTAGCCTCGACGAGGGCAACGGCAAGGACACATCGCTGGGAGCAAGTAACGGTGACACCCCCGCGCTGGCCAAGCGTCCGCCGGAGTCTGTGGCCGGGGTGGTCGAGCGGACGCAACCTTCGGTGGTCACCATCGATATCGCCGCCGGAAATCGCGCCGGCAACGGTTCGGGGCTGATCATCTCCAAAGAGGGCCACATCCTCACTAACAATCACGTGACCGCAACGGGCGGCGGTGAACCCACTATCACAGTGCGCTTCCACGATGGCGACTCTAAGCCGGCCAAACTAGTCGGACGCGATCCTGGTACCGATCTTGCGGTGATTCAGGTGTCCGAGAAAGACGACGTCGAACCGGTACAGTTCGGCGATTCCGACAAGGTGCGCGTCGGCGATCCGGCGATTGCGTTCGGCGCTCCGCTAGGTCTTGTCGAGACCGTAACCGCCGGGATTATTAGCGCGGTGGATCGGCCTGTGCTTACCGGCGGGACCGATCCGGGATTGGAGACCGGCGGGAACGAGGCCTACATGGCTGCGCTGCAAACCGATGCTCCGATCAATCCTGGTAACTCCGGCGGGCCCCTAGCAGATGGCGCGGGCAAGGTCATCGGTGTGAACACCGCTATCGCGTCGCTACCCGGCGGTGCCGGGAACATCGGTGTGGGATTTGCTATCCCGATCAATCAAGCAAAGCGTATCGCCGAACAGATCATCTCCGACGGGCAAGCTCGGCGGACCGTGATCGGGGTGCGGTTGGATCCGCGTAATCTCGGTAGCGGAGGAGTGCGGCTCGGCAGTGTAGAGCCAGATAGTCCCGCCGCAAAGGCTGGCCTACGGGAGGGTGACGTGATCACTCGCTTCGCCGGCAGGCCCATAGAAGATGCGCTGGCGCTCGTCGCACTGATCCGCAAGAATGCTGCCGGTGAAACCGTGAAAGTGAGCTACAAGCGCGACGGCAAGACCGAACAGACGTCGATGACGCTGGTAGATCAACCGGTGCAAGCCTAGAGCGAACACTCTGAGCGAGGGGGCGGCTCCACGTCACAGACGCTACCGCTCTATCGACTGTGACGCGCCGTAAGCTGAGACTGTGTTCGATAACCTGGGCTGGTGGGAGATCGCGTTCGTGGCGTTGCTCGCGTTGTTCATACTCGGCCCTGAGCGCTTACCCAACGCGGTGCGCGATGGAGCACGCATGCTGCGAAAACTGCGTGGTATGGCCCGTAATGCCACGCAAGATTTCCGCGAGCAGCTTGGCCCGGACGTGGAGCTGGAAGATCTGCACCCCAAGCGGCTGCTGCGCCGTCACTTATTGTCGGAGGCCGAGGAGGAGGAGCTGCGCCAACCTTTTCGTCAGGCTTTGAGCGACGACGACTACCGCAAGGTATTGCAGCGGATGCGTGGCCAGGCCGGGCTGGATCCGCGGGTACCCAGTGTGGATGACGATGACTTCGATGTCGGTTTCTTGAACTCCAAGCACCCGATGTTTGGCCTGGAGCCCGGCGATTCCGATCTTGGCTCAGGCGGAGCCGCCGGCGCTAGCCGCCGGGCGCGTCGTTCTACCGCCAACGGTAAGGCCACACACGGCAAGACCGCGCCGCAGCCGCAGTTCGACTCCGACGCCACATAGCAGCGCGCTCCCGGGACGTTTCCCTGAAACCGCCCGAGAGGTGCCACTCCTTAGACCGGCGTCAGGCCCAACGGGCGACCTATCAAGCTGGTGCCGCGCACCGCGAGCCGGTCCGCTGTGGCAAGCAGCGCCTTTCCGGCCGGGCTGTCTGGATGCTGCAGCACGAACGGAGTGCCCACATCGCCGGACTCACGCAGCTGCGGATCCAGCGGTATCTGGCTCAGCAGCGGCACGTTCGTGCCCATCAGCCGGGTGAGCGCGTCGGCTACGGCTTGCCCGCCACCGGTACCGAAGACGTCGACCCGCTTGCCGTCTTCGAGTGCGAGCCACGACATGTTCTCCACCACGCCGATCACCTGTTGGTGTGTCTGCTTGGAGATGGAGCCGGCCCGCTCGGCTACCTGTGCCGCTGCCTGCTGTGGCGTGGTGACAACCACGATTTCAGCGGTGGGGATCAGCTGCGCGACCGAGATCGCGATGTCACCGGTGCCGGGTGGCAGATCGATGAGCAGAATGTCCAGATCGCCCCAGTACACGTCGGAGAGAAACTGCTCCAGTGCGCGGTGCAACATGGGCCCCCGCCACACCACCGCGCTGTTGTCGGGCGTGAACATGCCGATGGAGATCACTTTCACCCCATGCGCGACGGGGGGCATGATCATCTTCTCCACTTTGGTGGGAGGGTATTGCACTCCCAGCATGCCGGGGACTGAGAAGCCATAGATGTCGGCGTCGACTACTCCTACGGACAGACCACGTGAGGCCAACGCGGCGGCCAGGTTCACGGTCACGCTGGACTTTCCCACGCCGCCCTTGCCGGAGGCTATGGCGTACACCCGGGTCCGTGAGGTTGATTGCGCGAACGGGATTTCACGTGCCGGTTTACCGCCGCGCAGCTGGGTCTGTAGCTCACGTCGTTGTTGTTCGCTCATCACATCTAGCTCGACTCGAACCGTGGTCACTCCGGCAAGGGTGCTGACGGCGTTTGTGATGTCCCGGGTGAGGGTCTCCTTGAGTGGGCAACCTGCCACGGTGAGATAGATCGCTACATCGATCGCACCGTCTGGGTTGACGACGACGTCTTTGACCATGCCCAGCTCGGTGATGGGCCGCTTGATCTCCGGGTCGTAGACGGTCTGCAGCGCCGTACGGAGCTGCTCCTGCGTGGGTAGCGACGATGCCATACCACCATGCTACGTGCCGCAGCAGATTGGCCATCGTTGGTAGAACTCGGCGCCAAGTTCAGCAGGATGAATGGGTTGAGCTGTAAACCACAAGTGGCTAGTGGCCTCGTTTACGGAACGATGAATGCGCACCGAACGTCGGGAGCACTACGCAGCCGGGCGTCGAGCGTGATCAGTGGTACATCCAGCTTCTCGGCGGCGGCGACGTAGCACGCATCATAGGTTGTGAGATTGCTGCGTAGCTCCCAGGCGCGCGGCAGTAGCAGCGCGGTATCTATGCGCTCTATCTCCGCGCGAACCAAGAACTCGAGTGCGGCGGTAGCGCGCTGTTCTGTCAGCTTTCCGCTGAGCCAGTTGATTCGAATCGCGGCAGCGGTCTCGACGAGCAGGTGCTCAGGGCCAGCCCATTGATCGTCGCGCTTGAGCGCGGCGTCTGCCGCCAGGCCGGTGTCGGTGTCATCGATGAGCGCGCTGACCAACACCGACGCATCGATCACTATCATCTACTGTCAGCGGGGCTTACTAGTTCAGTGACGCGTTCCGATCGTTGCTGAGCCAGCATCTCGACGACGTCGGATGGCTGCGAGTCGGTGATGCCTTTCCCAATGGTCCGCACATGGCGCAGTAAGTCAAGGTTCTTACTTCGCCGGGCCTCAGCAGTGACGAGGTCGCGCATATACGCCTGCATGGACTGATGCCGCGCGTTGGCACGGGCAGCCAGAGTGTCACGCACAGCTTCAGGGACGTCGCGGATGAGGAGATTCACCGTCATGGAACAAGCATAGCGCTGTGCTTGCATTTTGCAATCGCTTGAGCGGCGGTTCGTCATACCAAGCTGTATTGACAACTGTCTATGACCCTCGCGGGTTGGTCTCCTCGACGAGGCGGTTTACCTCGTCGTGCAGATAGTCGCGGGTCGCCAGGTCGCCAATCGCCAACCGCAGTGACGCGATCTCGCGGGCCAGGTACTCCGTATCCGCCTTGGCTGCCTGTGCGCGTGCCCGATCCTCGTCGAGGGAGATGCGATCTCGATCGGCCTGCCGGTTCTGAGCCAACAGAATCAACGGTGCCGCATAGGCTGCCTGGGTAGAAAATGCCAGGTTCAGCAGGATGAACGGGTATGGGTCCCAGCGGTATGCCACCAGCGCCAGATTCAACGTAATCCAGATGACTACGAGCACCGATTGGAACAGCAGGAATCGGCCGGTGCCCAGGAATCGCGCGACGCGCTCCGAGAGTCGCCCGAATGCGTCCGCGTCGAAACGCGGCAGCCTGCGGCGGGCACTCACCTTGGGCTGATCCAGCCGCCATGCCGGTCGAGTGAGTTCAGTCATGGCCTTTCTCCCGCCAGTCGGTAGGCAAGAGGTGATCGAGTACGTCGTCCACCGTAACCGCGCCGACCAGCCGATCGCTGGCATCCACTATCGGCAGTGCGACCAGGTTGTAGGTGGCCATGCAGCGCGTCAGGTCCGCCAGCGGGGTCTGCGGGCTCAGCGGATCGATATCGGTATCGAGTATGGAACTCACCAGTTCGGCCGGAGGCTCGCGAAGCAGTCGCTGGATATGCGCAATGCCCAAGAATCTCCCCGTCGGGGTGGACGTGGGGGCGCGACAGACGTAGAGCTGCGCGGCCAGCGCGGTCGGCAGCTCCGGATCGCGCGCCTTAGCCAGGGCCTGTGCCACCGTGGCGTCGGGAGGAAGGACCACTGGATCGGTGGTCATCAGTGCGCCGGCGGTGTTCTCGGAATAGGTAAGCAGGCGCCGTACCCCGGCCGCGTCGGCCGGACGCATCAGCTTCAGCAGCTGTTCTTTCTCCTCGTCGGGCAGCACACCGAGGAGGTCCGCGGCGTCATCGGGGTTCATCGACTCCAGTACATCGGCCGCACGGTTGACGTCGAGCGCTTCTAGAATGCGGACCTGCTCGTCGTAGGGGAGTTCCTCTAAAACGTCGGCCAGGCGAGTGTCGCTGAGGGCGACGGCTACTTCCATCCGTCGCTTTTCGGAGAGATCCTGTAGAACTTTCGCCAAGTCAGCCGGATGGAGTTGGTCTACCACCGCGAGCAGGTTGGCTGTGCCTTGCTGCTCTTGGTGGCCGATCACGCCGGTGACTTCATGCCACTCCAGCTGATGCAGCTGGCCCCGACGACTCAGCCGCCCGACGTGCTCGCGCACCGCAAGCCGGGAAATATGCCACTCGCGGTTACGGGTCAGTTCCATCGCCGCGTCCACGAGCTCGCCGGGGGTGTCATTCTCGGCGAGGACCACCCGGCGGTCCAACAAGTCGCCCAGTACCAGCAGCTCGCCCGGCCGCTGCTCGAAGCGCTTCAGGCTCACCGTGCCGGTGCTGAGCACCACAGATTCAGAGTCGAAGGTGCTCACACGCCCCAGCGGGACGAAGATGCGTCGCCGTTGGACGATCTCCACAATCAGTCCGGTGACGCGGGGCGGCCCATCGTCGGCGCGCATGCGCAGCACCGCGTCGCGGACACGTCCAATGTGGTCACCGTAAGGGTCTAGTACCACCAGACCGGCCAGTCGGGCCAGATAGATGCGCTGCGCGGTACTCACAGCCAACAGCCTAATCAGGCATGGCGCGGGGTCACCACCGGTCGTCCGTCAGCACCGATACCAACGCTGACATCGGCGGAATAGACCTCTGCAATCGTCGACTCGGTGAGTACATCGGCGGGGCTTCCCGCGGCGACTATCTCTCCGGCGTGCAGTAACACCAACTGGTCGGCGTACTGGGCCGCTAGGGTGAGGTCGTGCATCGCCGTGATTACGGTGAGCCCGTCGCTGCGCCGGAGCTGGTCGATAAGCTTCAGCACTCGTTGTTGGTGGCCCAAGTCCAG
>JBGTNI010000107.1:0-22048 GCA_041743105.1 Mycobacteriales bacterium | reverse complement strand
GCATGACCCCGCGCGACGCGGTGGCGAGCGCCGGCAAGACCCTGGTGGGCCTGTTCGGCCTGGCGCAGGAGCTCATCGAGCAGGCCGAGGGCATCGACATCGGCCCGTCGCCGACCGACGCCGCGCTCGCCGCCGACCTCGCGCTGCCGATCGAGGACATGGACCTGACCGTACGGTCCTACAACTGCCTCAAGCGCGAGGGCATCCACTCCGTCGGCGAGCTGGTCTCCCGCTCGGAGGCCGACCTGCTCGACATCCGCAACTTCGGCGCGAAGTCGATCGACGAGGTCAAGGTCAAGCTGCACGGCATGGGCCTGGCGCTCAAGGACAGCCCGCCCGGATTCGACCCGAGCCAGATCGTCAACGCCTACGGCACCGACGAGTTCGGCCGGCCGGACTTCTCCGACCCGGTCGACCCGAACGCCGCCGCAGACGCCGGCACCGACGATGGCCAGAACTGGGCCGAGACCGAGCAGCTCTAAGACGCATGACCCGGGGCGGCACTCGCCGCCCCGGCCCGACAGGCAGGGCCCCGGCAACAGCCGCGGCGCCCCCAAGGACCTCCGGGTCCCGCACCTGAGAAGAGAATGCGATGCCCACCCCCAGCAAGGGCCCCCGGATGGGCGGCAGCCCGGCCCACGAGCGCCTCATGTTGGCTAATCTGGCCACTGCGCTGTTCGAGCATGGCCGCATCACCACGACGCGCGCCAAGGCCAAGCGACTGCGGCCCCTAGCCGAGAAACTCATCACCTTCGCCAAGCGCGGTGACATGCATGCTCGTCGCAGGGTGCTCACGGTGGTGCGCCGCAAGGACGTCACTCACCAACTTTTTACCGATATCGGACCGAGCTTTGCTGGACGCCCCGGGGGCTACACCCGAATCGTGAAGCTTGAACCGCGTCAGGGTGACAACGCTCCCATGGCCGTTATCGAGCTGGTGTCCGACCAGACGGCCTCGGCGACCCCGCCGACCTCGACTGCGGCGCGGGCTCGTCGCGTGCGACAGAGTAAGGCACAGGAGTCGCTGGCGGCGTTGGCTGGGGAGAGGGACGGAGAGATCCCCGCTGAGCCCGATACCCCGGCGGCGGACTCCACGCCTTCGGGGCAAGAGGTTACTGCCGAGCAAGACAGCGCACGTAAGCCCGAAGTCGAGAAGTGACACATCGTCCGACGCTTTTGTCATCTCAGCTCGACATCCGGTAGCCGCCGTGGTGGGACAAACACCTAGAGCGGGTCACGGCTGCGGTGCGGTATATCCGGACCGCAGCGATCCCGGTACCACTCGCCCCATCCGCGCAGTTGGATGAGCAGTGGTTCGAGGCTGCGGCCGACATCGGTCAAGGAGTACTCCACCTTTGGCGGCACCTGGGTGTAGACGGTACGTAGCACTAGTCCATCGGCCTCCAGCTCCCGTAGCTGACGGGTGAGCATCCGAGCGGTGATAGCCGGCATAGCGCGCTGTAACTCCCCGAAGCGCCGAACGCCGGCGACCAAGTGCTCCAGGATGACCAGCTTCCATTTACCCCCGACGATCTCCAGCGCAACCTCGGTCGGGCACTCGGTGCTGGTGTGTCGGATCTGAGCCCGCACTGTCATCGCTTAAGTATACGGATGGATAGTATGGCACATAAATGTGCATACTTGTTAAGTATGTTTGTACTTGCGAAACTGTTGTCATGGAGGTCGCCACACGCCGCCGCATCAGCGCTGAGCCAGACTGGTATCAGCCCTACGCGATCTCGCTGGGCATCCAGGTCGGAAACCTCGTGTTCGTCTCCGGCCAGGCTGCGGTCGATGAGTGCGGCGACACTGTCGGCGGGGCCGACTTCGACGTGCAGGCCCGACAAGCCTTCGCCAATGTCGCCAAGGTGCTGCGCAACGCCGGCTCCGGGCTCGAGCACGTGGTCAAGGTGACAATCCTCGTGACGAACATGGCCGTCATCGACCAAGTCGTCGAACTCCGTCGCGAGTTCTTCACACCGCCCTACCCGGCCGACACGATCGCACAGGTCACTTCCTTGGCGCGACCCGAATGGCAGATCGAGATCGAAGCGATCGCCGTGGTTCCTAACCCCGCGTGACTTCAAGAGCTTGACTGCTCCGGGCGGGCGATGCGCTCAGTTTCCGACACCAGCCCCGAGTTGGCGTCGCTCTAGGGCGTCTGCGGTCAGTACTCGCGTAATGTTGAGTGCCTGTGCCAGCTTCTCACTTTCGAAGATGTTCTCGCCCGCCGTACTCTTGACGGGGACCCCGGTAGCGAAAGTCAGGTAATGGCCGTTGCGTGAGAAGTGCAGCGGCCGGGCTCGCGCCGCGTTCACCGTCATGTTCGTCGGGACGATCATGTCGAAGTTCCCCCCGCCCTCGCCGCGCAGTACGCTCGCGAGAGCGTTGACGTCATCGGTGCTTGCCAGGTTCAGAATCCCGGCGGTGATGAGGAACGTCCGTTCGGGGTCGCTGATAGCGGCACGCATCAGTTGAGTGCAGTCCAGACTCCGCAGCATGGCGGCGGCATTGCCGCTTACCGTCTCAGGGCACTGCGTCACCTCCTCGCTGGCCAGCACTTCGTACCGCACTTTCCCCAGCTGTAACGCCTTGGTGGGGAAGACCTCATCGGCGGTGAGCGGCTCGGGATCGGTGGCGCGACTGCCGATGTCTGTGGTAGCCCCCGGCGGACCAGGTGCGATGGACACAGTGTTGTCGGTATCAGAGCCGGAGTCGCGCGTTACGAACAGCGTGGTGGCCACAGAGCTAATCACAAGCAGGATCGCTGCCGTTGCCAGTGTCACACGCCGCCACATGGCGTCATGCTTAGAGTCGTCGTCGGGATAGGCGCCGGTCAATTCGGGCGCGTACTCAGCCACGGGATACTCCGTGGCTGGATACTCGGGTGCGGGATAGTCGTAGTCGTATGCGTGCTGCTGTGGCGGCGCCGCAGAGACCGGGTAGGGCAGCGGTGCGCTGGAGACCGGCGCTTGCGTCACGGCTGGATTGGAGGGTGCAGCGCTATACGGTGCAGCGCTCACTGAACCGCTCGTTGGGGGTTCCACCGGTTGGAGGCGAGGCGGAACTCTGGCCGATCCGGTGGCCGACCGAGCTAGCGATGCCGATGGTGACGACGGCCAGACCGAGACAGGTGCCGTCTCTGACGGCTCAAGCGGTCGACCCCAGCCTGCCGCGGGACGCGCAACGACACTGTCGGCCACACACTGTTGGTCGTCAACCGGCGGATTTGACGGCGGCGACGGTGTCGATGATGGGGTCGTCACGCTTTTCAGCCTAGCGAGTCATACCCTGAGGGTGTGCCTAGTGCGATGACGCAATCAACGAATTCAGCAGACTCTCATAGAGCTCGCTCGGATCCCGCCTGCCGTGGCTGCGCGGAGCAGTCGACCGCTGTGGCCTCCGATCTGGGCCTTCAGCCCCCCGCCTGGGAGCCCTTAGTGCGACTCCGCCTGGATATCGGCTACGACGGCACCGACTTCGCCGGCTGGGCGCGGCAGCGCGATCAGCGCACTGTGCAGGGTGTGCTGACGCACTTCATGTCCGTAATTCTGCGGGCACCGCTCTCGTTGACCGTCGCTGGCCGCACTGATTCTGGCGTGCACGCCACGGGCCAGGTCGCGCACACCGATGTGCCGGTCGCCGCATGGTCCCGCTACTCCGGTGACCTGCTGCGGCGCATCAATAGTGCCCTGCCAGCAGACGTTCGAATCCACCAGATAGCGGTAGTCACCAGCGACTTCAACGCGCGCTTTGCCGCGTTGCGTAGGCACTATCGTTACCGAGTCGACCATTCTGTGTGCGGTGTGAACCCACTACGTCGTCGCGACACACTCAGCTGGCCCCGTCCGTTGAACGTCGAGGCGATGAACACCGCTAGCAATGAGCTGATCGGCGAGCATGATTTCGCAGCGTTCTGCCGTCGTCGCCCGCTCGCCACGACGATCCGGTGCCTGGAGGAGTTCCGCTGGAATGCAGAGCCCTCATCGAGTCTGGGTGCGGGCGCTCCCTGCGTGCTCGTGGCACACGTTGCCGCCGATGCCTTCTGCCATTCGATGGTTCGCAGCCTGGTGGGTGCGCTGTTAGCGGTGGGGGAGGGGCGCCGCGATCCCGCATGGCCTGAGCAGCTGCTCGCGAAACGCGAGCGCGCGAGCTCGGTAGCTGTGGCGCCGGCGCACGGGCTAACGCTGGTGCAGGTGGACTATCCTGGTGATGAGCAGCTCGCGGCGCGCGCTCAGGTTACGCGTCGGATGCGTGATCGGTGACCACTTTGTCGAGGTGGCTGATCCCGTCGTTGACGATCTGGGCGATTGCGGCATCGTTCGTGTCATAGTCGAGCACGTCGAGCTTGATGACGATGACGAACACCACGTAGTGACCGGTTCGCCGGTGAGCGATGGCGGTCTTGCGTGTTTTGAGCTTGGCGTCGATCCTCGGCGTTTGCAGCAGGGTGAATCCACCGTAGACGTTGGGTCTGTTCAGTAGGGATTCCAGTGCGGCGGCGCCTGGGGCGTCGGCAAGATTGACGACACCCCAGGTTGTCGCAAACTGTTCTGACTTGTCGAGCAGCGTGGCTCGCAGCACCTGGTTACAGTCGTAGGCTTCCAACGCGCGCGGTACCCGATCGCCGTGTGTGGCTTGCCTGCATGGTGTGGCCTCGGCAATATCGGACACGGTATAGCTGCGGGAATCGATCGTGAAGCTGCGAGCTTCGAACAGTTCCGAATCGCGCAGCCTTTCGGGGTCGCCGACGCGGTCGCGAATGCGCTGACCGGCAGCGGTGTCGGGAGTGCGACTTGAGGCGCGCAGCGACATGAGGTCCAGGAGCTGGATGCCGCTGAAGATTAACGCCACCGTGATCAGCAGCGTGAGTACGACGTTGATCCAGATCAGCTTTCGACTCCCCGTAAACGGTGGCCGGGAAGCAGGCGTTGGTTCGACCGTGTGGCCAAAGCTCCCGTAGCCGGCTGGATTGGTCATGGTCTCACTTTAGTGTCGAAATAGCGCAGATGACGGCGTTGCCTTCGGGTAATCGCTATGTCAGTAGGAGCTGCGATAGCAGCTACGACGACGCCCGCTTGGTGCCCGCGTCACCGGGCCAGGTATCGTTATCGGTTGTTGCGTGCCGCGTGGGCGGGCTGGCACTATTGCCAAGCCCAACAGTTGGCCGCGACCTTGGTAACGGCGCGAGCGGACCGCTTGAGTACACAGGCGGGCTCTTCGCGGATTGAGCGAAGACCGATAAATACGAAGGTAGACCTGTGCGTACCTATACTCCCAAGCCGGGCGATATCGAGCACCGTTGGCATGTCATCGACGCCGCCGATGTGGTGTTGGGTCAGCTGGCCAGTAGCGCCGCGCGGCTGCTACGTGGCAAACACAAGGCCATCTACACTCCCCACGTAGATACCGGTGATTACGTCGTGATCGTCAACGCCGAGAAGATCGCGCTGACCGGCAACAAGCTTCGTGACAAGATGGTGTATCGCCACTCCGGTTACCCGGGTGGGCTCAAGAGCACTCCGCTCGGCGTGCTACTGGCAAGCCGCCCCGAGCGCGTAGTTGAGAACGCCATCAAGGGTATGCTCCCCAAGAATCGGCTGGGGCGTGCCATGTTCGCCAAGCTTAAGGTGTACGCCGGGCCGGCACATCCTCACGCTGCCCAGCAGCCCGCACCTTTCCAGGTTACTCAGATGACCCAGATCGCTCAAGAGAAGGCCACAGCGTGACCGCCACGATCGAGACCACTGCTACGTCTACGACTACCGCGCCCACGGCGCCTACCCCACGCAGCTTCGCAGGCACCGAGCCCGTGCAGACTGTCGGGCGGCGCAAGAAGGCCATTGTCAGAGTGAAACTCAGCCCCGGCACGGGGAAGTTCACACTGGACAAGAAAGGCAAGCGCTCCCTGGAGACCACCTTTGACAAGGTGCAGCAGCAGCTGATCATGCAACCGTTCCAGCTGACCGATACCTTAAATGCTTTCGATATACGTGCCACTATGTCCGGTGGCGGTACCAGCGGTCAGGCCGGTGCAATGGTGCTGGCAATCGCACGGGCTTTGGTGAAGGTGAACGGTGACTGGCGCGGGTCGCTTAAGAAGGCTGGTCTGTTGACGCGTGACGCACGCGCCAAAGAGCGCAAGAAGGCTGGTCTTAAGAAGGCGCGTAAGGCTCCGCAGTACAGCAAGCGTTGAGTCGACTGTTCGGTACCGACGGGGTACGCGGGCTGGCTAATCGCGATCTCACGCCGGAGCTTGCTCTTACCCTCAGCAGCGCAGCTGCCAGGGTGTTGGTGGCTGATCAGCCGGACATGCGGCCGGTGGCCGTGGTCGGCCGTGACACTCGCGCCAGCGGAGAGATGCTGGAGGCCGCGGTCTGTGCTGGTTTGGCCGGCGCGGGTGCGCACGTGTGGCGGGTCGGTGTCGTGCCTACGCCGGCGGTGGCGTTCCTGGTCTCCAACCTTGACGCCGACCTTGGCGTCATGCTTTCCGCGAGTCACAATCCCATGCCCGATAACGGCATCAAGTTGTTTGCGCGGGGCGGTCATAAACTTCCCGATGCCACCGAAGACGCCATCGAAGCCGCCATGGACGATTCCACCTGGCAGCGCCCGTTGGCCGGTCAGGTGGGTCGTATTCGGTGGCTAGATGACGCGGGTGAGCGTTACCTTGACCACCTGCTAGCCTGCGTGCCACAGCCACTGCAGGGCCTGCGGCTGGTGCTGGATGCAGCCCACGGTGCGGCCGCTGCGCTGGGACCGCGAATGTTTCGCCGCGCTGGCGCGCAGGTAACGACCATTGGCGCGAGCCCCGACGGCATGAACATCAACGATGGCGTGGGCTCGACCTATCTGGAACCGTTACGCGAAGCGGTGCGCCACCACGGTGCGCATGTCGGCCTCGCGTTGGACGGTGACGCGGATCGGTGTCTTGCGGTCGCGGCTGACGGCGCGGTCGTCGACGGCGATCAGATCCTTGCGATGCTCGCGGTGGCGCTGGCTGAAGCTGGCCAGCTGCGAGACCACACGATAGTCACCACCGTGATGAGTAACCTTGGGCTCCATGTGACAATGCGGCAGTATGGCCTGAAGGTGCTCACCACCGCGGTGGGGGATAGGTATGTGCTGGAGGCTTTGCGCGAGCGTGGGTTGTCGTTGGGTGGTGAACAGTCGGGGCATCTAGTGATGCCCGCTTTTTCTACCACCGGCGACGGGTTGCTGACGGGGTTGTCGGTACTGGCCCGAATGGCTGCCACTGGCCAGTCACTGAGTGAGCTTGCAGCTCTTGTGACGCGCCTGCCTCAGGTGCTGCGCAATGTGGACGTCCGGGACCGATCTGCGGTGGCGGCATCTCCTTCGGTTGCTGCGGCGGTAACAGTCGCGGAAGCCGAGCTGGGCGAGAGCGGCCGCGTGTTGCTGCGACCGTCGGGCACCGAGCAGCTGGTGCGGGTGATGGTCGAGGCCGACAGCTATGAGCAAGCCGCCGAAATCGCTGACCGACTCAGTTCGGTAGTAGCGCAGCTATGAGGGCTCTCGTCAATAGGCCTGCGGGGCTCCCTCATCCGACGCTCTAGTAATGGGAGCTCTGAGCCATGACAGAGGTAGCAGTACAGCAGGGCAACGATTTTCACGTTTACCAACGAATGACGTTGATGGTGAACCGTTACGACGTCTTCGCCGACGACGGTACGGGTCAACCCGGCCAGCGGGCCGCGTTCGTGCAGCAGAAGCGGATGGCATTCAAGGAGCGGGTCACCGCGTTTACCGACGAGTCCCGCCAGACGGTGTTGTTCGAGTTCCGGGCTCGCAGCGTCTTCGACGCGTGGAGCCGCTACGACGTCTTCGACGGAGCCGGCGCGTCGATCGGTCTGCTCGCTAAAGAATTCGGGCGTTCGCTTCTTCGGTCCACCTGGAACCTAGATCAGCCTGGTCATAGCACCGTAACCGGTCAGGAGCGACGGCCGATCGTCGCCGTGTTACGTCGCATCTGGGGTTTCTTGCCCTACATCAACAACCTTCCGGCGCCGTTCATCTATCATTTCGACTTCCTACGCGATGGACAGCACGTGTTCAGTGTGGACAAGACTACGGCGCTGCGGGACCGCTACCGGTTGCGGATCGCCGATCCGGGTCTTGACCGTCGGCTTGCGATCGCCATCACCATCGCGCTCGATGCTCTCCAATCCCGGTAGTCGGCTTCACGGTGGGGGAGAGGGGACGACGAGGATGCGCCCGGACTGGTACCGACGAATTGTTGACGCCGCCCTTCCCGAGCCGGATGCGCGGCGGCCCTGGTGCCCCATCGGCTGCGCCGTTGACTGTTTGCACGGCGACACGCCTCCGACAGTCTCGCCGTTGCTGCGCCTGGTTCGGCTAGTTGCTCTTGGCGTGTGTTTTGCGGCGACGCTCTGTCTTGCGCTGATTGCTCGTCCGGGAGGTCGGCTAGCTCACTGGACGGCTCGGGCG
The DNA here is from genome assembly GCA_041743105.1 of Mycobacteriales bacterium. Taxonomy (GTDB): domain Bacteria; phylum Actinomycetota; class Actinomycetes; order Mycobacteriales; family QHCE01; genus QHCE01. The sequence goes on along the minus strand of JBGTNI010000107.1, from coordinate 13,582 downwards.
GGCTCGCGTGCAGGGCTGGTCGCGATGGGCATAACAGTTCGGCGCTCGCCGGCGACTATTCATGCCGCACGGCACGGGTTGCACCGCCCGAAGGGCGTTTTGGTGGTGTCAGGGCACGTGTCCTGGATCGACATTCTAGTGCTCCAGGCGGCGTGCGGTCCGATGCGGATGCTGGCGATGAACGAGTTGGCGGCGTGGCCAATCCTGGGTTGGCTATCTCGACGAGTCGGAACCGTATTCATCGATCGAGACCGGCTGCTGGCACTGCCTGGCACCGTGGCGGAACTAGCCGCCGTGTTACGTGCCGGGGACGTAGTAGGGGCATTTCCCGAGGGCATCACCACCTGTGGGCGACATCCGCTGGCATGGCGTCCTGCCGTGTTTCAAGCGGCGATCGATGCCGATGCCGAGATATTGGTGGTCCGGCTTGCCTATCGGGCGGCAGGGAAGCCGACCGGCCATGTTGCGCTGCTGCGTCGGGAGGTGGCCTGGACCTCGCTGTGGCGGGGGTTGAAGCTTCGCCACCTCACGGCTGAGCTGAGTTGGGATTGGCTGACTCACGTGGACTCGGTGCCGACCCGCCGGGCGCTTGCCGCGGCTGCTACCGCACTGGCCGCGCCCAGTGGCGGAGCTGAGTGCCCCTCTGGGGCATCAGCGCGATAGATCCGATACCCGTCAAGGTGCGGCGATGCTGCGCCGCTGTCCAGAATGGCGTCAGCTTGCACGCAAGCTTCATTACAGGCGCTAGCTGGGCGGGCAATTCGGACATGTGGATAATTGGTGCCAAATTTAGGTTTTTTGGGTTCTCATAATGCGTTACGAGGCGTAGCTTCGGCTGAGACGAAGTTCACACTTGTTGGCGCCTTGGGCTGATGGCTGGTCAGCGTCTGCACGGATCCGAGGGGACGGACCCTAGTGCCCGACGCCACCGATTCCTCGCCTGAGACCCGTGCGAGCAGCGTGTCAACGGCCGACGGTGGCAGTTCTTCGGCGCCGCCGTCCATCTCATTGCCCAAGGGCGGCGGCGCGATTCGCGGCATCGGCGAGAAGTTTGCGGCGAACCCAGTCACCGGCACCGGTTCGCTGTCAATACCGCTGGCAACTAGCCCGGGGCGTGCGGGATTCAGCCCGTCGTTGGCTCTGCAATACGACTCCGGGGCGGGTAACGGTCCCTTCGGCTACGGCTGGCAGCTGTCCGTTCCCGCGATCACCCGCAAGAGTGACAAGGGACTCCCGCGCTATACCGAGGATCCCGACGACGTCTTCCTGCTCTCCGGCGCGGAGGATCTCGTCCCCGAACTCGATGAACATGGCAGTATTAGGGAACTCGACGGTCGTGAATACCAGGTGCGGCGCTACCGGCCCCGGATTGAAGGACTCTTCGCCCGCATCGAACGGTGGACCGACCTGGACTCGGGTGAGGTGCACTGGCGTTCCATCACGTCGGCCAACATCGTCAACGCCTACGGCCGGACTGCCGAAAGTCGGATCGCCGACCCTACCGATCCCGGTCGCGTCTTCAGCTGGTTGTTGTGCGAGAGCTTCGACGACACCGGCAACGCCATCGTCTACGAATACAAACCCGAGAACTCCGACGGTGTCGACTCCGAGCGGCCCCATGAATACAGCCGCACCGAGACGGGACGATCGGCGAATCGATACCTCAAGCGCGTCAAATACGGCAACCGGGTGTCGCGCCTGACCGAACCGGACCTGTCGCGGGCCGAATGGATGTTCGAGGCGGTCTTCGACTACGGCGAGCATGACCGCGCCGAACCCGGTCCACTGGAGACCTCGCCCTGGCTCTGTCGGCAGGACCCGTTTTCGGTGCACCGATCCGGTTTTGAGGTCCGCACCTATCGGCTCTGCCAGCGGGTCTTGATGTTCCACCACTTTCCCGCCGAAGACGGAGTCGGCGTGGATTGCCTAACCCGGTCCACGGACCTGCACTATCGATCCGATCCGATCGCGTCGTTCGTCGAGTCTGTCACTCAGGCCGGTTACCGTCGCCGGGATACCGGCGGATATCTGAAGAAGACGATGCCGCCGTTGGAGTTCGGCTACACCGAAGCGGTGATCGACGAGCGACTGCGTGAGCTCGGTCCGGAGAGCCTAGAGAACCTGCCGATCGGGCTGGACGGCCCCGGGTATCAGTGGGTCGATCTCGATGGCGAAGGCATCTCCGGCGTCCTGACCGAACAGGCCGGTGGCTGGTTCTACAAGGGCAATCTCGGGGAAGGTCGGTTCGGCCCGATGCGGCAGGTGGCCAATCAGCCTTCGATGGCCGCGCTGAACGCAGGCCGTCAGCAGCTGGTCGACCTGGCCGGAGACGGCCAACTGGACCTGGTCGACTTCGGTGGCAGCACGCCGGGCTTCTTCGAGCGCAGCACCGATGAGGGTTGGTCGCCGTTCCGGACCTTCGATTCGTTGCCCAACCTGGACTGGCGTGACCCGAACCTGCGGATGGTAGATCTGACCGGCGATGGTCATGCCGATGTGCTGATCACCGAAGGCGATGTGTTCAGCTGGTATCCCTCGCTGGCCGAGGACGGTTTTGGGCCAGCTCTTCGCACCTATCCGCCGACCGACTCCGAGCACGGGCCGCGGCTGGTGTTCGCCGACGCCGAGCAGGCAATCTACCTGGCCGACATGTCCGGCGACGGTCTCACCGATCTGGTTCGGATCCGTAACGGCGAGGTATGTTACTGGCCCAGCCTCGGATACGGCCGGTTCGGTGGCAAGGTCGCCATGGATAACGCGCCGTGGTTCGACGAACCGGACCAGTTCGACCGGCGCCGAGTGCGGGTCGCCGACATCGACGGTTCGGGTACCACCGACCTCATCTACCTGCACCGCTGCTCGGTACGGATCTACCGTAACCAGTCCGGCAATGCCCTCGCGCCCGCACACGAGCTGCCATTCTCCTTTCCCCGGATCGAGAACGTTTCCCAGGTATCCGCTGTGGACTTACTCGGCAACGGCACGGCCTGTCTGGTGTGGTCGTCCCCGCTGCCGAGCGAGGCTGGCCGTCAGGTTCGTTATGTGGACTTGATGGGCGGTGAGAAACCACACCTGCTCGTTGACGTACGGAACAACCTCGGCGCGCAGACGCGCGTGCACTACGCTCCCTCGACCAAGTTCTACCTGGCGGACAAGGCGGCCGGGCGGCCGTGGCTCACTCGGTTGCCGTTTCCGGTGCACGTGGTGGAGCGGGTGGAGGCAGTGGACCGGATCAGCGGGAACCGGTTCGCCAGCCGATATGCCTACCACCACGGTCGCTTCGACGGGGTGGAGCGCGAGTTCTGCGGGTTCGGGATGGTCGAGCAGTGGGACACCGAAAGTTTCGCCGCGCTCAATAAAAGCGAGCTCAGCAAGGCAGAGCCGAACTCCGCCGGGCAGGCCAGCAATCTCGACGAGATCAGCCATGTGCCGCCGGTGCTGACCAAGACCTGGTTCCACACCGGCGCGTTCGGAGAGAGCGAGCGGATCTCTCGCCAATTCGAACGGGAGTACTTCCGGGAGGCCGATCATTGCGCCGCCACCTCCGATGAGCTGCTGCTAGCGGACACCGTGTTTGACGACACCGTGGTGGAAGAGGCTCCGCTCACACCCGACGAGCGGCGCCAGGCCTGCCGCGCGCTGAAGGGCTCGGTGCTGCGGCAGGAGGTTTACGCGGTCGATGGCAGCGAGGCGGCCGCACGGCCGTACACCGTCTCCGAGCGCAACTACACGATCAAACTGCTCCAACGCGCCATCGGGTCGCGACTGCCCAGCGCGGAACCGTCACATGCGGTGTTCTTCGTCTATCCGCGCGAATCGATCATGGCGCACTACGAGCGCAGGCTGTATCCGATCGGCGAAGAGCTACGCGCCGACCCGCGAGTGAGCCACGATCTTGTGCTCGCCGTCGACGACTTCGGCAATGTGCTGCGATCGGTATCGGTCGGCTACGGCCGCCGCCACGACGATCCCGATCCGGCGCTCACCCCGGCCGACCAGGAACGGCAGCGGCGGCGACACGTGGTCTACACCGAAAACGGTTACACCAACGCGGTCGATCAGCCCGACGTCTATCGCACGCCGGTGCTGTTTGAGACCCGGGCGTGGGAGATCCTCGGCCTAAGCCCCGAGATTGCGCGGCCCGGTTCCACCAACCCGTTCGGCTTCGGGGAGCTGTCCGGCAAGCTCACCGCGATCACCCGCGAGCTGCCCTATGAGCACTGGGATCTGGCTCCGACGAGGCCGGCTCGACGGCTGATCGAGCACGCCCGCAGGTTGTACCGGTCCGACGATCTGAGCGGCCCGCTGCCGCTCGGCGTGCTCGAAGCCATGGCGCTGCCGTTCGAGAGCTACCGGCTGGCGTTCACCCCCAGCTTGCTGACCCACCTGTATGGCGACCGGGTGGATGAGGAGATCCTCGCCGGGCCGGGCGGCTACGTACGGCACGACGGGCACGACGGCTGGTGGATCCCTTCCGGCCGGGTCTTCTATTCCCCGGACGATGGCGACCCTCCAGCCGAACTTGAGCACGCCCGCGAGCATTTTTTCCTGCCACACCGGTTCCGCGATCAGTTCGGCGCGATCACGAGTGTGAGCTACGACCGTTACGACCTGCTGACCCAGCAGCTGCGGGACGCCGTCGGCAACCTGATCACCTCCGGTGAGCGTGACTCCGACGACCGCTTGGTGCGCAACGGAAACGACTACCGCGTGCTGCAACCGTGGCTGGTAATGGATGCTAACCGCAACCGGGCGCAGGCCGCGTTCGACACGTTAGGCATGGTGGCCGGCACGTCGGTGATGGGTAAACCCGGCGAGCACCTCGGCGACACACTCGAGGGCTTAGACCCCGACCCGGACGACGAGTTGCTGGCAGGCTACCTCAGCGATCCTCTGGCGGAGCCGCACCGCCTGTTAGGCGGCGCCACCACGCGGCTGGTCTACGACCTGTTCGCCTATTTTCGTACCCGGAATGAGGACCTGCCCGCGTGCCCGGTGGTTGCCGCCCTTGCCCGCGAGACACACGTTTCCGACCTCACCGCCGGTGAACAGACCAAGATCCAGCACAGTTTTTCTTATTCGGACGGCTTCGGGCGCGAGATTCAACAGAAGGTGCAGGCCGAGCCGGGTCCGTTGGCCGAGGGCGGCGAAGAGATCAGCCCGCGCTGGGTCGGCACCGGCTGGACGATCTTCAACAACAAGGGCAAGCCGGTTCGTCAGTATGAGCCGTTCTTCTCTCTCACGCACCGCTTCGAATTCGCCGTGATCGTGGGCGTGAGCTCGGTGCTCTTCTACGACCCGGTCGAGCGGGCCGTGGCCACTCTGCACCCCAACGACACCTGGGAGAAGGTGGTCTTCGACCCGTGGCACCAGGCGAGCTGGGACGTCAATGACACGGTACTGATCGATCCGCGCGAGGATACGGACACCGGCGGGTACGTGCGGCGCTACCTAGCGGGTCTGGGCGACTGGCGGAGCTGGTACAGCCAGCGTATCGAAGGTGGCCTTGGCCTCGCTGAGCAAGTGGCCGCCGAAAAGACGGCCGCGCACGCCTCCACCCCAGGGCGAATCTGTGCGGACAGCCTCGGTCGCACGTTCCTCGATGTGGCGGACAACCGATCCGAGTCCTATTCGACGCGCATTTACCCTGACATCGAAGGCAATGAGCGCGAAGTCATCGATGCGCTGGGCCGCAGTGTCATGCGTTATGGCTATTCGATGTTGGGCGATCGGGTGGCGCAGTCGAGCATGGAGGCCGGTGAGCGCATCCTGCTCAACGATGTGGCCGGTAAGCCAATTTACTCCTGGAACAGCAGAGGTTTCCGCATCCGTAGTGAGTACGACGAACTACGACGTCCGGTGCGGGCGTATGTGCAGGGTGGGGACCTACCCGGTGAGGTGCTGCAGGAGAGCACCGAGTACGGCGAAGGGCAGCTCGACGATGTACACCGCAACTTGCGCAGCCATACGTTTCGATTGCGGGATGGAGCCGGCGTTGCGACGAGTGAGGCCTACGACTTTCGGGGAAACCTTCTCGACGCGAGGCGTCAACTGGCGGAGGAATACAAGCAGGTTCTCGACTGGACAGCCGATGTTTCGCTTGAGGAAGGAGGCTATACCAGTCACACCCGTTACGACGCGCTCAATCGCCCAACCGAACTGTCCACACCAGACGGAAGCGTGGCTCGACCCGTATACAACGAAGCGAACCTCCTCGAACGACTGACCGCGAATCTTCGCGGTGCCGATGAGACCACGGTGTTCGTCACCGACATCGACTACAACGCGCGCGGCCAGCGGGAGTCCATTGAGTACGGCAACGGCACCCGTACCAGATATAGCTACGACGCGCTTACCTTCCGGCTGACTGAACTCAAGACTTCCCGTGACAGTACGGCGCTGCAAGACCTCGGCTACACCTATGACCCGGTCGGGAACATCACCCGGATCGAAGATCAGGCCCAGCAAACCACCTTCTTCCGCAACCGCCGAGTGGACCCAAACGCCAACTACTCCTATGACGCGATTTACCGGCTGATTGAGGCCACCGGCCGCGAGCACCTTGGCCAAGCGGGTGGCGCTCCGATCCCGGTCAGCCAGGACGACGCACCCCGGGTTCGGCTCGCCCACCCTAACGACGGCGACTCGCTCGGACGATACGTCCAGCGCTATGTCTACGACGCGGCCGGCAACATCATGTCGCTGACTCACCGGGGCGACAATCCTGCGCAACCGGGCTGGACCCGAAACTATCGATACGCCGAGCTGAGTCTGCTGGAGCCGGACAAGGTGAGCAACCGGCTGACCGGTACCACGGCCGGCGAAAACGAGACGCTCCAGCCGTTCGGATACGACGAACACGGCAACATCACCGCGATGCCCGAGCTGCCGCTGATGCGGTGGGACTTCCGGGACCAGTTGCGTGACAGCGCGCGGCAGGTAATGAACGACGGTAGAACGCCGGAGACCACCTACTACGTCTACGACTCTGGCGGGCAGCGCATTCGAAAGGTGACCGAGCGGCAGGGTGGGGTGCGCAAGTCCGAGCGGATCTACCTCGGCGCATTCGAGGTTTACCGTGAGTTCGGCGGCGACGACGCGGGTGACGGTGCCATTTCACTGGAGCGCGAAACGCTGCACGTGCTGGACGACAAGCAACGCATCGCGATGGTCGAAACCCGCACCGTGGGTGAAGACGAAGGTCCGGAGCTACTGATCCGGTTCCAGCTCACCAACCATCTCGGCTCGGCTGGCCTGGAACTAGACGCCACGGCCGAGATCATTTCCTACGAGGAGTACTACCCGTATGGCAGCACGTCCTACCAGGCCGTCCGCAGCCAGACCGAGACGCCGAAACGCTACCGCTACACCGGCAAGGAACGCGATGCAGAAAGCGGTCTGAGCTATCACGGCGCTCGGTACTACGCGCCATGGCTCGGACGATGGACGAGTTGCGATCCAGCGGGGCTTGTCGACGGGCCGAACCTCTATGGCTACGCGCGCGCGAATCCGCTCCGGCTGGTGGATGCCAGCGGCCTTGAGGGCGACGAACCAGAGCAACTCTGGTTCAGTCAGAGCCCTCCGTACCGGCAGCCGGTGACCGCGACAGCTACCGGTCGTGGCATCAACGACCTTGATCGGGCGAACTTGAGGAAGGCCGCACAGATGTGGGGCGGCCCCGCTGGTGAGATCGAGGCGGGTCACATGTTCCGGCCGTTCGTGCTGATCAAGGCAGGTGAAACCGAACTCGTCTATGCACAAGATGCCTCAGGCAATGCCAGCCAGGGTGCGTCGGTAGACAGAGCCGCCGGTGTAAGAGCTCGTGTGGCTGGTTTGTTTGCCCGCGTCAGAGGTCGTGACCTCACGGCGACCGTGGGGACAGTGTACGGTCATCCGCCGCTCGCCGAAGGGTTTCAGTCGCCGGCGTTTCAGCAGTGGCAGGTCCCCTCCGGGGGACCGGGTATACAGCTCAACCTACCTTTTGGCGAAGGAGTGCTCACCGCGCAGACCCCACCCCGAGTGGCCTCCCCACAGCTCGAACTGCCGTTCGGCACGGGTTTGCCGGCCCGACCGCCCTCGGCGCCGAGCACGGCCGGACCACTACCTGCCTCGCGACCGCAACCACAACAGCTCAATCTGCCGTTCTCCCCGGCGCCGTCGAGCAGCGTGAGCTCAGCCGCGTCGACGTCGTCTGGCGCTGCCCGTATGTCGACAGGGATCAATGCGACCGGCAACGTGTTAGGCGGCTTGACCCGAGCTGTTGTGCCGGGCGTTATCGAGGCCGAAATCGCCCTCACCGCTGGTTCCGCGTATGCGTACTCGGCCGCTGCGACGGCTACGGGGACTACCGCTACGGCACTGACCGCTACCGGTGGGGCACTGGCAACTGGCGCTGCCGCGGTACCGGTCGTCGGGATAGGTGTGGTAGCGGGGGGCTTAGCCGGCAATGTTGGCGAACAGCTCGCCACGAATGCGGGTGCCAGTACGGAGGTGGCCCAGGCATCGGGCGCGCTTAGTGCCGTACTGGTGGGCGCCGGGGCGGGTGCCCTGGTCGGTGCACCGGTTGGCGGCATCGGTGCGGTACCTGGAGCGATTGTCGGCGCTGCGGCCGGGTTGGTCGGATATGCCATCAGTAAGTTCTGGTGATCTCGCGATCACCGGATGAAGGGTCGTCACAACAGGATTTTACGGAGGGGTCCCATGGCCAAGTTCATCGTAATACGCCTGCACCCGGTGGAGCCGGTCGCGGATGCCGAGTTCGCCAGTTACCTAGACGGGCTCAGCATCAAGGTGTGGGACCTGTCGACAGGCAAGCCACTCAAGGGCGTGGAGGTCGGCGTCGCGGCCTATAGGGCACCGGAGGTTTCGGAGGATCCGAAGGATCCGCGCAAGCCGTGGAATCCGCATCCGGACACCAAGATCGCGCAGCATTTCGTTCCGCCGCAACCGATACTGTCTCCGCCGCTGCCGCCGCAGCTGCCGAAACCTAAGGCGGTGGCCACCGCGGTGGTCAAGGTCCCCGATCCACCTGTTCCACCGGATCACAAGGAGCACGTGAGTCGCGACCTGCGTCTGGAGATCACCCGCAACGGTAAGCAGATCGTGCATCGTCAGGTGTACTTCAACGTTTCGGAGGCAGATCACACGGGGCCGCTGCCTCCGGCCCGGTTCTCCAGTCTTGCGCCGAGCCTCTTCCTGCCGTTACCCGCGGCCGCGCTGGACAGCGAAAACCCCCTCGAGCTCCCCGCCGATGGGACGCCGCCGCGCTTCGACGACCTCAAGACCGCCGTCAACGATGTGCTTGGCAACGATCCCGGCAACCAGAGCATCCTGGCGAGCCTCACCGCGCAGCAGGCCAGGCACGTCGCCTACGAGATCGTCTGGAACCGCAAGTTCCGCCCGCTGCCGCTGCCTGGGTCCTCATCGCTGGAGGACATGTACACCGGTAAGAAAAACGACAACGACGGGCACGAGCAGGCTCGCCGAAGGTTCGAGGGCGAGCAGCAGGCCTACTACGCCAAAGGTAACGCTGAGGCCGAACGACTCGCCGGGTTCGTCCTCGCGCTCAGTGCCGCGGTCGCCTCGGAGAGCCGGAGCCGGCAGGCCGAACGGGCTGGACTCGACTTCCCCGTCCTGCTGGAACCGCCCGATCCGAACACCGGGGCGCGCTACCGGGAAGCCAAGGTCATCCTCGCTGAGCTGAACGGGTTGGCCGAACCCCGGTTCGGCGTGCCGGCCGCCTACTTCTACGTGCTGGCCGCGACCATGCCGACCGCGGTCACCTTCGACAAGCGCTACGAACTCGCCATCCTTGCGACGAGGGACCAGACTCGTACCGTCCTGCGTGCCGCCGTCGCACTCGGCGTGCTCGGTGAGGAAGCCGACCAAGCCGGTGTCGCCTTCGAGGCACCCAACCAGACCAAGCTCGCGAACATCAACCAGGCGGCGAGGCGACTCCGTGCGCTCGGTGCGGCGACCGGCCCAGCCGCGCCCATCCCGGTTGGCCCGGTTAAGGCGCTGGTCGAAGGCTGGCTCGGTCACAAGAATGAAGACATCGCCGGCTTCTGGACTGGCCTGTCCGCCGCCGGCCACGATGCCGACCAGGCCGCGCACCTGGAACTGGTGCTCCGCGCGCTCACCGCCGGCCACGATTCGCTGATCGCCGCGATCAAGGCGATCCCCGTCACCAAGGCCTCGGAGCTGGTCGATCGCCCCCCGGCACAGTGGCGCGCGTTGTTCATCGATCCGATCAGCGGACAGATCGACGTCACCCTGCTCCCGTCGTTCATCGTCGCCGGCAGCCCGCAAGACCGGGTGAACGCGTTCGTCCGGCACGTGGCCAAGTTCTTCATCCTCAAGGTCACAGAAAGCGATCGGGACGCCCCGGATCCCGACGGCCCACCGCGGTTCGCAGAACTCACCCGCGATCCGCTCAACCGGTTCGTGGAAAGCTACCTCTCCGGCTCCGGCTCAGACTTCGAGTTCGGCGAGCCGTGGGACGAAACTCGGATGCGCGACGCCGTCGTCGACGTGTTCGGCGACGATGAGCAGGCGCAGCAGTGGCTGGAACAGCTGGTCCGGACCATCGACGAACTCACCCTGCTGGCTAAGCCAGTCACCGCGGACAAGGCCTTCTCGGTGATGGAGGCGCTCTTCGCGCGTGGTTTCACCAGCCGCGACCAGGTGTACCGGCTGTCGCAAGCGGAGTTCACCGAGGCGCTCACCGGCACTGTAGCCCACGAGCACGCCGTACAGATCTACGGTGAGGCCGACGAACCTATACGCGGCAATGGCGCCGGCGATTTCATGCCGGTCAACTCTGACGGCTGCTTGGTCAACTGCGTGCCGCCGGAGCACCTTTCGCCGCTCGGCCCGGTGGAGTACCTGCACGAGCTGCTCCGCCTCAGTGAGTACTCCAGTTGCGAGAGTCCGACTCCCGGTGGGGACTTCAGCACCCTAGCCGACGTGATCGCAGCCCGCCGTGGACCGCTCGGCGAGCTGCTCGCGACCGAAGCGAACCTTTCCACCCCGCTACCCACGATCGACCTGGTCAACGAATGCCTGGAAGCCGTCGCCACCCACCCCAGCGACCCCACCGGAGTGGTGCACGACACCAACGGCTCCGAACTCGGCGGCCACACACTGAACGATCCGCACGATCCCGCCACGCTGTTCGCCGCACTGCCCGAGCACTCCACGCCGGCCACCCCGGTCGCCGAGCCCGACGCCTATGGCATCCTCCGGAAGGACTTCACCGCCCCCGGGCTGCCCTATGCGCAAGCACTCGACATCAACCGCACCTACCTCAGCCACCTGCGCACCAGTCGATACGCCACGATGCGCAGGTTCCGCAAGGACATCACCGAGCTCGTCCTCGATCCGGCCCACGAGCCCGAGCAGTTCCAGCGGCACCTGTGGCGGTACCCGGTGCGCGTCGATCTCGCCCGCGAATACCTCGGCATCACACCGGAAGAAGCCGAGCAGCTCTATGGCACCGACATAGCGACGGCGCCCACCACCGAGCCAGCTAACTTCGCAGAGCAGCTGTTGCTGTGGGAGCTGTACGGCTTCCCGGCCGAGACGGTCGGCGATATCCCATGGACGCGGGTCGTGGTGTGGGTGCCGGAGTTTCTCGCGCGCACTGGGCTGACCTACTGCGAGTTCCTGGCGCTGTGGCGCTCGGAGTTCGTCGAGTTCTGCAGTAACAGGGGCGGTGGGGGCCGCGACGGGCGCCGGGAAGGGCGTGAAGGGGAGTGCTTCCCCGACTGCGAGCCCTGCGATCTGGATGACTACCGGATCGAGTTCGACGACCCCGAAGACGTCGCCGTGCCATTGCGCCGGCTCGCCGTGTTCATCCGGCTTTGGCGCAGCTTGCGAGCGCTGCCTGGCGGTGGGTATAGCTTCGACGAACTCCGCGACATCTGCGAAGTCCTCGAGCTGTTCCGGGCCGACGGTTCGATCAATCCAGATTTCATCCGCCAGCTCGCCGCCTTCCAGATGCTGCGCGACGACTTTGGCCTTGCGCTCACCGACGGCAGTGAACCGGAGCCGGGCTCCACCGGGGCCGACCGAACTCACCTACTGTCGCTGTGGGTGGGATCGGGTGCCGCTAAGTGGGAATGGGCCATCGACGAGCTACTCGACCAAGTGCAGCGGCTCGCCGAGGCTCGGCACGGCTGCGGTTGCCGTCCGCCGGAGTTCCGCAAGCTGTTGTTGGAGAACCTGGACCCGCTGTCCCGGCTGGCCGGCTTCGACGCCGACACCGCGGGCGACACCTGGAACTCACACCCAACCCACACTTTGCGGTTCGCCGAGTTGCTCGGAAAGATCTACGCGTCCGACTTCGGCATCGGCGAAATCCTGTTCCTGTTCACTAGCGACGACCACCTCGATGGCGACGACCCGTTTCCGCTGCAGCCGCAGAACGAGGCGCTCGGGTCGCCGCTGGGCCTGCCCGATGACGAGATGGGGTACTCACTGTGGGATCTGCGCCGCAAACTTCTCGACGTCGACGTGACCGAAGAAGACGCCACGGCATGGTCGTGGCCCCGGATCTCCAACACACTGCGCGGAGAGTTCGGCTTCGCGCCGAGCAGCGGTTCGCCGGATCCGCTGCTCGTACTTGGCGAGCACTTCTTTCCCTCGATGCTGGAGGCAAGTGGGTATCCCGTTCCGGTCGGCAACCGGCAGTACCGAGCCGGGCTGTCGCTGGCCGGCACCGCCGCGTTGATGTGGAACACTCCGCCGGACGGCCCGTTCCGCTATGACCTAGCCGCGGAGCAACTGTGGACTCAGCTGCCGCTGACCGATGAGGCCGTGATCGCGAAACTCAGTCGGATCCGTCAACTCAAACCACAGGAGCAGATCGCCGTCCGTGAGCTGTACTTCCGACCGCGAGCCGATCTCGCCCCCTTCGCGTTCGTTTTCGCCAACTTCGGCGAGGCTGAGGAACTGCTCATTCAAGAACCCGACGAAGCCAAGCGCTGGGCCTATTTCCAGCGTGAGTTCGCCCGTTGCTACGCCCGGTGCCGGCTGATCGCCGAGCATCTGGCCGGGCACGTCTGCGAGTGGAGCGAGCGGGACAGCGACGAGGGCTCCGGTCTGGCCTGGGCACTGTTGCGACACTTGTTCGCCGATGAGAACCGCGCGACCGCCACGTGGGAGTCAGACTCCGGCGAGCCGCCGGTCGTGACCTGGCCGAACCAGCCGTCGGGTGGTGCCTTCGCTGCTCTGCTCGGCCTCACCGGAACCGGGCTGCTTGGTGAACTTGCCCCCGAAGACGAGCCGACCGCCTGGCGCGAGGTGCGTGGGCCGATGTCGGCGTTCGGACCGGAGGAGAATGCGGCAAACGTGCAGATTCTTACGGTTCTGCCCAGCCTGGGCCTGACCCTGACGCAAGCCCATGAACGTTTTGTCAGCGTCCGCAACGGTTTCACCCTCGTCAACTCGGATGGTCGGCTGCTCGGCGGCGCGCAGGGCTACACCGCGCGGTGGACCGGGGCGCTGCTGGTGGACTCCGAGGGTAGCTACGAGTTCCGGGCCGGTGCGCCGACACCGGAGGGCGAGGCGCCCGACGTCGAGG
>JBGTNI010000106.1:0-12080 GCA_041743105.1 Mycobacteriales bacterium | reverse complement strand
ACCTGGATCGAGAAAACCTACCACCGCCGACGCCGACAACGTACCCTCGGCAAACACACACCCATCCAATACGAGACAATCACAACCAACACCGTCACCCTGGCGGCCTAAACCGAGTCAACCAAACCGACAGCAGACCCGTTTCCGGTACAAGGGTTTGGTATTACATTGGAACCTCGAATGTAACTCTACCCAGTAGTGGCTACGAGGGAGCGGTTGAAGTTTTTCAAAAATTCAGCAATTTTAGGGCTGCGTAGAGCACCGCGGTGCCGTGTAAGTTCGCTGCCAAGTTGTTGAAGTATTGTGGTGACTCGGTGTGAGTGAACTGACGGAATAAGGTCCAGCAGGGCTTCTCCCGTGTTTACAGCCCGCTCCAACTCGCCGCACCGTACGTACCCACGAGCCAACCAAGAGCCCCAGAAAAGGACATCGCGCGAGAACTCTCCTCGAAAATCGCTGGCCCCCCTCATGTGTGGGGCCAGCAGATTCTCCGCTGAGTCTATCAAACCACGGGTATCGCGCGAGGTAGTTTGCGCTAAAGCGAGAAGGCTATGGCCGCTGTGGGTATCAAGCATCGTTGAATTAAACCAGGACAGATACTGTGGTCTGGTCGCCAACGCTTCCGGAGACTCCAGCAAACGATGAGCTTTATCTATCGCGTTACGACAAGCATAACTATTTCCCATAGATGCTTGCGCCAAAGCACACCGTGAGGCGGTAAACGCCTGAATGGCCAGACTGGCGCCCCGCCGTGCAGCTATTTCCATAGCTGCCTCTGCGAGCTGAATCGCGTCTGGCTGTCCTCTCTGCGCGGCCTGGTAACTAAGATTCGACAAAATGTGTGCCCCTAGTTCTGAGTCCCCCGTGGTGGATGTGACCTGCAACCCAGTGAAGTAGTATCGCTGAGCCAAGCCGTGTTGCCCGGCATCCAAAGCGATGAAGCCAGCTATACGGCACAGATGAGCCCACGCGGTTAATACACGATGCCGCGTGCGATCGTCAGCGAAATTATCTTTCGCCACATAACCTGCTATCGTGCCGAAAACGTCGCGCACGAAGCGCATGTTGTCTCCATTACCACCCTCTCGTTCTTCCAGGGCTTCTATTTCTTTATTCGTCGACTCCAGCACGCCAGCCATGGAAGGAGTAACCTTCATAGAGCCAGCCATGCTTACAGTTTTGAGCGGTTTAGGCGAAGTTTGACGCGGCAGATTTTCAATGTAACTCCATACCGGAAGCGTTAAAGTTGCTCCAGAAAGAGCCATAAAGTTACGGCGATCAGAATTCACTGTTTCACCTGCATTTACGATCCAATCTTCAGCCACACTAATCACGCTCTGGTAATCCCCGAATATTTTCAAACCATGATCGGCCGGCATCCACGACGATGGTTGCCTACCGACGTCCTGCCATACATCGGTAGCAGTGATCGTCCTACCCGCGGCATTCGACAGCACATGAGCCACCACCGTAGGCAACGGATCGCGCGGCACCCGACCCCTACACACCCACTCAGACACCGTAGAACGACCGATATAGCCCCGCCCCATATAGGCAGTAACTTCCGCTACCAGCCGACTTTGCGACCAACCCAACTCCGTGAGAAACCCCGCCAATGCCCGATTTTTAGGTCCGGTTCGTGCGTCCTCCTGCGACCCCGCCATCGCTCGATTCTAGCCGCGACGACGTAGATTTTCGCCACTATTTATTCACCTCCTATAGCCACAAAACGCCTAAGAATGAATTTTAAGTACTAAAGTCACGCACGATCTGAGGATGATTTACACAAATCGACTGGGGAGCCGGGCTAGCCGACCTGGGGCGAAGCCTAACCAGCAAAACCCCGAACTTCTAACCTACAAAGCGTCGGACTTCTACCAGCAGATTGCCGTCCCTTTGCTAATGGTTGAGCCCGCGAACATCTTGACGTCTGAAAAATTAGGCATCATGATGGCTATCATGCGAACAACATTAACTTTGGACCCGGACGTGGCTCGGTTCATCCAGGATGCAGTGCATCAGGAACGGAGTTCGATCAAGCGGGTCGTCAACGATGCTTTGCGTCAGGCTCTTGCACCCGCATCAAAAGCTGCTAGCGAGCCGTACCACCTCACACCACACAACTCAACGTTGTGCCCGGGCATCGACCGCACGGCGTTTAACCGACTCGCCGACGAGCTAGAGGATGACGCGATCCTCGACAGGGCGAGGCGCAGCCGATGATCGTCGTCGACGTGAACCTGCTGCTCTACGCCATCATCAGCGGATTCCCTCAGCACGTTCAGGCCCGGACATGGTGGGAAGAAACGCTGAATAGCACGACCCGCGTGGCGCTTGCGGCTCCCGCACTGTTCGGCTTCCTGCGACTATCGACAAATCCACGGATCTTTACGTCCCCGCTTTCGGTCGAGCAAGCGGTAGCCTACGTGAGCGAATGGCTCGAGCAACCAAACGTCAGCTACCTCCCCGGCAGTCCTCGGCAGCTTGATATCGCTTTCGAGCTGCTACAAGCCCTCGGGACTGCTGGGAACCTCACGACCGACGTACAACTAGCCGCGCTCGCGATAGAACATGGCGACGAGCTTTACTCCAATGACAGTGACTTCGGCCGGTTCTCGGAGCTGAACTGGGTGAACCCACTGCGCTAATAGCCCCGCCGCCTCACGCCACGAAACTAGCGGCGTCACTGGCCAGCTCCAATAGCGGCGCCGGCATGACGCCTAGCGCCAACGTGGCCAAAGCACCGACGCCGATGGCCAACCTGGTAGGACCGCCAGGCAGCTGCACCAAAGCACCCTCGCTGCCGGGACCCGTGGGGCTCGCGGCGGTGTACATCAACACGATAAGGCGCAGGTACGGGAACGCGATCACCATGCTGGCGACCACACCTACAATGACCAGGACCACCGACTCCCAACCCAGTGTGGGCGAGCCTAGGACAGCAGAGAATACCGCGAATTTGCTGGTGAAGCCGCTTGTCAGCGGGATCCCGGCGAAGGCGAGCAAGAACAATGTCATAACACCGGCCACCACCGGCGAACGTTGGCCAAGACCCGCCCAGCGGGAAATATGGTTGGCCTCACCGTCGGCGTCGCGTATTACCATCACCACACCCAGTGCTCCGAGCGTAGTGAAACCGTAGGCGACCAGATAGAACAACGTGCTGGACAAGCCCGCTTCGTCGAGCGCCAGGATGCCGGTAAGGATGAACCCAGCATTCGCGATCGACGAATACGCCAGTAGGCGTTTAATGTCGGTCTGCGTGACAGCAAGAATCGCACCCACCACCATGGTGGCGATAGCCACTCCGGTCAGCAGAGGCCGCCAATCATCGGTGATATCCCCGAAGCAGACATAGAGCACCCGAGCGATTGCGCCGAATGCCGCTACCTTGGTGCAAGTGGCCATCAGCGCGGTGATCGGCGTGGGAGCCCCCTGATAGACATCCGGAGTCCAGGAGTGAAACGGTACCGCGCCCGCCTTGAATAGCAGACCCACGATCAGCAAGCCCAAACCCGTCAACAACAGCGCCTGACCGCCCTGACCCCCCAGCGCCGGATCGGGCTCGCC
This sequence comes from Mycobacteriales bacterium, assembly GCA_041743105.1. Lineage (GTDB taxonomy): Bacteria > Actinomycetota > Actinomycetes > Mycobacteriales > QHCE01 > QHCE01. Next base: position 8,510 of record JBGTNI010000106.1, on the reverse strand, counting down.
GGCGATGGCGTCCCGGATTCCGGCCAGGCGTACCGTACCCGCGTAGCCGTACAACAGCGCCACACCATACAAGAAGAATGCCGAGGCAAAAGCTCCCAGCAGAAAGTACTTCACCGCCGCTTCCTGCGACAACAGCCGGCGGCGGCGCGCCAGCCCGCATAGCAGGTACAGCGGAAGAGACAGCACCTCTAGGGCCACGAACATCACCAGCAGGTCGTTCGCGGTCACAAACAACAGCATCCCGGCCAACGCGAACATGGTGAGCGGAAAGACTTCGGTGTGGGTAGAGGCCGACGAGGACGACTGAGCGGTATGTTCGTCCGCCGGAACGACCGTGCCAGCTCGACCAGCGGCGCCAGCTCGAACATCGGTGTCCGAGGATTGCACCGCGAAAGCTCCGCCTCGCTCCAGCTTCTGCTCTGCGATCAGCAGCACCGATAACAACCCCAGCGCCACGATGCTTCCCTGCAAGAACAGTCCCGCCGAGTCCAACGCCACCGCCTGCGAGGCAGTGGTGAGACTACGGCCCGACTGCCACATCACGGCCGCCCCGGCGGCAAGCAACGAGGCCACCGCGAGCAGCAACTGCGTCGCCCGACGGGCACGGCGCGGCACAAACGCCTCCACCAGGATACCTACGCATGCCGCCCCCAGCAGGATCAGCACTGGGGAGAGCGCAGCGTAGTCAATGGATGGGGCAGACACGCTCGCGGCATTCGTGCCGCTTAGCGTCGCTGCAAACGACTCAGCTGAGGCGATCATGCGTTACCTTCCGGACCCTAGATCAGCGAGGGTATGTTCGACTGCCGGATTGATGACGTCGATCACCGGCTGCGGGTACGCCCCGAGCACCAGGATCAGTGCGATCAGCGGCGAGATGACGGCGACCTCACGGCGGGTGATGTCCCGTATCACCAACCGCGGTGTCTCCGGTGTTGGCGACGAACTCTCGACCAAATCCGGATGCAGCGGACCGTGCATGGTCCGCTGATACAGCCACAACACGTACAGCGCGGCGAGCACCATGCCCACGGTCGCTACAATCGCGGCGGCTTTCTGCACACTGAATGTCCCGATCAGCACCAAAAACTCACTCACGAACGAGTTGGTACCCGGCAGCGCCAACGACGACAGTCCCGCTATGAAAAAGGTGCCGGCAATCCACGGTGTCAGCTGCGCCATGCCGCCGTAGTCGCTGATCAACGCCGAACCACGGCGCGAAATCAAGAAGCCGACGACCAGGAACAGCGCCCCGGTCGACAAGCCGTGGTTGAGCATGTAGAGCACCGCGCCAGTGCCACTTTGAGCGGTGAAGGCGAAGATACCCAGTGCGATAAAGCCGAAGTGGGCGATGGAGGTGTAGGCAACCAAACGTTTCATGTCGCTCTGCCCCACCGCGAGTATCGCACCGTAGATGATTCCGGCGACTGACAGGCCGATGATCCACGGCGCGAATTCGCGCGCCGCATCACCGAACAGCGGCAGGCAGTACCGCAACATGCCGAACGTGCCCACCTTGTCCAGCACACCGACCAGCAACACCGCCACGCCGACGGGCGCTTGCCCCCCAGCGTCGGGAAGCCAGGTATGGAACGGCACCAGCGGCGCCTTGATCGCGAACGCAATGAAGAAACCAGCAAACAGCCAGCGCTGTGTTACCGGATCGATCTCCAGCGTGGTCAGCTGTTGGAAGGAAAACGTTCCGGTATCGAGCTGATCGGAGCTCACCGCATACAGCCCGATCACGGCGGCGAGCATGAGCAGCCCGCCCACCAGCGAGTACAGGAAGAACTTCACCGCCGCGTACTGCCGGCGCGGCCCACCGTAGGAGCTGATCAAGAAGTACATCGGCACGAGCATGAACTCGAAGAAAACGTAGAAGAGCAAGACGTCGGTGGCAGCGAAGACACCCAGCATGCTGGTTTCTAGCACCAGCAACAGCGCGAAGAAGGTCCGCACACTGCGTTTAGGCTGCTTAGCGTGCTCTCCGCCATCTGCGTCGTGCCATGAGGCGAGGACCACCACCGGCACCAGCAGCCCGATCAGTGCCACCATCAGCGCCGCGATGCCGTCAATGCCTACCGCGAACTCCGATCCGAACTGCGGGATCCAGCGGTAGGTCTCGGTGTATTGAAAGCGCGGGCCATCGTTCTCCCAACCGAACCACATCGCGACAGTGCCAGCGAACACCAACAGCGACGTGACCAGTGCGATCGGCTTCGCCAGCTGTTCGCGGCTGCGCGGCAACACCGCAATCGCGATCACGCCCAACAGCGGGAGCGCAATCAGCACGCTCAACAACGGAAAATCTGCCATTAGTACGGTCCCGCCACTAGTTGAGCACGGTTTAAATGAGCCACGGTTAAATGAGCACAGAGATCGAAAGAGTCAGCACCACAATGACCACACCCGCGAGCATCGTCAGGGAATAGGAGCGGACAAAACCTGTCTGAAGCCGGCGCAGCCTCGACGAGGCTCCCCCCGCTCCGGCCGCCAGGCCGTTGACGACACCGTCGATGCCTCGGCTGTCCACATACACCAGCGCTCGGGTCGCCCACGAGCCTAGCCGGGCGAAGATAGCCTCATTAATCGCGTCGGCGTAAAGGTTTCGCCGTGCGGCAAGCACCAGCGGGTTCGCGGTAGCCGGCTCGACACGAGCTGTCCCCCGCGCATATAACGCCGCGGCGAGCAACACACCGGCGGCTACCACTCCCAGCACCAACCACGTAATCGTGACCGGTGCAAGTTTGTGGACCACGGCCTCTTCCTCCGCCAATATCACGGGTGCAAGCCAGTTACTCAGCGCATCGGCATGGCTGAGTAGGTATCCCGCTCCCACCGAACCCAGCGCGAGCACAGCCATCGGCACAGTCATCGTCCACGGCGATTCATGAGGAGTTGGCTGATGTCCGTTCGAGGAGGTGTGCCCATCTAAAGACGTGGTCCAGCGGCGCCGCCCGAAGAACGTGAGCACCATGAGCCGGGTCATGTAGAACGCGGTGATGCCAGCGCCGAGCAGCGCTATGCCGCCGAAGACCCACCCGGTCCAGCCCGGGCGGTCGAATGCATGCTCGATGATCGGATCCTTGGAAAAGAAACCCGACAGCGGCGGCAGACCGATAATCGCCAGGTAGCCCAGCCCGAACGTGACCGCCGTGACTGGCATGTAGCGAGCCAGGCCGCCGAAGCGTCGGATGTCGGTCTGGTCGTTCATACCGTGCATCACCGAACCGGCGCCGAGGAATAGACCGGCCTTGAAGAATCCGTGCGCGAGGAGATGCAGTATCGCCAATGCGTACGCCGCTCCGCCCAGGCCCGCCGCAAGAAACATGTAGCCGATCTGGGAGACCGTCGAGTAGGCCAGCACCCGCTTGATGTCGTCTTTGGCGCAGCCGATGATGCATCCGATCAACAGTGTGATCGCGCCGACGATGCAAACGATCAGCTGCGCCGTCGGGCTGACGTCGAAGATCGGCGCGGCCCGCACTATCAGGTACACACCGGCAGTCACCATGGTCGCGGCGTGGATCAACGCCGAGACCGGTGTGGGACCTTCCATCGCATCGGGAAGCCATGCTTGCAGTGGGAACTGGCCCGACTTACCGCAGGCGCCTAGCAGCAGCAGGATCGCGATCGCGGTTGCGGTGGCACCTGACAGGTTCTCCACGCCGGCGAAGACGCCGCTGTAGGACGTGGTGCCCAAATTCGCCCACATCAAGAAGATCGCCAGGGCCAAACCGACGTCGCCGATCCGGTTCATCAGGAAGGCTTTCTTCGCCGCTGCCGCCGCGGCCGGCTTGTGGTACCAGAACGCGATCAGTAAATACGAGGCTAGGCCTACGCCTTCCCAGCCGATGTATAGGCCAACGAAGTCGTCGGCGAGTACCAGCAGCAACATCGCGGCGACGAACAGGTTGAGATAGGCGAAGAACCTGCGCCGGGCCAGATCGTGCGCCATGTACCCGATGGAGTACACGTGGATCAGGAAACCTACGCCGGTGATCAGCAGCACGAACACCGCCGAAAGCGGGTCGTAGAGCAGGCCGATGTCTATCTGAAGACTGCCAACACCGATGAACTCGAAGATCGTGCGTTCAACGCTGCGGTCGCTGCGGTCCTGTAGGGCGAGAAAACTCAGCAAGCCTAGGACGAAGCTGGCCGCGACGGTGGCGCAGCCCAGGTAATGGCCGTAAGCGTCGGCGCGACGACCGGCCAGCAGCAGCACCGCCGCTCCGGCCAGCGGCAGCGCGATCAGCAGCCACAGCACATCGAGAATGCTTGACACCTACTTGCTCCTAATACTTGAGGAGGTTGGCGTCATCGACCGACGCGGTTTGTCTGGATCGGAAGATCGCCATGATGATCGCCAGCCCGATGACTACTTCGGCGGCTGCGACCACCATGACGAAGAACGCCATGATCTGGCCATCGAGGGTGCCGTTGATACGAGAGAACGTAACCAGCGTGAGGTTCACGGCGTTGAGCATCAGCTCCACACACATGAACACCACGATCGCGTTGCGGCGCACCAGCACGCCGACCGCACCAATGGTGAATAGTGCGGCGGCTAGCACCAGATAATAGGTGGGGGACATGGCGGTTTGAAACATCGAGACAACTCCTTATGCACTCAGCGCTTAGGCTCGCTGATGCGTGGTTCCAGCTGCCGCTGCTCCGTAGCACTCGCGACACTGGCCGATGAGAACGAACCGTCGGGAAGCAGGGCGGGCGTCGCTACGGAGTCGGCTCCGGCGTACACGCCCGGACCGGGATCGGGCGCCGGGTAGTTACCCCGACGGAACCTGGCACGTGACTGCTCTTCCTGATTGGGCCGGTCACGTGCGGAATCGGAATGCCCCAGCAGCATGGCGCCGACAGCCGCAGTGATCAGCAGCGCGCTGGTGATCTCAAACGCGAAGACATACCGAGTGAACAACGCCTCGGCGAGCGCTGGCACATGCCCGTCGGACTGCCCGATCGACCCGTCCAGACCTCGTGCCTGCACCACACCCAACGCCCGGAACAGCCCAGTGGCCACCAGACCTGCCAGCGCGATGCCGAGCACCGCCGCCGCCACCCGTTGCCCGCGTAGCGTCTCGATGACGGAGTCGGACGAATCCCGACCGATCAGCATCAGCACGAACAGGAACAAGATCATGATCGCGCCGGTGTAGACGATGATCTGCACCATGCCGATGAACGGTCCCGACTGCAGCACGTAGAACACGCCGAGGCTGAACATGGTGGAGACCAGGAACAGCGCCGAGTGCACCGCGTTGCGTGCGAACACCATGCCCATCGCACCGCCAAGCGCGATGGGGGCAAGGCACCAGAAGGCGACCTTCTCCCCGCTGCTCATAGCACCGGCATCAGCGGCTCCATCGGGGGCGGAGATTGGGGTGACCGAGATTGGGGTGACATGGCCAACGATGGAGCTTCCCAGCTCTAACAGCATGCTCACGCTGCCGCCTCCGGAGAGTTCGGGGAGCCGACCCGCTCCGCTCCCACCGAGGTGCCTGGGTTAGCGAGGGCATCGACGTAGTAGTCGATGTCGTGCTCGCCTAGCCGCATCGGATGTGGCGGCTCCTCCATGCCAGGTAGCAACGGCGCCAGCAACTGCTCTTTGGTGTAGATCAGGTCGGCGCGGGAATCACTGGCAAGCTCGTACTCGTTGGTCATGGTCAGCGAGCGGGTGGGGCAGGCTTCAATGCACAGCCCGCAGAAGATGCAGCGGGCGTAGTTGATCTGGTACACCTCCGCATACCGCTCACCCGGGGAGAAGCGGCGCTCGGCGGTGTTGTCGGCGCCTTCAACGTAGATGGCGTCGGCCGGGCAGGCCCAGGCACAGAGCTCGCAGCCGATGCACTTCTCCAGGCCGTCTGGGTGCCGGTTGAGCAGGTGACGACCGTGGTAACGCGGCGCGGTCGGCTTTTTCACTTCCGGGTACTTCACGGTAACTCGACGTTTGAACATGTGACGGAACGTGACCGCGAAGCCTTTGACCGAGTCAAACATGAGTTACTTCTCTCCGTGTTGGCTGGAAGCTGCAGTAGCAGCGCCGGTCAGCGCCGCGACTCGTGGAGCTTGCCGAACGTGAAGGTCCAACGGTGGAACTGGATAGTCGGCATCTGGATGCGATCTCAGCGCCTGGGTCTTAGAACCGGCGGTGCGACGGGTGTGGATCGCCGCAGCGACTAGCAGCATCGCCACTATCGCCCACCCCAACGCGGCCAACGGCCAGCGCGAGCCGATGTCGTACTCGGCGCGCAGCACGTTGACCGCCGACAACGCCAGCACCCAGAGCAGGCTGACCGGGACCAGCACCTTCCAGCCGAACCGCATGAACTGGTCGTAACGCAGCCGGGGGAGCGTCCCCCGCAGCCAGATGAAGACGAACAGACAGGCGAAGACCTTCCCGACGAACCACAGCACGGGCCACCAGCCGGCGTTGGCTCCAGCCCAGAGCGTGGCGATGCCGAACGGTGCCTGCCAGCCGCCGAGGAACAACGTGGTCGCCAGCGCGGAGACGGTGACCATGTTGACGTATTCGGCCAGAAAGAACAGCGCGAATTTCAGCGACGAATATTCGGTGTGGAAGCCGCCCACGAGTTCGGATTCCGCCTCGGGTAGGTCAAACGGTGCCCGGTTGGTCTCGCCTACGGCGGAGATCGCGTAGATCACGAAGCTGGGCGCGAGCAGGAACACGAACCAGGTGTCGGTCTGGGCGGCGACGATCTCGCTGGTGGAGAACGTTCCGGCTGCCAGAAACACTCCGACTATGGAGATTCCCATCGAGATTTCGTAGGAGATCATCTGGGCCGCCGAGCGCAACGCGCCCAGCAGCGGATACGTCGAGCCGGATGCCCAGCCACCGAGCACGATTCCGTACACGCCCAGCGACGAGCAGGCCAACACGAACAGCACCGCGATGGGGCTGTCGGTCAGCTGCAGTGGCGTCTGGTGGCCGAAAATGCTCACCTCGGGCCCGAGCGGGATCACCGCGAACGCGACCAGCGCCGGGATACAGGAGATCACCGGGGCCAGGAAGTACACCGCCTTGTCGGCGGCTGCTGGCATGATGTCTTCTTTGAAAGCTAGCTTCAGCCCGTCGGCCAGGCTCTGCAGCACACCCCACGGTCCAACCCGGTTGGGTCCGGGACGGACCTGCATCCAGGCAACGACTTTGCGTTCGGCCACGATGGTGACCAGCGTCATCACTAAGAGAAAGCCGAAGATCGCCACTACTTTGGCCAGCAGCAGCCAGATCGGCTCGTTGCCAAACTCGGCGACCGGCCGGACATCGGCGGCAAGGTTAGCGGTGGCGTTCACTGTGCATCCTCGACGCCGGTATCTTGGTACGTTTTCCCTGAAAACGTGCCCTGAGGTTCGTTTTTTGCTACGTTTTCAGGGAAAACGTCAGAAGAAAGCCGCACGATGTCGCCCGAGCATGCGGCCAGGTCGCGGCGCACAGCGCTACCAGCAGAGTTCGTTGGCAACCACACCACGCGCTCAGGCATAGCCGTGATGACTAGAGGAAGTGTGATCGCACCGCGATCGGTGCTCACGGTCACGGCGCCGCCGCTGGACACACCCAGCTCGTCCGCCGTTGTCCGGCATAGTCGCGCTACCGCGACCGGCGCGGTGCCGGCCAGGTGTGGCTCTCCCAGTTGCAGCGTTCCGGCATCCAGCAGGTGGTGCCAGGTTGCGAGCACCGCTTCACCCGGTTGGAGCTGAGCAGGGTCAGGCGTGCGGCCGTTGCTCGGCGACGACGTTGCGCTGGGTAACCGCAGACGCGATACTCGCTGCCCCACTCCGGCCAGGCACGCGGCGTAGCTTGCACGCAGCACCGAAATACTTGCCAGCCCCAGATTCACGTCCAGTTCGGCGGCGAGCGCGTCTAACACCCGCGCGTCGGTGAGTGCTCCAGAGTCGCGCAACGTCTGCTCGAAGGGCCGCTGCCGGCCCTCCCAGTTGTAGTACGTTCCGGCCTTTTCTACCGCGGCAGCCACCGGCAGCACCACATCGGCGTGCTCAGTGACACTAGAGCGGCGAAGCTCCAGACTGACCAGGAAGCCGACCGCCTCCAACGCTTGCACGGCCGCCGCGGGGTCTGCCGTGTCGCCCACATCCACTCCGGCGACCAGCAACGCGTCCAGCTCGCCGCCTGCGGCGGCGGTGAGAATCCGTGCGGTGTCGCGACCCTGCATGGCGGGGATTGTCCCGGGCTCAACGCCCCAGAGCTGCTCCAGCTCAGCGCGGGCATCGACGTCGCTGACCAGCCGGGCGCCTGGCAGCAGATTTGGCATCGCACCGGCGTCTACGGCGCCGCGATCCCCAGCACGGCGCGGTACCCACGCAAGGCGTGCACTGGTAGCCCGCGCCAGCCGGGCGGCAGCCGTCAGGGTACCCGCGGTCTCTGCGGCGCGTTCGCCGACCAGAATCACCGCACCTGGCCGGCGTAGCCCAGCGGCAGCTCTAGCAGCACTGTCGGCCAGCCGACCATCGTCCGA
>JBGTNI010000105.1:0-31403 GCA_041743105.1 Mycobacteriales bacterium | reverse complement strand
CCGCTGGGCCACTTGTTCCGCTACCTCATCCTAGGGCGGGGTGACACTGCCCCCGTCGTCCGGGAAATCATTCGCACCTCCGAACCCGACCCGACCCGAAGACCCGGCATCCACGTGGGCTGAGCTAGCAGCTGTTATGTGAACTTGGGTGGGCTGGCGATACAAGTTCTCCTCTGTTCTCGGGCGTTCACTAGCTGGTTCTGTACGTGTGGTGGCAGCTTTTTGGTCATGGGGCGCGATCTGTCCAACGACGCCTTGGGACAGATGGTCGACCAGTGCCCAGGTCCTGGCTTGGCGTAGATATGTCTCGACTACTGGAAGATCCTCAGCCGTCAGGGTTGGCGCGGCTAGCACAAGTACCTCGACTGCCGAGGACCTGCACTCGTAGATCGCTTTGCGCCACAACGCCGCCGCGAGTGCAGGTATGTGGTCCTTGGTGACGTTGCCCAGCTGCTGCCACTGTGTTTTGACGATCTTGCGGACTTCTGGCACACGGACACCAATGTGCTCCAGATCCGATTTAAGGTAGGCCTTCTCCTGGGCGGCCCGTTCCGGCGTGCCTGCTGTACGCAGCGCTGCCTCGATAGCGGCGACGCTCAACGTCACATTAAAGAGCTCCACCATCACTTTCACACTCCACGTTCCGGATGCCTGAACTATAAGAGGAACCCAGTTGACCCTGCACGGCAGCCATGCCCAATCCGTCAGCCCCTTCGCCAGATTATTCGAGCACGATCACGCTAGTGGAATCAGGTGTAACTGGAAGGATGTGGCGCAGCTCTTAACCGAGGGCGTAATACGGATATGCGGTCTCTTGACGATCAAGAGACCGCATCGTGCTCCGATTCCCAGCGAGCAAGATAAATTCAGGCTTACTCGATGGAAACGCTGACTACCACATCTTCGGGCGTTCCCGGCAGGTGACGGAAGCGTAGTGCTGGTCCCTATCTGGCGTCCTCTTCGTGGGTATAAGGGGTTTCTCTTTGTACTGTGACATATTCTCCATGGGAAGGGAATGGCTATTCTCAGGTAAGGTGCATTCGACTGTGAGCACATGATTCGGCCCATAACAAACTGCCCCTACCGCAGTGTAGTCGTCGGTATAAGCAAAACTACATTCGTCTGCCTTTGCTCTATCGCTTAGCCTTTCAGTGGGAGCTGCGACCGCCGGTGCGACGGGCCACAATTAATACCAGCAGCGCGGCAAGCATTGTCAAGATCCCAGCGATAGTTAGCCTCGTGTAAGTTTCGTCGGCATGATTCATCGATTTCTCCATTCGTTGTGAGCTAACGCCAATGCCGGCTGAGTATGGTTCGGCATAACGCGTTGAATCCTCCTCCACTAGTGGCTATAAACGCTTATAAAACTTCGATGCTGGGCGATAGTCGTGGGCGGTGGGCCCGCGGAGAGCTGTGATCCGACCACGTGGTGTGGGATCAGGTGTATGTTCCAGGCGTACAACCCTCGTGCAATCCCTTCCGTAGGAGACTGAACATGGCCGACGAGCGACCCTCCGACCCGCACTCCGAGCTGGCCTCAAAGATTAACCGTGACGTGCCGCATGCGGCACGAATGTGGAATTATTGGATGGGCGGCAAGGACAACTATGAGGTAGACCGTGCCACCGGTGATGCCGTCGCCGAGGTGTACCCGGGAATCGTCACAATGGCCAAGCAGTCCCGGCGCTTCCTCATCCGCGCCGTGCGTTTCCTGGCTGGTGAGGCCGGGGTACATCAGTTCCTCGATATCGGCACCGGCCTGCCCACGATGCAGAACACCCATGAGGTCGCCCAGCGGATCGCGCCCCAGTCCCGGATCGTCTACGTCGACAAGGACCCGCTGGTGCTGGCGTACGCCCGCAGCCTGCTGGGCAACACCACTCCTGAGGGCGTGACCTCCTACGTGGACGCCGACTACCACGATCCGGACTTAATCATCTCCGACGCCCGCAACGTGCTGAACTTCAACCAGCCGGTCGCGGTCATGTTCATGGGCGTGCTCGGCTACGTCGAAGACTTCGACGAGCTGCGGGCCATCGTGGCGCGGGTGATGGCCGCCGTCCCATCCGGTAGTTACCTGGTGCTGTGGGACGGCACGGACACCAGCGCGGCCGTAATCGAGGGCAGCGCGACGCTCGCGCAAAGCGAAGCGATCCCTTACAACCTGCGCAGGCCCGAGCAGATTGGCCAGTGCTTCGAGGGTCTGGAGATGGTGGACCCCGGCTTGGTGCCGATCACGCAGTGGCGGCCAGACGTTGCCGATGCCGGCAATGTACGGCCGCTTGACGCCTACGGCGCCGTGGCGCGCAAGCCGTGAGGGGTGGAGCCTGAAATGACCGCCGAGTAATGGGGCGGTAGCTGTGCGTTGAGGGGGTGCCGCGGTAGGTGTGGGTTATCCCCATTGTTCCCCCTGAGCGCACGGCCTCAGGCCGGGTATATACGTTTTGTACCAGGCAAGGTTGATGTACCCTCTGGCGCCTGTTGGGGCGGGGTCGTTAATGAGGAACCAGGTTCCGACCGCCTGTTTATCGACACTGTAGCAGCGGACGATCGTGTCATCGCCTGGAGTGCAATAGCCGCGGACTGGACTGTCGGGGGTCGGTCCGGTCCGGATAGGGCCGGGATTAGGACCAGAAGAGGAGGAAACGCATTCGCCTGGTTGATCGGCTAATGCCGGGGTTGCGCCCATTGTCGCGCCGAACCCTGTGGCGGCGGCGAGAGCGGCGACCACGATTACACCTTTAAGCATGTGGTTTTCCTCCTAATAGACCGCTGCCACCATACCGGGTGCCGGGGGTTGGGGGAGAGGCCTTATCTCAATTAGTTCGTTGGGTTTGGCATGTTCTCTCCTTCGATCAGCTGCGCGGGTCGGCGAGTTCCACGCCTCCATTGATCGAGTCGCCGTCGACTGTGAGCCTGGCGCCGATTCCTTCAAGTAGTCGCTGAGATGCCGGTTGTCGGTGGTGGTAGAGCCAATGACGCGTTTAACGTCGCTCTGTCGCGCTAGCTCAACCAGGTCGGCGATGACGAATCGTCCCAACCCCCGGCCGCGGTGGGTGCGTCCGATCCAGATGCCGACCTCTGCGCTGTCTCCTATCCTCTCCAGTCGCGCAGCACCGATCGCCGCGCCTCCCAACCGGATGATGAAGGTCGCCTCCACCGCGCTGAGGGGGTCGATCGATCTGGACATGTGGAACTTACGAAAGGCTCGCCGTCGTGTCTCGTTCCACCCCTCCGGGCCGACCACAGGCGGCATCACCTCGAGCGGGTCGGCGTCGGCCACCGCCGCCTCCAGTAGGTCGGAGAGGTTGTCGATGGTGAGTGGTTGCAGCTCTGGTCGTGTCACGACGTCAGTTAAGCACCTAGAATGTCCCGGCTGACGCCTCGCCTGCTTCCGGAACTAGGTAGGGCGGTGACGACATATCAGGACACATCGCTCTGAGTTGGTGTTTCAGCTTGACGTGAGACGTTAATCGAACATATGTTCGCACGAGTGTCGTCTCTTCGTGAGTTGGCTACTCAGCTAGGAGCCCGGTCGGCGTCAGCGTTACCTACCCGCCCTGAGGGGTTTATTCCGGTGCCTGATGGGTGGGTTGGTCTGTTTACCGATGGCGGTATTCGGCGCGGATCCACGATCTCAGTGGGCTCGCTGTCTGTGGCTGCCGCGTTGCTGGGCGCGGCTACGGGGGCTGGGTTGTGGTGTGCGGTGGTGGGAGTTCCGGAGTTGTCGGCTACTGCTGCGGTTCGGGCTGGTGTGGCCTTGTGTCGGTGCGCGTTCGTCACGCCGGCTAGCGAGGTTACGGCTGTTGTTGGGGCGTTGATGGAGGGCGTGGATGTGGTGGTGCTCGGTAAGCCCTCGAAGTTGCCGGCTGTTGTTACTCGTCAGCTGGCGGCTCGGGCGCGTGTCCACGGCACGGTCGTTATCGGTGTTGGCCATTGGCCGGGTGTAGATATGCGCATCCGGGTTACTGCAGCTACGTGGTCAGGGATCCACGCAGGCTATGGACGATTGGTGTATCGACAGACGCGGCTGAGCGTTGATGGTCGGCGGGTTCCGGTGCCGCGTCAGGTTGATCTGGATTGGCCGCTCGATGGCCGGGGGTGAGCTGCCGCCACGCACCGGAGCGGTGATGTGTCCTGATTGGCCGGTGGTTGCCGCGCTGAGTGAGTCGGACTCCGCCGCGGCCGCGCCGGCTGCGGTGATGAAGGGCCATCGGGTGGTAGGGGTTTCGGTGTCCGCCCGCAGCCAGGGGGTGCAGGTTGGGATGCGGCAACGGGACGCGCAAGCTGCCTGCCCGGAGCTTGTGCTGCTAGAGCACGACCCGGGACGGGACACCCGCCTATTTGAGCCGATTATTGCTGCTGTTGAAGATTTGATTGCCGGAGTTGCGGTCATTCGTCCAGGACTTGCGGTGTTCGCCGCCTCGAGCCCGGTGCGGTATTTCGGCAGTGAGGATGCCGTGGCGGAACGCTTGCTGGACAACATCGCCGCCATGACCGATGTAGAGGCTTTCGTGGGGTTCGCCGAGGGGATCTTCGCTGCCGCTATCGCCGCAATCCGGCAAGCGACCGTTCCACCAGGTCAAACACGGGCATTTCTGGCTGACAGAGACATAGCCGTGTTGGGCATGCCGCAGCTCATCAGTGTGTTACGCCGCTGCGGCATCCACACCCTCGGAGCCATTGCCACACTGCCCGAACAGGCAGTAGTAACGCGCTTCGGCGCTGAAGGGGTTGTCGCTTACCGACTCGCTACCGCGGCGCAGGAAACTCAGATCGTCGCTCGAGCGCCAGAGACAGTGCTTGAGGTTCGGATGGAGCTGGATCCGCCCGCCGACCGGATCCAGTACGCCACCGCAGCCATACATACAGCAGCCGAACGGTTCCACAATCAAGTACATGGGCGGGGACTGGTATGCACGGTGCTGCGCATTGATGCCACCACCACTGGCGAGCAGTTGTCCCGGGCATGGCGAGCCGATGACGTGTTTAACCAAGGTCAGGTAGCTACGCGGCTTCGATGGCAGCTGGAAGCCTGGCTAACCTCCTCCACTCGGCCAACTGCTGGAATATCGGTCTTGGCGTTGCTCGCGGAGCAGGTCGCACCAGCATCTTCCCGACAGCTGGGGTTGTGGGGAGATACTGGCGACAAACACACCCGGGCCGCTGCGGCTATTGACCGGGTGCAGGATCTGCTGGGAATCGCGGCGGTCACTACAGCGGCGCCCGCCGGTGGCAGGTTGCCTTGGGACCAGACGAGGCATGTGGTGTGGCGGGACGAACCGGCGGCGGGGGATAGGACTGGGGCGCCGTGGCCTGATCGTGTTCCGGCGCCGATTCAAACGTTTCTTTCTCCGATTCCGGTAGCGCTTCGTGATTGCGATGGTGCTGAGGTGCAGATCAGCAGCCGCCATCTGATCTCTGCGGCGCCGTCGATCCTGCATAGGCCAAACATGCCCGAGGTCTCGATTATCGGTTGGGCGGGGCCGTGGGCCATGTACGAAAACTGGTGGGAACCAACAGAAAACCGCCACGGCGCGTGGGCGCAGATCGTAGTGACCGACTCACCCGGTGTGGAATCGGCGCTGCTGCTGTTTTACGACCGGCGGTGGTGGTTGGTGGGCTGCTATGACTAGCCACTATGCCGAACTGCACTGCCATTCGTTCTATTCGTTCCTCGATGGTGCGTCCAGCCCCGAAGAACTAGCCACCACGGCTGCCGAGTTGGGGCTATCGGGGTTAGCGATCACCGACCACGACGGGCTCTACGGAGCGGGACGGTTCGCCGAAGCCGCCGCCGACGTTGGACTAGCCACTTTGTTCGGCGCAGAGCTGGGTATTGGAATGACCGCCCCTCGGGCCGGTGCACCCGACCCAGACGGGGACCACCTGCTGGTGTTGGCGAGAAACCCAGACGGGTACCAGCGCCTGTCCACCGTACTTTCGGCCGCGCATATGCGGAGCGGGGAAAAGGGCCTCCCGAACTACAACCTGAACGAGTTAGCGCAGACCGCTAATGGGGAATGGTTGGTGTTGACTGGGTGCCGCAAAGGCTCACTCCGGCGGGCCTTGGATGGGGAGGGCATTGGTGCCGCTGGAGCTGAGCTGGGCAAGTTGGTGGCACTGTTTGGGCGCGACAATGTGGCCGTTGAACTCTCCGCCCATAGCCGCCCCACCGATGGTGAAATCAACGACGCACTGGCGAATTTAGCCGCGAAATACCGATTACCGGTTGTGGCGACCAACAACGTCCACTATGCGATTCCGGAGCAGTTTCGGTTAGCCACGGCAGTGTCGGCGATCCGCGCGCGACGGTCGCTGGATGAGCTCAACGGCTGGCTACCTGCGGCGGACACGGCGTATTTGCGGAGCCCAGCAGAGATGGCGGTTCTGTTTCAGCGTTGGCCCCAAGCCGTTCCCAATGCCGCGATGTTGGGGAAAGAATGCGCTTTTGAGCTGGCGCTCATCGCCCCAGAGTTACCCCATTTTCCGGTACCCGATGGACATACCCTCGATAGTTGGCTACGGGAGAAAACCCTCCAGGGCGCGGCGCAGCGCTACGGCCCACCCGAAGCCGAACATGTCACCGGCGCATATGCCCAAATCGAGCATGAACTGAACGTGATTCACAAGCTGGGGTTTGCCGGGTATTTTCTCATCGTCGATCACATCGTGCGGTTCTGCCGCGACTCCAACATTTTGTGCCAGGGCCGTGGTTCAGCGGCGAACAGCGCTGTGTGTTTCGCGCTCAGCGTCACCCGCGTGGATGCCGTGAAATACGGCCTATTGTTCGAACGTTTCCTGTCACCGGAAAGAGATGGCTATCCCGACATAGATCTGGATATCGAATCCGGACGCCGGGAGGAGGTCATCCAGTTCGTCTATGAACATTACGGGCGAGAGCATGCTGCGATGGTTGCCAACGTAATCAGTTACCGGCCCAAGCTGGCGGTCCGGGACGCGGCTCGGGCTCTCGGGTATTCGCCTGGCCAAGCCGATGCCTGGTCGAAACACCTTGACCGGTACCGCGAAATCCCCGGCGATGCCGGCATTCCCGAGCTGGTGATCGATGTAGCAGACCAGCTGGTGGGGGCGCCCCGGCATCTCGGTATTCACCCCGGCGGGATGGTGCTGGCTGACCGACCCGTGACACAGGTGTGTCCAGTGGAATGGGCCCGCAAAGAGAACCGCACGGTGTTGCAGTGGGACAAAGACGACTGCGCCTACGGCGGACTCGTCAAATTCGACCTCCTGGGCTTAGGCATGCTCTCGGCCATCCGCTACGCCACAGATCTGATTGCCGAACACCACAGCGAGCAGGTAGATCTCTCGGCGATCGATAAAGCCGATCCCGCCGTTTACGACTTGTTGTGCCGGGCGGATTCCATCGGGCTGTTCCAAGTCGAGAGCCGAGCCCAGATCGGCACATTGCCTCGGTTGCAGCCTCGAAACTTCTACGACCTCGCCATCGAAATCGCCCTCATCCGACCAGGCCCCATTCAAGGAAACGCCGTCAACCCATATCTACAACGGCGTCAAGACCTCCGCAACGGAATCGCCCCGCCCCCCATCCACCCAGCCCTAGAACCATCGTTGCGGAAAACGCTGGGTGTGCCGCTGTTCCAGGAGCAGCTGATGTCGATGACCATAGACGCTGCTGGATTCACTGGCGCCGAGGCCGATCAGTTACGCCGGGCCATGGGCTCCAAGCGTTCCGCGGCCCGCATGGCAAAGCTGAAGACCCGGCTCTACGAGGGGATGGCTGGGGCCGGAATCACCGGACAACAGGCGGACGATATCTGGCTCGGTCTAGAGGGGTTCGCGGCGTTCGGCTTCCCGGAGAGCCACGCGATCAGCTTCGCGTTCATCGTGTACTCCAGCGCTTGGCTGAAGCTGTACTACCCGGCCGCGTTCTACGCGGGGCTTCTCAACGCGCAGCCCATGGGGTTCTACTCGGTCAACAGCCTGATCTCCGACGCCAGGCGGCACGGCGTCACCTGCCTACGGCCTCACATCAACACCTCAAAAAACAAAGCCGCCCTCGAACAGCTCGAATCCAGCCAGGCATCCGCTATTCGGCAAGGGTTGTCCACGGTTCGCGGAATTGGTGAGCAACTCGCGGACGACATCGTCGCCGATCGCGACGCTCACGGGCTGTTTCACAGCACCGCTGATCTCGCGCAACGCGTGAAACTCACCGCGACCCAGCTAGAAAACTTAGCGACCGCTGGTGCTTTTGAAAGCCTCACCACTGACCGGCGGCAGGCGTTATGGCAAGCCGGAGGTGTTGCCGCGCTCAACAGCCCTGATTCTTTGCCTGGATTCGGAGACCACATCCAAGCCCCCGCACTGCCAGGCCTCACCGCCACTGAAACCATGCAAGCCGACATCTGGGCGACCAGAATCTCACCTGACACCCACCCCATGCACCACGTACGCAGCACATTCGACAGCGACATTTTCGCGGTTACCGGTCTGAAAGCAGCGCAGAGCGGTAGCCGGGTTCGCGTAGCCGGAATCATCACACACAGACAGCGTCCAGAAACCGCCGGCGGAATCACATTCCTCAGCCTCGAAGACGAAACAGGCATACTTAACATCATCTGCTCTAAGGGCTTCTGGACCCGATACCGAATCACGGCCCGCACCGCCATCGGAGCAATAATCCGTGGCCGGCTCGAACACGCCAAAGGAACCACTAACCTCATCGCCGAATACATCGAACCTCTCACTGTCCCTGGAGCCGGAAAAAGTCGCGATTTCCACTAGCTGGTGGTCGCCAGAACCGAAGGACGATCCGTGATTGGAATCGCTATCCTGTTCGCGGTCCTCGCCAGCGTGGGGTACGGCGTGAGCGACGCGGTCAGTGGCACCGTCGTGCGGCGGCACGCGACCGCATCGCTGGCGCTGTGGGCCCAAGCGATCGGCCTAGCGGTGCTCGGTGTTGGCGCCGTTGCCCTTCGGCCGGGGGTGTCGCTGCCCGGCATCGTCTGGGGTGCCGCCGCTGGGGTGCTCGGGGCACTGGCGGTGCTGGCGTTCTACACCGCCCTTCAGCGCGGCCGCACGGCGGTCGTTGCCCCCGTCGCCGGTTCCGGAGTCGTGATCCCTGTCCTGGCCGGGATGGTCGGTGGTGATCCCGTCGGATGGCAGGTCGGTGCTGGGGTGTTCATCGCCGTGGCCGGTGTCCTGGTCGTGGCGGCCACAGGAGACCGGGTCAACACGGGGGTCAATCCCGAGGCCGCCGCGGGGAAAGCGTGGTCCGCGACGCCGGGTCGGGTCCAGCCGGTGCCCGTGCAAGACAGCTGTGTGCCGCGGGTCGATTCCCGCTCGGAACGGTCATCGGTCATGCTCGCGGTGGCTGCCGCAATCGGGTTCGGAGTCTTCTTCGTCCTCCTGGATCGCGCGACTAGTGCCGCCGCACCGACCGCCAGCAGCGAGGCCAGCTTCGACAACGCACTGGTGATTGCTCTTGCGGTGCAGGTCGGAGCGCTCGCGGTAACTATCGTAGCGGCGACCCGTCACACGCGGGCCTGCCTGCGCCCTGGCCGCGCCCTTCTGTTGCCTGCCGCCGCGGTGGGGCTTGCCGACGTCGCCGCCGACCTCCTGCTGACCTCCGCCGTCGCCATAGGCCCGCTGGCGGTCGTCGGGCCACTCGGGTCACTCGACCCGGTCGTTGCGGTGCTGATCGCTACGGCGGTGCTCGGTGAGCGGCTCCGTCGCATGCAGTTGCTCGGTGTCGTGATGGCGCTGATAGGCATAGTGTTCGTGGCCACCGGCTGATGGAGAACCATCGCTTCTGCGTTCTGCATGGCGTGGTCACGTAAAGTTGCACGGTGATCATCCCAAGCGAGCTGGCAACCTGCCTGAAGGTACTAGCGCAGTCGGAACAGTTGCCGCCCGAGCATCCGGATGCCGTGGCCATCCGTCGGGCCACCGGACGGATCTTCAAGTCGGTCAAATTGGCTCGCCGGGTGCAGCGGCGTGATGCCATCGTTACGGCTGACCGTTCGGTGGTGGCGGCGACCGCAACCGGCTCGCCGCAGCGAATCGACGATGAGACTGAGGGTCTGCCACTGAAGTCCACAGCCGTCGGGGTCTCCGCCGGGGTCTTTGCGCGTCCGCGTCCCTGCTATATCTGCAAGCAGGGCTACACCGAGGTGGATGCCTTCTATCATCAGCTTTGCCCCGCATGCGCGGTCATCAACCATGGGCATCGGCAGGTACGTACCGATCTCACGGGTCGGCGCGCGTTGCTCACAGGCGGGCGGGCGAAGATCGGCATGTATATCGCCCTGCGGTTGTTGCGAGACGGTGCCCACACGACGATCACCACACGGTTCCCGGGCGACGCGGTCCGCCGGTTCACCGCGATGGCCGACAGCGCGGACTGGTTGCACAGGTTGCGGATCGTGGGGATTGATCTGCGTGACCCGGCGCAGGTGGTAGCACTGGCCGATTCGGTCGTGGCGGCGGGGCCACTGGACATCCTGATCAACAACGCCGCGCAGACGGTCCGGCGCTCATCCGATGCCTATGCGCCGCTCGTGGCCGCCGAGGGGGACCCACTGCCGGCCGGTGAGCTGCCCGAAATGCTTACCTTCGATCGTGTCTGCGACGCACACCCGAGCGTCTTGGCCAGTGCGCTGTCAGAGCATCCACGCCCGCACGGATCCGGTGAGCTGGCGGCCGCCATCGTCGGTGGCGAACACCTAGCCCGGCTGGCGCTGATCGCCGGCTCCGCGGCGCCCGATCGCATCCTGGATGCGACCGCGATCGACGCCGCCGGCCTTGTTCCGGACCTGCACACGATCAACAGCTGGACTCAGCGCGTCGACGAGGTGGACCCGCTGGAGCTGCTCGAAGTCCAGATGTGCAACACCACGGCACCGTTCATCCTGATCAGCCGGTTGCGTACCGCGCTGGCCGCGAGCCCAGCCAAGCGCAAGTACGTGGTCAACGTGTCAGCTATGGAAGGAGTGTTCGCCCGCGGCTACAAGGGGCCGGGTCATCCACACACAAACATGGCCAAAGCTGCGCTGAACATGCTCACTCGCACCAGCTCGACCGAGCTTCTCACCGACGGCATCCTCATGACCTCGGTGGACACTGGCTGGATCACCGACGAGCGGCCGCATTACACGAAGATGCGTTTGGCAGCCGAGGGGTTCCACGCTCCGCTGGATCTGGTGGACGGAGCTGCCCGGGTTTACCACCCGATCGTGCGCGGGGAGGCTGGCGAAGACCTGTACGGATGTTTCCTGAAGGACTATTCCACCGCGGCGTGGTGAGGGCTAACGATTAGGTCAGATTATGGAGAGCGCATGACCGCATCTCGGCGTGATTTCCTTATCGGTTCGGCAATGTTACCGATTGCAGGATCGGGGACGCGTCTTACGCCCGCGTTTGGTATTAGCGCACAACCGGAAAGGACGGATCACAGGGTGAACGAGATCAAAGACAGGGTAAAGGTCCTGGTCGAGCGGTACCGCAACGATGTTGCCCCGATCGTGTCATTGGGTGACCCAGTACTTCGAAGGGGCGCAGAACCCTATGACGGCCAACTCGACGATGTTCTGCTTCGCGACTTCATCGGCCTGATGCGGAGAACGATGGAGAAGGCACCGGGGGTGGGATTGGCGGCGCCGCAAGTCGGAGTGGCTCTGCAGATCGCCGTCCTGGAAGATACTGCGGAGGTACCAGAAGATGTCGCCTCCGCGCGACGACGGTACCCTCTCGAGTTCCTCACGATCATCAACCCGGAATATGTCCCGGACGGAGGTGAGCGGCGGGGTTTCTATGAGGGATGCCTGAGCATGCCCGGATATACCGCAGTGGTGAACAGGCCATTAACTGTCGAAGCAAAGTATATCGATCTCACGGGTTCACGGCAAATCGTCGCACTGGCCGGGTTGGCCAGCAAGAATATTCCAACACGAAACGGATCACCTGAAGGGCACCGTATACGTAGACAAGATGGAAACGCGATCACTGAGCACCCAGCAGAACTATCTGAACCAATGGGCTGCCCCAGTGCCTACAAATGCGGCGAGCTCCTTGGGGTTCGATCTCAACTGAATCTACAATTCGATGTCGATACTCTTCCACATGTGCCCGGTAGCTCTACTTTTCTGCAGTTGATGAGGGATGAATCCGATGAAGCCTCTGAACGATCGTGAAGATCTCCTTTACGGGGAAAGTGTAGCTCTTGTCACCGGCGGTACCGGTGGAATCGGCCGAGCTATTGTGCACAGGCTTAAAGAAGCAGGTGCCCTAGTGGTAATCGCTGACGTAGATGGGGTCGCAGGGGGAGAACTTGCACATGAAGTCGAAGGAATTTTCGTTCACTGCGATGTAACCGAATTTGATGCTGTTAAAGCAGCAGTTAGTGTTGCTGCCGCAGAAGCCGATAAAATGAGTCGTCGCTTCGATATTGTCTCGCACAACGCCGGGATTGCCGGTGACGCAGGGATTGGTGCGGATTACAACCCCGCAGAGCTTAAGAGGCTGATGATGGTCAACTTCCTCGGCACAGCAAACAGTATTAATGCCGCACTGCCCGCGTTGCAGGGCAGTAATGGAGGCCGCATCATCGCTACGGCCAGTATCGCCGGTCTTGACCCAACCGTCGTGGCGTGGGGGTATAGCGCCTCTAAATCCGCCGCGATCGCTGCGGTAGAAGGCATGGCAACTCTTTTGAATAATCAGAAGAGCCGCGGTGCGGAGCAGGGGAGTAAGGAGGTACTGCTCCATGCTCTGTGTCCCGGTTTCGTAAACACCCCGCAGATCGACCCCCTTCGCGAGCTGCTTTCTTCCAATAACGTTCCCGTATTGGAACCAGAAGATGTTGCCGATGGGTTTATGCAAATTTTGTTAAGCAAAGAGCCTGGCAAAGCCTGGCCTCTTCTGCCCGGTGAGCCTCTTGTGGCGCACGAGTTTGCGGATGTTGAGGGATTCTGGAAGAAATACAGGGCACTGAACTCTTTACAACGTCGCTCCACGCGTCAACCGAAGAAATCGCTGTCACGACGGCTCTGGCAACCCAATCGCACCTCGCCAGTAAACATTCGTCATAACCCTCGTGGTGGGCTTTTTCGAGGAAGGTAATCGGGTGCTCCTGGCGGACTTGAGTGGCTGTGTTGAGTGTCTCAAACTCGTTTGGGTCACGCCGGTTATCGCCGTTGAGTTGGTACGCTGCGGGTCGCACATTTCAGTTCTAACGATGGGAAGGTGACCCACAGTGGGCATGAGGATGGTTGCGGGCGTTGTTATGGCCAGTGTTGTTGCTGTGGGAGGGTTATTGTTCGCATCGGCGGCCGATGCGGGTACCTACATTGCTCCATCGACCTCGACCGGGTCGACGGCTGCCCGGGGGGCGGCCACCCTCGATCCCCCCAGATACTTCCGCTACGACTTCCGGGTCAAGGGCGTGATCATCTGGAACGAGGCCAACGCGAGCAGCGTGCGCAACGGACTAGGCAGTCCGGGCCAAGGCTTTTACGTCGATTACGCCGAGAACAACGGCCCTTCCTATACATGCGACAACGGTGTCAAGAGCAGGGCATGGGAACACGGCTACAACGGCGTCACCAAAGTCTCCGGCTTCGTACCAGTCTGCAACCTAGTCCTTTAACCTCTCGCCGTGACGTCGACCATTCTCAACGGCTGACGTCACTGAGCCTTGAATCCACGCGCAGGTTTACAGCCGAGCAGTCATCGTATTGCTTGGCGGCTTGCTAGGTCATCCAGAATTGCCTGCGTCGCAGAGGCGCCAAACCGGGTAACGCCGATATCGGCCATCGCCAGCAGGGTGTCCAGACTCCGCACACCTCCGGCGGCTTTCACCCCAACAGCGGGCGAAACAGCCGCCCGCATGAGTTTCAGGTCCGCCATCGTCGCACCGCTAGGAGCGAATCCGGTGGAGGTTTTAACGAAGGCGGCACCAGCACGCTCAGCTGCTTGGCAGCCGGCGATTTTTTCCGCGTCGGAGAGATACGCGGTTTCCAGTATCACTTTGACCAGGGCGCCTGCGGCCGCGTCGACAACCGCACGAATGTCGGACTCGACGTATACGAGGTCTCCAGAGCGCAATCGGCCGATGTTGAGCACCATGTCGATCTCGCGGGCGCCCTGTTTGATAGCGGTATTCGTCTCGGCAGCCTTGATCTGGGTGACCGAGTCGCCGTGGGGAAACGCCACCACGGTTCCGACAAGGACGTCGGTCTTCGCCAGATGCCGCACCGCCTTAGTCACGTCACATGGGCGTACGCACACCGATGCGACCCGATATCGGGCAGCGAGTTCACAACCCTCTTGGATCTGAGTGTCGGTCAGGTCGGGGCGCAGCAACGAATGATCGATCAGCTTCGCGATCTGGTCCACCGTGACGGGATGGTTCACCTTGGATCCCTCCTTCAATGTGCACTAGTCCTTCCTATTCAGTCTGCCGCCCCAGCCGGGGCGACTAGCATGTGATGGGAAGATCGTCGGGTGTCTGATGAGGATTTCCTTGATCGAGTAGTTGAGAGACTTGCTGCGTTGCCGGGCATTGAGGCTGTCTCTCTTGGCGGTTCGCGTGCACAGGGGACGCATCGTCCCGATAGCGACTGGGATCTAGCGATCTACTACCGGGCCGCGTTCGACCCGCAAGCGATTCGGGACCTCGGTTGGCCCGGTGAGGTTTCCGAGATCGGCGGCTGGGGAGGCGGGGTGTTCAACGGCGGTGCCTGGCTGCGGCCCGAGGGGCGACACGTGGATGTGCATTACCGCGATCTCAATACCATTGATCATGAAATCGCTGAGGCCAGCCAAGGGCGCTTCCATATTGAACCGCTTGCGTTTCATCTCGCGGGTATCCCTTCCTATCTGGTCGTAGGTGAACTCGCGATTAACCGTGTCTTGAGGGGCAAGCTTCCGCGACCGACATATCCCGCCGCACTGCGCGAGAATGCGCCAAAGGTTTGGTGGGGCAGCGCTGACATGGTCTTCACCTATGCGCGTGCGAATCATGCACCGTATGGTCGGCTAGCGCAATGTGTTGGCTTGCTGGCGCAAGCTGCCTCTCAAGCGGCACATGCGATCCTGGCCTCTCGTGGCGAGTGGGTGACTAACGAGAAGACGCTGCTTACTCGAGCCGGGCTGCGCAAGGTCGATCAGATTATTGCTGAAGCGACGCCGGATCAGGAGCAGCTGGTGGAAACCGTCCAACGAACGCGCGCGTTATGTTCGGCAAAGGTAAACGGGGCTGCCGATAGTTGATGTGAATCGGAGGTGGCTCACTAGTCCGCGAAATGCGATCGATGCTGCATAGATCTCCCTCGGTGTGGTATCGCTTGAACAGCTCACAGACCTACGCCCTGGACCACGGGGAGAGCCGACTGGTCTAACCGAATAACACAGCTGAATTAGTTCGGTATTCAGCAGCTGAAGAGCTAGATACCGCAGCACACGTGACTGGCCCGCTCCGGTTCATGCCACCAAAGCCCGTCGACCACTACAGCGAACGTTGGTTCTTGCACCGGGTGCCTCGCCAAAGCTGGAGTCACCTGGTGTTCCTTAGTGTGGCTCGAATCGGCCCTAAACGGCGCTAGCAGTTCGTCGATGGTGTACACCGCCCCGCCCCGCATGACCAGTTGCACTGCCGCGGCGGCCTTGATGTCTTGCAGTGGATTTCCCTGCACCAGGCTGATGTCGGCATGCGCACCTTCTGCTAGCACCCCCAGTTTGCCGTCCATACCGAGCCACTGGGCCGGATTGCGGGTCGCGGTCGTCAGCGCTTCGTATGGGGTGAAGCCGAACGTCACCATTGCCCGCAGGTTCTGGTGCTGAGCGATCGCAACGTTATCCAGCGGCGCGTCGGTACCGCTGATCACAAAGCCTCCGGCGCGGTGAATGCGCAGCAGCATCTCGACGTTGGCTTTCAGCACGTCTCTGGTGCCCGACTGGGGTGGGGTCGCCGCGTTCGAGGCCTTCTTTTTGAGCATTTCGTATTCCCACGGCGGAAACAGGATCTTGGTCCGCTCATCATCGATGAGCGACCGATCCGTGGCGTACAGCGCCGAAGAGTTGAACAACGTCGGAGTGATGGACATTCGGGAACGAACGAACAGCTCCTGCACATCTTGATACGCGCGGCCGAGCCGGCTCACGGTGTGCGAGTACCCGAGTCGGTTGGTGGCGCCGGTGTGTTCCATGCCGTCCATGCCGATGTTCGACGCTGGGTATAAATAGTGCGACGACAGCGGTATTCCGGACCGGTGCGCCAATTCCACCGCGGCCTTCTGCAGTTCCACTGGCAGCCGGACATAGGTTTTGATTAGGTCGTACTCCAGACCAACGGCGCGCTCCAGTTCCAGTTTCAGCTGCGCATGTGACAACGTCGGTCGCATGAAGTTGTAGTAGACCCGTGATCCGTCGATCGCTTCCCCTGTCGCCAGATAGCGTGGGCCCAGCAGCGTTCCAGCTTCCAGCGCCTCGCGGGTCTCGACCATCTGGTATGCCGGGTCGCCCGGCGATCGGGTGGTGGTGATGCCATAGGCCAGCCACAGTCGGCCTTGTCGGTCGCCCCACTGACGGCCACGCAAATGCCAGTGGTTATGCGACTCGATCAACCCTGGCAGCGCCGTTAGCTGGGAGGCGTCGACAATCTTGTCCCCGGCCGCGGCACGGTGCGGCCGAATCTCAGCTATATGCCCGCTCTCTACCACAATGTCAACATCGCTGCGCAGTTGCTGGCTCTTGCCATCCCAGACCTGACCGGCATGGATGATGGTGCGGGGCGGCGGCGCCGAACGCTGCCAGCGCAGGTTAACCCGGATGGTACTGACCTGTCCGCTGCCAATGTCGACTCGACGCAGCTGGCCTTTACAGAGATAAACCAGGTGGTTCGACCCCTGCCAGGCAAGTGAGTCGGTGACCTCATGCGTGACTTGGCGGGGCTCGCCTGTGAAGGCGCCGGTGGCATCCACCGGCGCCACCCATGCGGTGCTTTCCACCACGAACGCCAGCCACTTGCCATCCGGTGAGAAAATTGGACCGTCATCGCCGCGGGTAGCCAACGACCGGAGCGGCATCGGCTCTAGGTACCTCATGGACTCGTCGGAGAGGTTCACCATCAGAATCTGACTGGTGCCCTCGCGGAATCGCTTGGAGAACGGCTTGACCGCGGCCCGGGTCAGCACCGCACTATCCGCTGACCAACTGGGACGCCCGGGCATGAACATCTTCGGTGCGACCTGCTGTACTTTCTTCGATTCGACCTCGATAGTCCACATCGTGCCGTTCTCATCGTTGTAGGCGATCTTTTTCCCATCCGGCGACCACCTCGGTACGGTCTGCGCCCCTGGGAGTTTGGTCAAGATGGCGCTGTCTCCGCTCGCGATGTCGTAGAACCACAGGTCAGCCGTGCCTTCTCTATCGCTGACGTACACCAGCTTGCTGCCGTCGGGCGAGAAGTCAGGATCGGAATTGAAGAAGCCGTCCGAGACGATCCTTTTCGGCGTCCCACCCGTGGCCGGCATCAGGTAGAGCGCGTTCAAGGCCCGGAACGCCAGCTGCTTCCCGTCGCGCGAAACCACCGGGCTCGCAATGCCCAGCACCGACCTACTCTCCCGCGAATCCAGATTCCGGACTTTGCGCCGGTAATTTCGCTTAGCCACCTGTACCGAGGCCGCAAACGGAATATCCACCACTCCGGATGCGCCACGGCGCCGGATGCGTCCGTTGGCCGTGTACAGCACGTCGTTCTGTCCTTGCCAATGGGGCGCGAAACCGAAGACGTCCTCGCCGTCGTCGCTGATCTTCTGCCCACCGAGCATGAGGCTCGCGGCACCGCGGTGAAGCTTCACGTAGCTAGGTGTCTTGCCGTCCGGCCCGAACGCTGGCCCGTAGACCTTGACTCGGTCATCGACCTCATCGACCTGCTCACCAACGGCTTTCACCAATGTTTCTCGGGCGCCGGTAGCGATGGTGACCGCATCGATGGAGGTCTCGTCAACAGTGAAGATGATGCGGGTGCCGTCCGGCGACCACCGTGGCGCGGCCACCTCAGCGGGGGCGGTGGTGAGTTTCGTGAGATCACCGGAACCCACATCAAGCAGCCAGATTCCATAACTGCCATCCCGGTCGCTGCTGAGCGCAAGCTGTTTACCGTTAGGGGAGAAGACCGCTTCCCGGTGGTCGAACTTTCCGGTGGTCAGCTGCCGCGGTTTACCGCCGTCGGAATCGATCAGATAGAGGTGATAATTGCCGTCTCGGTAGGACTGGAAGATAAGCCGTTGTCCGTCCGGTGACCAGGCTGGCAGGCTGGCATCCTGCAGGTCTCCGGTGAGCCGGCGAGCTGTTCCTCCCGCGACCGGGAGCACCCAAATGCCGGTGACGAGATCGATCGCGAGCTGTTTGCCGTCCGGCGAGAGTGCGGCCGACATATTCGTTCCCTCGCGCAGCCGAACTCTTTCGCCGGATGCTTTAGAGCTCTCGTCCTCGGTCACCCCAACGATGCCATATAGACCCGCGGAGGTGGCCCCAACGCCGACCACGGCACCGGCTCCGATCAGCAGACTGCGACGGGACAATGTGGTGCCAGTTGAGGATTCGCTATCGGGTTCCGTCATCTGATCAGGCGTGCTATCGGCCATCATTCACTCCCGGTCGAATCACGTTATGTAGCATAAAGCGGTCTTGTCGTCCCCTCTTGGTGGTTCAAATCCACCTTAAGACAATTCGCGAGAATTCCGCCGACCATCCGTTGGACGGCTCGCTCAAGAGCGCTGCACGTCGTCGTAACCGGCAAAGAGGCTGCCCGCAGAAGCGGACCCTAGTTAAGGGTTATGGTTACGACCATTATCTGATATTATGGTCACAAAATTGGCCGTTAGAGCACGAGGTGTTCGATGTCTCGACCAATGCCGGTTCGGGTGAAGGCTGCTGCCGACAGTCTTGGTGCACAGCTCGTGGTGTGGCGCAAACTTCAGGGCCTCACCGCGGCTCAGCTGGCCGACAGGGCTGGTATCGCCCGCGGCACGTTGCGTCGCATCGAAACCGGCGACCCCGGCGTGAACATGGAAGCCTTTCTCAAGGTTGCGCGTGCCCTCGGCATCTTGGACATGATCGTCACGGCGACGGACCCGTACGAGACCGATCTGGGTCGCGCGCGCGCAGATGAAATATTGCCCAAGCGAGTACGCCAGTGATCCACACCTATGTCGAGCTCGACGGATGGACCCGTCCTGTCGGCGATGCGTACGTTAACATCCGCCGGGCCGACTGACCGCAACGTTCTCCTACGACCGTGAATATCTCGGTCTGCGCGGCGGCCTACGCCATCGACCCGACTCTAAAGCTCACCTTGGGCAACTGGGCGCTGTCGCGTGGTCTTCCCAGAGCGTTCGATGACGCCGCGCCGGATCGATGGGACGGAACCTGATCGCTAAACGACTCCGCGCGAAGGCTGCGACCGAAGGCCGTCCCGTGCCATAGTTAGACGACCGTGACTACCTTCTCGAAGTCAGTGACGAAACCCGGCAGGGCGCGCTGCGGTTCAAGACCGAGACCAACGGCGAATTCCAGCACCCGACCGCTGACATCCCCAAGCTCATCGCATTACCTAACTCCTGCACGCCGCCGATGTAGTAGCGCGCGACGAGTGTGACAGCATGACCGCGATCAAGGTGCTACTCGAGGCAGGGACCGGATCCCTCGGCGGCGCCCGCCCAAAGGCATCAGTGCGCGACGGTGGCCGGCTTCTCATCGCGAAATTTCCCCACCATAGCGATGCATGGAGTGTCATGGCCTGGGAGAAGACCGCGCTCGACCTCGCCGAAACCGCTGGTATCACCGTACCTCACACACAACTGATCGACATCGACGATCAGCCGGTGCTCCTACTCGAACGATTCGACCGCGGTGTCGGGCGCCGCGTTGGCTATATCAGCGCCATGACGCTGATCGAGGGCAAGGACGGTGAGGCACGCTACTACACCGAAATCGCAGAGACGATCCCCGAGTACAGCGCGAGCACCAGCGCTGACCTCAAAGAGCTCTGGCGGCGTATCGCATTCTCTGTGGCCGTGCATAACACCGATGACCACCTTCGCAACCACGGATTTCTTCGCGACAAGGCCGGCTGGCGCCTCGCGCCTGCTTTCGACATCAACCCCACCCCCGACATTGGAGCACGTCGAGTCACGAGCATTGGAGGATCGACTAACCCCAGTGGTGACGTGCAAGCGCTTCTTGCCTATGCCGTCAGCTTCGACCTCACAAACGCATCGGCCAGAGTGATCCTCCGTGAGGTCGTCGAGGCAGTAACTAACTGGACCACCGTCGCTCGCCGCAATGGCATCACCGAGGCGGAGATCAACCGCTTCGCGCCCACACTCGATCGAACTATCGCAGTGGTCGCTGAGGCCGCATAGCCGTGTTGAGACCCTAGCCTTGACGGCACCCTACACACTCTAGCTGCTCTGCCGGGTCGATCGTTCGTGCGAATTTCGACCTCTCAGAGGCATGCGCGAACGTGGGAGTGTTTGCCACTGTGTGTCGTACCGCAAAGGCCCCCGAGGTGGCTCCGAGCTTGCCCCGTGTGCGCGGAATTGCCCGCCCGGTGACGCCCAGGACGGCGAACTCACCTACACCGATCGGACAGCAGGGACAAGGCTCGGGGACGGCGTGCCCGGCGCTCAGCACCCGGGTGGCGGTCCCGTCCCGGCGTGCTCGTGCCAGCCTCCTTGCCAGTGCCAGAAGCAGCGTTGTACTCGCGATCATCGGAGTGCGATGAAGGTTATCCCCCCAAGAACGGCCCCCAGGAGCACCCCAGCGACGGTATGCGCGACAGTGTGGTCTCGCAGGACGACACGGGACCAGCAGATCGCGGCTACCGCTGGCCACAGCAGGATAAGCGGCCAGCCATAGAGAATTTGCATGACAGTTGCGGCGCCTGCTGAGGCGGCAGCGTGGAGGGAGATCTTCCACCACTGTGTAATAACCAGGCAGGGCAGGCTGATTACCAGCAGTGTCAATGCAAGGGCAGTGAGTAAGCGGGGTGCCTGGAAGAAGGCGAGAAGCCCCAGGGCAAGACCGACGCTGGCAATACAGATCAGCAGAGGAATGAGGCGGGCTTCGCGATTACGGACGAATTTACCGTCCCACCAGCTTTTCTTCGCACCGTAACCAATGAGACCTAGGGGCAGAAAGCTCACGCAACCGGCGACGAGGAGGCCCCATCCGATTGCTGATGGCAGGCTGCCGGTGGCGTAGTAAGCGGTGGCTATGGGCAGCGCTATGAGCACGGTGTAAGGAGAGAGGATTTCAGAGATGATCTTGGCAGCTCGTTGGTGAGGCGCGGCAGGCGTCCGAACGAGGTGATCGGGGCTAGCGTTCATGAGCTCTCATTACTAATTGAGGGTATCAAACATGGGCCATGTAGGGCTGAGTCCGTGACACTGAACCGACGCTCTCAGGCGCGTGACCGCATAGCCGAGACCTCGCGAGGGAACACGTCCCGAACCAGCTTATACGCCGCGTCCCCGGGACATTCGGTTTGCGACATGTCGCGATGCCCGGCGAGGGTCGTCGTTGTGACATGGGTGCCTCGAGGCCAGCGGTTCGATCCGCGAGATGTGAACGAGGTGGTCGCACCGGGCGCTGTGTCGATGGCGTAAGAGTCCGCGAGGGCGGCGAGTAGGGCCGTCATGGACCTGCGGGCATCGTCGGTCGGCGTTTCTTTGCCATGATCACCGATGAAACAACACAGCTGTGCGAATCCTTGGCTGCCGCCGGTGGCGTCGGCCTTCACTGGACCCGCCAGACTCCCAGCCCGACCCTCCCACAGCACGCCGTATCGGTCGACGAAGAAGTTGTATGCCACGTCGGGCCATTTCTTCGTTCCGGTGTGGAAGGTATAGAAACCGCGTATCAGCTCCGGGACTTTTGCTGCCGCATACCCGTTACTTGTGGCCGTGTGATGAACAAGGAGAAACCGTACGTCGCCCGGCAGTTCCGGTTCTAGGGTCCGGTCGGAGACAAGCCGTCGGCCCACTCGTCGCGGGGCCGAATGTCCGGTTCAGCCAATAGTGCGAATCGACGAGTGGAATCCTTGGCAGCCGCGGTGTCCGCGAACAACGGCGGGAGAGGAATCGTCAAGGCGGCAACGGACGACCGGCGCAAGAGCTCCCGACGACCTATTGCGGGAGTCTTTGCACTCTCGTAGCGTTCATTCTCCGCGCTCATCGTCGTAACCTTAGCACCGAGTCCTTCCTGTCGAGTCGTCCCGGCGCAAGTCCTCGCGGCGGAGTTGCACGAATTCATCCTGTTCCTGGGTTATGACGGGAAATCAGAAAAGTGGCCTGTAGTACTAACGTCATCGAGAGCCTCACTGTCCACTACCGGCGGGCAGTCAGAGCTCCGGGCCATTGGCCAGATGGGATCTTGCGGGAATAAGTTGCTAGCGTGTTGGAGGGCGCGGCCGTTTCTTTCCGAGCGGGTGCATTGTCGACCCCAGCCGCTCTCGCTTCCTTCTCGGTCCCCACCACCCTCTTGCGGTTATCGGACCAGCACATAACTGCCGTGGCCATGCGTGTCAAGCGTGGAGTGGGTATCGCCGTTTCAATATATATCCCGATACGCTTCTCTTTATCAAGATAGGTAGACTCCGATCACCGAGGAAAGTCGTGAATGGCGAAATTAAAAGTCGTCGACATTCTCCTCCATAACGTGATAAAACGCATCGCGGGCATTGGAAACTCGAATTGAACTACCTAGCTGCGCCCTGTTATACGAGTACGCCGCCTATCGCTTATTGCGACCTCTGCCACGTCCCCTAATGCTCAGGGCCTGGGCCGGATAAATCCACACAAAACTTACGAATACCTCAATCGGCAAGGCTACGAAGTCCCTTCCCTTATTCAAAAAGAGTTTCGCGTCCATTATGTCCCTACCGATACGCAAGCTGTCTTGATAAAGTTCCTACTCCTACGCGAGCCGTCTTAATAAAGTCGGAGATGTGCGATGAATTTTTCTGATGCGCGCTGGATAATGGCCTTCGATGCGTCGTGTGGGACCTGTCGGAAAATCACCGCTATGGTCGCGGGTGCGTCCGACAACAGGCTGGAGTTCATGCCGTTGTCCAATGTAGAGGTACAGGGCTGGCGAGAGAAAGCGCTAGGCGTGCGAGCGCCGTTTGCCCCAACGCTGCTAAGTGTGAGTAGCGGACGAGTTCGAGGTTGGGTAGGCATACGTATGGTGATGCCGTTGGTGCGTTGTCTTGGCATCCGCTCGTCGGTCCAGGTAGTGCGGGCGTTGGGGCAATTGCGTCGAAAGGCACACGGCGACGTAGATCACGTGGGCTCCGACGGGACGCCCGCGGGAATGGGTCGCAAGCAATTCTTGCAGTTGGGTAGTGGCGCGCTGATCGCGGCCGGCCTCGTCCTCACCGGTAAGGTCCTCTTCACGCAAGCGGGCTCGATCGCGGAAGATGGGGTCCGGGCATGGATTGCCAAAAACAAGGACCGCCTTCCGACGAGTCTCAGCGAAGTGGCCTCCTATCCGGCTGTATATCAACGGGCCATCTTCGGTGAGTTGTCGCCGTTCCAGAAGAGCCGGCTATGGGTAGAAAGATTCGACCATTATCGGGTCTCGAATCCGAACCTCTCAGCCTCGCAGACCAGGTTGCTCGAGCGTGCCGCGGCGCTGGCCTCCCGCGAGTCCGCGTTCGCCGGGCTACCGGACGAACTTCGGCACAGGCAGTTGGAATCGCTTAGGCGCGAGGCTGAACGAGTTTTCAGCCCCGATGAGGCGAGGACACTCCTCACCACATTCGGAACTTCCGGTGATTCGTCTACTACTCTACGTTCCGCTGGGCGCTCCTACTGCAACTGCGCGATCCACAGCGACTGGTGCAACCGGCGCTATGAAGGCGGCGGATACTGCTCCGTGAGCGGCGGCTGCCGGTGGAAGCGAGGCTGCGGCGTGATGGTTTCTTATGACTGCGATGGCCAGTGTCGCCAGACCCCCTACCCGCCCCCGCGCCCTCGTTGAGTTTGGGCCGGCGGGAATGCGAAGAAAGGTGTCGATTCCCGGGTTTTGTCGAAGATCGGTCAACAAGGTTGTTGGGTCGATAGTCTTTCCGATCAAGGCTTCGGATTCAGGTCGGGATAATCTTGCTGGAATAAGTTGCTAGCGTGCTGGTGGACATGGTCGGTTCTTTACGGAAGGGCGAATTTTCGATCCCATGTCATAAGCCTTTGGATCGGTGTCAATTGCGGGAATGAGGTCGAACCATCCTCGATTTGGAAACCATTCTTCGCCGTGTTGTGCGGCGAGGCCAGTCACACATTGGTTCAGGAGTCGGTACACGTTGGCAAATGGGGATACCCTTCCAGCGACGGATCATTATTTTTAAGTTGTTATACGCGGTGAGCCAATCAATACTTCGTTGACCTACAGGTAGAGGTCGTTGTCGTAGAGCTCATACGGTGCCCTAAATTCATTGGCCCCTCCTCGGCGTCGAACAGATCCTTGATACGCGGGGGTGGAGGTCCGTCAATCTTCCGATTTGCCGATCGTCACTCATTCGGCTGTCTTCGCCTCTTTACTGTCTGCTCAACACGAACAGTGCTATCTGTGCCCGCGTAAATCCGGCACGATGACGCAGTAGCCGCGCCGCGATTGTTGCGGCATGGCCGTAGCGCACCCAGGTAGGATCGGCTTGAATCAGCGGCAGCCATTACAGGATTAGAGGTTATGGGATGACATCCGAGGCTCAGACAACGCCTGGAGGCGCAGGTGGGCACGACACTTGGTCGTCTCCTCGCGTTATCCGCAACCAAGCCGAGGCGGATCATAAGGATGTAGTAAATCTCATCCAAGAGCTGGTGCAAGTACCAACGCGTGGTGGAATGGATAACTGCGAACCATTAATCAGCATCGTCGAAGAATGGCTGAAGGACCATGGTCTGATCGCGCGCCGATTGCGGCAGCGTGAGCACGGAAAAACTGTCGGTGTCATCTGTGACATTGTGGGAGTGCACCCGGGTCCACGGTATGTCCTTGACGCATGTCTCGACACCGCGCCCTTCGGCGATGAGAATGCCTGGCGGTACGACCCAACGTCTGGGGTCATCGACGATGGATGGCTCTACGGTAGAGGCGCGGCCGACTCAAAAGCGGCCATTGCCATCTTCGTGCACATCGCGAGGCATGTTCAGCAACGAGTGCGGGATCTGTGCGGCACGCTCACGCTGCTGTTCGACGCAGATGAGCACACGGGCAGGTTCGAAGGGGCGAAGCAGTACTTCATTGATGCCGGATCGCGCAATGTTAGCGGAGTGATGATCGGGTATCCCGGTATCGACCAACTGGTCGTCGGCGGGCGGGGATTTCTCCGGGCAGAGTTGACTATCAAGGGCAGGACCGGTCACACCGGAAGTCAGCGATCGGTGGGCAATGGTAACGCGATCGATGGCGCCGCGGAGCTCGTGCGCTTACTCTCGACGCATCACACTCATGGACCGGTTGATCCAGCACTTGATCTGCCGCCAAAGCTGACCGTTACCGGGATTCGGGGTGGTGAGAGCTTCTCCGTCGTGCCAGATCGTTGCACTGTTGACGTTGACATCCGATTGACGAACTCGTTCGAGCTGCAAGCAGCCCAGCATCTGATCGAGGAGGTGGCGGCTCAGGTTGACAGAGGCCGGCCGTCCGTCGAGACGACTACGATCGTCTATCACGAGAGCTGGCCGGCTTACCTCATCGACGATGAGTCACCCATGCGTTTGGCCTTAACGCACGCGGCTGACCAACAACTTGGGGGCCCGATCCCGGTCAAAGCGGCCGGACCATCGAATATCGGTAACTACCTCGCCACGCTCGGCATACCTGCGACAGCGGGCCTGGGTGTGCGTTACGAAGGCCTACACGGCACCAACGAGCGCATAGATCTTGCGACGATTCCCGCGATCCAAGCCACGTATCACCAGGCAGTGGTAACTCTTCTCAGCCCCAATTCCTGACTCATGTCCACGCACGTCATGCATCCAACGTGTCGTGCACACAAATGTTGGGCGAACCGGGGGAGGGCAGCCTCCTGCCAGAGAGGCCACCGCAACCGGAGCGCGTGGGGTGTCTCTTAGAGCCCGTCGCGCGGCCAATAGCTCGGCCGGTGGTATACCGTCACGGGATAAGAATCCCCGCATATGGGCCGCGGGAGCGTTACGAGGAGCTCCGGCATCGACCACCACGACCCGGCGCCGGGCCCGACCTAGTACGAGGGCCGCATTGAGTCCAGCGGCTCCGCCACCGACGACCACCACGTCATAAACCGTCGCATCCACAGCGATCACCTCCGCCTCGAGACTCCACCCCGCGACGCACATATGACAACTTTCGTTGCCATTTTCGGGAATGCAATGTGAAATGGCGGCATGGAAAATTCGCCAGCGGTCGCGGCTGCCCTGGCCGACGTTGGTCCCCGCCTCAAGCGGATACGTGCCCAACGGGGCGTCACCCTGGCCGAACTGGCCGAGGCGACCGGGATCTCCAAGAGCACCCTGTCCCGACTGGAAGCCGGCCAACGCCGGCCCAACCTCGAACTACTGCTACCGATCGCCCAAGCCCATCAGGTGCCCCTGGACCAGCTGGTCGGTGCACCCGAGGTTGGCGACCCGCGGGTCCGTTTCACCCCACGGAATCACAAGGGTCGCATCGTCGTTCCGCTTACCCGGCAACCAGGTGCACTGCAGGCCTGGAAAGCGATCATCCCACCCGAGCAGAACGACCCCGAGATTCGCACTCACGAAGGATACGAGTGGCTCTACGTGCTGTCCGGACAGATGCGACTGATCCTGGCCGATCGCGACATCATCATGGGACCGGGCGAAGCCGCTGAGTTCGACACGCGGCTTCCTCACTGGTTCGGGCCCGCCGGTGACCATCCCGTCGAGATCCTCAGCCTGTTTGGCCGGCAAGGCGAACGCATTCACATGCGCGTCGCGTCACGCAGCAAATCAAGGTGACGCTTAGTTCGACGTGTGCGAAACTGGGCGGCGTCAGGCCCACATGCCTCCTTATGAATAAGATTCCTAGGAGTTAGGTGCAACGCAGCAGGGACAGGGTGGCTAATGTCCTTGCGCACGCGTTCATTTCACCGATAAGGACGTGTTTTTCAGTGTCCTCCGTATCGCCCCGTGGGCCGAACAGGCAGCATTCTATCCCTGCGCGGCTCAAGTGGGTCGTATCGTTTCCGCAGTACGAGTACGGCAATGCGACGCCAATCTCTTCAACGTTGAAATCCGAGACTTGAGGCAGCAGCGATGAGATATCCCGTACTACCGAGCTGTCTTCTGATACGTCCATCGGCGGCATATCCGTCCCACCAACTCTAAATACCGGATCAGGGGGGTGATCTATCGTTATTTCCGCCTCCGGATGGCGACTACTTGCCACACCCGCGATGGCTTCGATCGCTTGACTGACATCGGCCGGCTCAAATGGAGGTGGATACCGTACATCGATGATTGCTGTCGCCTTGTCCGCGCAGTAGCTCACACCTGATAGGTCGTGATGTTCGCCTCTCCCAGCTATCAAACTCGCAATCTGCAGGCGCGGAAGGGTGGAAAAGTCCGCATTTTGCAGGTCCAGTTGCATCCGCTGAAAGGTGTCCAGCACATTGAGAAGTACCTGGACAGCATCGACCCCTTCAGCGTGACGACTTGTATGAGCGGTCTTGCCTCTGACAACCACGGCAAACTTGTGCACTCCAGCCGTTCGGGTAATGACTCGCCGCACTGAATACGGCTCTGGCACGACAGCAGTGTCCGCGGTAAGGCCGCTTTGTAGCGCGAATAACGTACCCTTACCTCCCTGTAGTTCGCCGACAACAAACTCAAGGAGGAGCGGTCGCGCAAGCCGCCTGTTACTTCTCTTGAGTGCAATGGCCGCGCCGATGATCGCAGCGATGCCGCTCTTCATGTTATGAAGGCCGGCTCCATAGAGCTTGTCGCCGTGGCGTCGACTTGCGAAAGGGTCATCAGGCCAATCTCGACCTAGCGGATCCATGTCCAAATGGCCGTTCAGAAGTAACGCCGGCTTTCCATTATCCGGTCCCACATGGCCGATTGTCTGCAAACGCCCAGGCTCGACTACTTGGCAATACGACGAAATGCTATGGTCGGTCAGAGTGTCCTTGACGTGTTCTGCTAAAGCCGTCTCCTGGCCCGTGAAGGACGGGATAGTGGTAAGTGCGCTCGCGATCTCCACAAGCTCGTCATCAGGCAGCAGCGTGTTCAGCTCCTCGATGAAGGGCTCAACTTTGCCGCGCACGTTACCTCACGCCAGTAGGAAGAGCATTTGGTAGGCGAAACGATACACGGCAGGTAGACAACGTGGCGGCCGGATCCACTGTGGCCGCCACAGGCACTACCCGCAATGGCCATTGACGGGTAAAAGTGTTCGAGGCGCCGCCTCCAGCAGGAACGCCCACCCGCATCAGCACTGGATTGGCTGATTCGCTAGACACATCACTCGTAGATAAGCGCCTTGACCGCCACGTCATCCTCGTCACGGCATGTTCTCCGGCTGCATTCATCAGTTCGGGACCACCGGAGATACTCGGCATTACCTGAGCCTGTAGCGTGACTAGCGACAAAATAGGGAAGCTGTACCCAAGTGCGGGTCCGGCGGTGACAGGAGACAGCATGGCGCAAGGCACCGTGAAGTGGTTCAACTCCGAGAAGGGGTTTGGCTTCATCACCCCAGACGACGGCGGCCAGGACTTGTTCGCGCATTACTCGTCGATCGACGCCGGTGGTTACCGGTCTCTGGACGAGAATCAGCGCGTGGAATTCACTGTCGGGCAGGGCACGAAAGGCCCCCAGGCGGAGAAGATCCGCCCCGTCTAACTGGCTGGCGATTGTAGCTAGCTTCGGCACACACGACGATGGGGTTGTTGGTGTTCCTATGGCCATCCAGCCGTCAGGAGCACCAACCCCTCACCGTCGGCATGAACAACCCACATATGCCCACCGTCGCTGATCCGAATGAAGGACATCATTGGTGATGGGCGGCGGGCTGTATCCCGTGGCCACCATTTCGCCTGACTGGCTGCCCACGCTCTGTCGTGAGCCAGAATGCCAGCGCGAACGCCGCGAACCCGGTACCGAGCGCGCAGACGCCGAACCAGCCGGCCATCGCATAAACTGTCGCGGTTGCCGCTGAGGCGATGGCACCACCGAGGAACATCGAGATCACGAATGCGCTGGTCACTCGAGCATGGACTGTGCTGCTGAGCGCATAGATTGCGCTTTGGTGAGTGATCTGCAATGACTGGACGGCGAAGTCGAGCAGCAGGATCCCCGCTATCAGTAACACAACGGAGTCCTCACCGCGAAACAGCAGCCCCCAACTGGCGAGCAAGCCGATAAAAGCGACGGTAGTGACCAAGCGCTCGTGCCCACGGTCGGCAAACCGACCGGCCAGCGGCGCGGCCGCGGCACCGGCGAGTCCCGCCACGCTGAAGAGTCCGATCGCGGCCGGACCGTACCCGTATGCCGGGCCGGCCAGCAGGAAAGCGATCGCGGTCCACACGATGGTGAAACAGCCCATTCCGGCCGCGCCGAGCACCATCCGCTGACGCAATACCGGTTGGGCGCGAACCAATTCCAACACCGACCGCAGGAGTGCCCAGTACCGCAGAGTGACCGTCGGCGATGCACTCGGCAGCACCGCACGAACGATCACAGCCAGGACCAGCATCGCAACGGCGGCTGTGGCGAACACCACGCGCCAGCCGCCCAAAGTCGCGATCAGTCCACTGGCCATACGCGCGGTGAGGATTCCGATCAGCAGACCGCTCATGATGGTGCCCATAACGCGACCACGCTCATGGTCGGCCGCCAGCGATGCGGCCATCGGCACGGCGATCTGTGCCGTCACAGAGGTCACGCCGATCACCGCAATCGCGGTGGCCAGCAGCGCGAATGCCGGTGACGCTGCTGCTAAGCCCAGCGCGGCCGCCGTTATAGCGAGTAGGCCGACTATCAGCCGTCGCCGCTCAAGGAGATCACCCAGCGGTACCAGGAACGCCAGGCCAACCGCATAGCCGATCTGCGACATGGTGACGAGTAGCCCGGCAAGGCTGTCGGACACCCCTAACATGTCAGCGATGGTCGGCAGCAGCGGTTGCGCGTAGTACAGGTTGGCCGCACTTGCCCCGGCCACCACCGCAAGCAGCAGGAGCAGCCGCCGGCTCATTCGTTGCGACGGATTACTCGCTGTTTTCGGCGGTGTATCCGAGCTAGTGCTGCCGAGCGCGTTGGAACTCATTCACAGTCCTCCGGTAGAAGCGGCGCTCAGTCGGCTTCTCCCCGGAGTGGCGAAGAGACCGAAGTAGTTTGCTATACCTCGATGTGAGCGACAGCTCATATCCAGCTCAGATGTTTAGTTGTACTCCGGTGCAGGGCGAGGATATGCCCTGTCAGCTGACACTTGGACGGTGGAACGCCCAGATGTCAACACCACATGAAATACTGCAGCTCTGTATAACTGGCGGGAGACGCCATGAACCTCCGCTCGTCGGTGGGGTGGAGGCAAGGGTGCTTAAGGCCGTGGCGAGAGCGGGCGTTTTGGGTGCGGCTGCGTTGGTTGTCAGAGAGGCGGGGAGAACGTCTTCGCTCCTTAAGGTCGTCCGCGAAAGCGTCGATGTAGATGACGTTCCTGTCGTCGATGGGATTTACGGCAGGCAGTATGACGATGGCGGCAATCGGCTCATATTAGTAACAGCGGGTGATTCGCTGTTATCCACCAGAGGGGCGAAAGAAGAAGAGAACACCGCGCCAGTCCAGCTGGCTAAGGGATTAGCTGACAAAGAGCAGCGACCGATCCGGTTGATCAATGTGGCACGTACCGGTCATATGGGTTCCCACTTAAAGGGGCAGATCCAAGATCTCAGGGAGCGACTGGACGGCATCAAGCCCGACGTAGTCTTTGTCAGTATGGGTGGAAGTGACGTCCGAGGTGGGACACCGTGGAAAAATGCGAAAATCGACTACCGGGACGCTGTATTCGATTTGACCCGAATGGGAGCTCAGGTGGCGTGGGCAACGGTACCTCCCATGAACGCACCCGCACCTTTGGCTGGTACGGCGGTCGGGGTAGTAATGCGTCGAAAGAGCGACGCCTGGAGCGAAAAAATCACGCAGCTTCTCAATGGCATCAGCAAAGCAGGATACGGTGTTATGGTCGTGCCATTCGATAAGAATATGGCCGACTTCCGCGACCACCCCGAATGGTTCTCTCCCGACGATCCCTTCCACCCGGGGGATATGGGGCAACCTGTGGCAGCAAGTCGTGTGGTTCCCTACCTGCATGAGGCACTACACAAGGTAGGCAATCCCCATCCTCAGCAAAGTAAATTC
>JBGTNI010000104.1:0-21264 GCA_041743105.1 Mycobacteriales bacterium | reverse complement strand
CAGCACCGACCTGCCTCGGGAACTGCTGGTCAGACTCGCCGAAGGTCCCGCATCCCGCGTGCGTGCGGCCATCGGCGAGCGGCAGCTTCCGATCCGCGCATACCTACGTTTCCCGCCGGGAACCTCGGATCAGGGCCATAGCGGCCGGACTCCGGTCGCATGACCTCAACTGGGGCTGGAGTTACAGGGTGTAGCTGAATTCGGTAGCGTCGATCCCTGGATTATTCGGCAGTGGCATCCGCACCCCAGTCGAGACGAATCCAAGCTTTTCGTAGAACCGCCTCGCGCGATCGTTTCCATCGGCCACCGAGAGCGTGAGCACGCTGGCTCCGTCGCTTCTAGCCCTAGTCTGCACGGCGCAGACTAGTTCGGCAGCTACACCCGTACCTCGTTGGTCAGGATGCATCCACATGGACAGTAGCTCTCGCCGGCTCTCTGTGTTGTCACGACGCCTACTAGCTACAACACCGACCAGGCGTGCGTTAACCCGCGCAACGAACCAAACGGCCGTAGTCAAGCGTGATCGCCAGTCGGCTTCGGTATAGGCGGATTCGCGTTTATACGTGGACCCAAAGGCACGCGGAGACTCTCGCAACGCGGTCAGCCGCACCTCACGAAGCAGCTTCCATTCGTCTGGGCAGACTCTGCGGATGTCAGCCACAGTCCCCATCCTGCCGTAGCGTCGCGTCAATGTTATTGCCGGCGTCCAATCCGTCCGGTACTTTGTAAGGGCTCCTGTAGTCGTCGAATAGGAATACTCCGATGCGGATCTGAGGCCCACGCGCCGCACCTGTCAAAGACAGGTGCGCATGGTCCTCAGAGAGCAAGACCCACCCATAGGTTCTGCTATGTGGTCTCGGTCCCATTCTGCTCCTGACTGTGTGCAGCTGCGGCGCTCGCTTATTGCTCGCTCAGCCTCAGGAGTCGCAGATGTCTATCGCCATAACCTGCTCCGATCTCACTTTCACCTGGTCCGACGGCACACCCGTATTCAGCGGATTGCACACAGCGTTCGGCGTCGGAATAACCGGGCTCATCGGGGCCAACGGCTCCGGTAAGTCCACCCTGCTGCGGCTCATCGCGGGTGAACTCACCGCATCCGCCGGCGCTATCAGCGTCGACGGCACCGTAGGGTACGTTGCCCAGCAACTACCGGCCGAAGCCGACTGCCGCGTTGTGGATCTGTTGGGTCTAAGTCGCATCCTGGCAGCCATTCGGGCAATCGAATCCGGTGAGGCGACCGCGGAGAACTTCACGGTGGTGGGGGAACGGTGGGATGCGGTCAACGATGCGCGAACCATGCTGAATGAGCTCGGCCTGGAAGACATCGAGTTAGATCGATCGGTACGCGAGATCTCTGGCGGGGAAGCAACGCTCGTGGCCACCGCGGCACAGCTGCTCTCGGCGCCCGACGTGCTCTTGCTGGACGAGCCGACTAACAGTCTCGATGCCGATGCCCGGCAGCGGTTCTATCAGCTTCTTGCCGCCCGTCGCGGCGTTACGGTAGTCGCAAGCCATGACCGTGAGCTACTGGAACGGGTGAACACCATTGCCGAGCTACGAGATGGCCGGGTTCGGCTGTACGGCGGGACGTTGCGCGACTACCAGCGAGACGTCGCGGTGGAACAGGAAGCCGCCCGGAGGGCAGTTCGCGATGCGGAGGCAGATCTGAAGCGACAACAACGGGAGCTGATCGAGGCCGAGACCAAACTCAGCCATCGCAGACAGTATGGCAAGAAAATGTGGAACAACAAACGAGAGCCCAAAGTAGTGATGGGCGAACGTAAGCGCGCCGCACAGGTCTCGGCCGGTAAACACCGCGGACTGCATCAAGAGCACGTACAACGCGCCCAGCGCTGCGTCAACGATGCCGAAGTGCTGGTCCGCGACGACGCGCTCATCCGGATCGATCTTCCTCAAACCCAGGTTCCGGCAACCCGCATCGTGCTAAATCTTGACGAGGTTGTGCTGCGCTCTGTGCCGCCGTTTTCGCTAGAGCTGCGGGGGCCAGAGCGAATCGCGGTGACGGGACCCAACGGTGTCGGAAAGACCACGCTGTTGCAGACCATTGTCGGCGAACGTACTCCGCTGCGCGGACAGGTCCAGGTTCGAGTTCCCGTCGGGTACCTGCCCCAGCGGATTGAGTGCGATGATGACGCCTCCAGCGTTGTGGATAGCGTGGCACGCGCCGCACCCGCGGCCTCACCAAATGCGATCCGTGCGCAGCTCGCGCGATTTCTGTTCCGGGGTTCCGCGGCGGATGCGCGCCTGGGAACCCTATCCGGTGGTGAGCGTTTTCGAGCTACCCTTGCCAAGCTGCTACTCGCACAACCCGCGCCGCAGCTATTGGTCTTGGACGAGCCGACGAACAACCTTGACCTGGCAAGCGTAGAACAGCTCCTGGCGGCACTGCGCGCATATCGGGGCGCGCTGATGGTGGCCAGTCATGATCAGGCCTTCTTGGCCGAGATAGGGATCACGCGTTGGCTGCGACTTAGAGTGTCCGCCAATAGGTAACAGTTCTACTGCGGCGCTCCCTGACCTTCGCCTGGCTGCGTTGTCGTCGTCGCCCATGCATCCAGCATGGACTCCTTCTCCGCCTTGCCATCCTCGACCAGGAACCACCTCGCTACGAACGACCTACTGGCGGACACTCTAACGAAAGTTGGCCCGCTCCGTCATCATCGCACTGCTCTCACTAGCCTGAGATCATGACCAGCCCTGCGCAGCGGTATTCCCAAGCGCGCGAGCGGACGGCGTATCCGGTGCTCGCGGAGCTTGCCTCGGCGGTTCCCTTTCCGTTAGATGAATTTCAGCAACAGGCCTGCCGCGCGCTAGAGAACGGTTCCAGTGTGCTGGTGTGCGCACCCACCGGCGCCGGCAAAACGGTCGTGGGTGAATTCGCGATTCGGTTGGGCCGCACCCAACAGCGCAAGTGCTTCTACACCACTCCGATAAAGGCGCTATCGAACCAGAAGTACCACGACCTAGTGCGTCAGCACGGTGCGGCGAACGTAGGGCTGCTCACCGGTGACAACGCGATCAACGGTGATGCTCCCATCGTGGTGATGACTACTGAAGTGTTGCGCAACATGCTCTACGCGGGCTCGCAGACGCTGCTGGGTCTGGGGTACGTAGTTATGGACGAGGTGCACTACCTAGCCGACCGCTTTCGAGGAGCGGTATGGGAAGAAGTCATCATTCACCTGCCGGAATCGGTGGTACTGGTATCGCTGTCAGCGACGGTGAGTAACGCTGAAGAGTTCGGCGACTGGCTGGTGACGGTGCGAGGCCACACCGAAGTGGTGGTCTCCGAGCATCGGCCGGTACCGCTTTGGCAACATATGATGGTCGGGCGCCGGATGTTTGACCTGTTCGCGGGGGTCGAGAGCGTAGACGCCGACGCGACAGCCCGAGCAGACCGAGTAAACCCGCAGCTGCTCCGCTACACCGAGGAGGCGGTACGCCGAGGCGGGGCGGTGAGTCCAGCGCGCTCGGGGCGGCGGCACATCGACGGTCGACGAGGTCACACCGATCGGAGCCGTACCGGGCGAGGACGTTTCGGCGGCCGAGGCGGAGGGCCAGGACACGGTGGAGGCGGCATGACGCCGCGGCGCGCCGATGTGATCGCACGGCTGGACAGTGAAGGGCTGCTGCCGGCAATCACGTTCATCTTCAGTCGTGTCGGTTGTGACGCCGCGGTACGGCAATGCCTTCACTCGGGGCTGCGACTCACCGACGATGACGAACGTGCCGAGATCCGGCGTATCGCGCAGGAGCGCACCAGCGCGTTACGGGCCGATGACCTCAATGTGCTCGGCTACTGGGAATGGCTCGACGGCCTGCTCCACGGTCTCGCCGCTCACCATGCTGGAATGCTACCGACCTTCAAGGAGGTCGTGGAGGAGTTGTTCGTTCACGGTCTCGTCAAGGCTGTCTTCGCCACTGAAACCTTGGCGCTGGGCATCAACATGCCGGCGCGCAGCGTCGTGCTGGAGCGCCTCGTAAAGTTCAACGGCGACCAGCATGCCGATATCACTGCGGGGGAGTACACACAGCTCACGGGCCGGGCGGGGCGTCGTGGAATCGATGTGGAAGGACACGCGGTCGTCCTGTGGACGCCGGAGACCGATCCACGGGCGGTCGCCGGCCTCGCGTCCACCCGAACCTATCCGCTGGTGTCGAGCTTCAAGCCTTCCTACAACATGGCCGTCAACCTGGTGGCCACCGTCGGATCGCCAGCCGCCCGCGCGCTGCTAGAGACCTCCTTTGCTCAGTTTCAAGCCGACCGTTCCGTAGTGGGCCTGGCACGGCAAATCCAACGCAACATCGAAGCCGTCGTCGGATACACCGACGCCATGAACTGCGATCTCGGAGACTTCGGCGAGTACGCCGCGCTGCGTCGCGCAATCAAAAAGCGCGAAAAGGAGCTGTCGCGGGACTCCGTGACTTCTCGGCGCGCGCGGATCGCGTCCTGCCTGGAGCAGCTCAAGGTAGGCGACGTGATCGAAGTGCCGGGTGGCCGACGTGCCGGCCTGGCTGTGGTGCTGGAGATCGGCGCCCAGCCCCTCGCGCAACCGCGCCCATTAGTACTCACCGAAGA
This sequence comes from Mycobacteriales bacterium, assembly GCA_041743105.1. Lineage (GTDB taxonomy): Bacteria > Actinomycetota > Actinomycetes > Mycobacteriales > QHCE01 > QHCE01. Next base: position 16,661 of record JBGTNI010000104.1, on the reverse strand, counting down.
CCGGTGGGCTGGTCGGCTGTCGCTGGCCGACTTCACCGATCGCGGCGGCAGGGATGTGATCGCGCTGGCGCGAGTCACTGTGCCTCCTCATTTCAATCACCGTTCGCCTCGAGAACGTCGTGACTTGGCGTCGTCGCTACGCAATGCGATACGCAAGCTGGGCCTCGATAATTCTTCACGAACCGGCCGTTCACGACCTGAGACCACGAAGAAACGGCAGGCGGCAACCGACGATGCCGAGCTGGAGCGGCTGCGGGCCGCGCTGCGGCGGCATTCGTGCCACAACTGCCCTCGCCGAGAAGAACATGCCACCTGGGCACAGCGTCGCGATCAGCTACAGCAAGAGACCGACAAGCTGCAACAACGTGTGAGCCACCGCACCAGCTCGCTAGCTCGGGCTTTCGACCAGGTCTGCGCCATTCTGCATGCTCGCGGCTATCTCACCGCCGACGATGGCGCGTTGCGGACCGACGCGGCAGTAACCGACGCCGGAGCGCAACTCTCGCGGATCTGGAGCGAATCGGATCTGTTGGTCGCCGAATGCTTACGGCTGGGTGTCTGGGATTCACTCGACGCGGCCGAGCTGGCGGCGGCGGTTTCGGCGTTGCTGTACGAATCGCGAGGCTCTGACCCCGCCCCGGCGCCGGTAGCCTCGGGCGCACTGTCGGCCGCGCTAGCCAGCATGGTCACGCTGTGGTCCGAGTTGAACGAGACCGAATCCGAACGTGGCCTAACACTGACGAAGCAACCCGACATTGGCTTCGTTCGGCCCATGCTGCGCTGGGCACGGGGCGACTCGCTGCAACGTACGCTGAGCGCGAACGCAGAAGGATCATGGCGACCAGAGTTTTCTAGGGGTGCGCAGGTTTCCGGTAATGGGCTCTCCGCCGGCGATTTCGTGCGCTGGGCTCGCCAGGTGCTTGACCTGTTGGAGCAGATCTCCGCTGCCGTCCCACCCGGTAGCTCACTTCGCGCCACCGCGCAGCAGGCCGTGGCTTCGGTGCGGCGCGGCCTGCTCGCCAGTCCGATGCCAGTCGATCCTGCTTCAGACGATCCGCTCGGCGGCGAGAACCCACCGCCGACAACGTCGTAGGTGCGCGGGTTCTGGCCACATTCCTACGCTTCCAGTGCCTGGCGTCGGCGACCCGTCAGCGTTGTGAAGTTTATCCCGACAGCGACCACTCCAAACACCAAACCGGGCTCCTATCATGCTTCTAGTTTGCCTACACTTGTGCTATGACCACGAAAGAGCAGCTGCATCAGCTAGTTGACGAGCTGGAACCGGCCCAAGCAGAGAACTTACTGCGCCTCGCGGTAGATGTTTACGACCTACCAAGGCAGCGGCGGCCACGCCCAGAATTCATCGGGATGGGGGCCTCAGGGCGTGGTGATCTGGCCCGGCGGGCGGAGGAGATTCTCGCCGAGGGGTTGGGGCGCCGGGAGTGATTGTCGTCGATACCGGGCCGCTCGTGGCACTGACTGATCGCGACGACGCCGACCATGATGCGTGTGTGCGCTGGTTCGATGCGGCGTCCGTTCCACTGCTGGTACCGGCCCTTGTGGTCACGGAAGTCTGTTACCTGCTGTCGCAGGCGTGCGGCCCAAAGGTGGAAGCCGCGTTCGTTCGCTCACTCCTCAACGAACCGTTTCATCTGGTTCCGTTACAGGATGGCGATTTCCGGCGGGCGGCAGAACTGGCTGAAAAATATGCGGATATGCCGATCGGCATAGTGGATGCTTACGTAATCGCTGTCGCCGAGCGACTACGGATAACTGATGTGGCGACGTTGGACCATCGACATTTCAGCGTCGTGCGCCCCCAACACTGTGGCGCCCTGAATTTGTTGCTCTAGACCGGTCTTCCGAGAAGCCATTCCGACTGCCCGACGTTTTGTTACTTGTCGACGCCTTTAGGCTTTGGAGCTCCGCCGGTGCCGGGGCTGTAAGGACCTACAGGTGGCACACCTTCGGGTCTTCCGAACCTGGATCCGGATCCTCTGGGTCGGGTCTCGATTCGAGATGCATATTCGTCGAAAAGTGCACCTACCTTCCGGGCGGGGGAACCGGAATCGGCTAGCTTTGCTACAACTTCGCTCAATGATGCCAGGTCTTTCCGTGTCTTATTCTGCAGGATGTACAGCATTGCCTCGTGCCGCGCCTCCGGAGTGTCGAGTCTTCCTAGCGCCCATTTGGTTACCGCCACCTGTGCGTCAGAAGGAAAGGTGGGATCGTTCATGGTCCGGGTAGCGGCCGTTACGAGGAGGCCTTGGCCGCAATGATCCGGCAGCCTGGCACCCGGACCGAGAGCGGCAACGAAACCTGTTGCCACCTCGGAATTGCTCCCTGCGGCGTTCACGGCAGCGTAGAACGTCTCATTGTACGGTCGCGGGCCCGGTATCGGCTCGCCGTGACGGTCGACCGATAGCGTTACGCCGCGCTTTTTCCACCCCTCCACATCGTCATTGGGCGGGGAGCCTAGAACGTGTTCGACCCAGAAAGCCCCCTCCCTTTCTTGGACGGTAGCCTTGCGGCTTGCCGACGCAACTCATGGGGATACTTGCCGACGCAACTCATGGGGATACTGGTGCGCGTACATCTTGGCTCCTTCGTGCCTCCTTGTCGACGAACTCGACAGGACTGCTGTTTTCTGGGCCTGGAAGTACGACCCTGTCGAGTTCGTCGACAAAGTTGTTCCGGTCAGTTGTTCCGGTCACCTGACTGATCGTGTTTGTGCACACCGCCGACTCAGGCTACTACTTCGGCGGCACGTAGACTCCGAACATGTGATTACCGCCCACGATCTTGCGCTTCGCGCTGGATCGCGCATCCTGCTCGGCGATGCGACGCTGCGGGTGCAACCCGGCGAGCGTATCGGCCTGGTCGGACGCAACGGGGCAGGTAAGACAACCACCATGCGTGTGCTCTCGGGGGAATCGGCACCGTACTCCGGATCTATCGAACGTTCCGGCCACGTGGGCTACCTCCCACAGGATCCCCGTACCGGCGATCTCGATGTTGTGGCCGGTGACCGAGTGCTTTCGGCTCGCGGCCTCGACGTTTTGTTGGCAGAGATGGCCAAACTGCAGGTGGCCATGTCCGAGGCGGCCACTGATTCGCAGCGTGACCGATTGGTACGACGCTATGGCCAGTGCGAGGACCGCTTCGCCACGCTGGGTGGGTACGCCGCCGAGAGCGAAGCGGCCCGTATCTGCTCCAACCTAGGGCTACCGGATCGGGTGCTAGCACAGCCACTACGCACACTGTCGGGTGGTCAGCGGCGCCGGATCGAGTTGGCGCGCATCCTGTTCGGCGCGCCCAGCGACAGCAGCAGTAACGGTGGTGGCGTGCTGCTGCTCGACGAACCTACCAACCATCTCGACGCGGACTCCATCGCGTGGCTACGGGACTACCTGTGTCGCCACCGGAGCGGCCTCGTCGTGATCTCCCACGATGCGCAGCTACTCGACGCCGTGGTGAACAAGGTCTGGTATCTCGACGCAAATCGCGCCGAGGTCGACATCTATTCCATGGGGTGGCAGACCTATCTATCACAGCGCGAAACTGATGAACGGCGGCGTAAACGGGAACGGACAAACGCGGAGAAGAAGATCTCCGCGCTCACCAGCCAGGCCGACAAGATGCGGGCGAAAGCTACGAAAGCCAAGGCCGCGCAGGACATGCTGCGCAGAGCCGATCGACTCGCGGGGAGTTTGGAGGCCGTGCGGGTCGCTGACAAGGTTGCGAAGGTGCGATTCCCAACCCCGGTCTCGTGTGGCCGGACTCCGCTGACCGCAGAGGGGCTCAGTAAGTCCTACGGTTCGCTCGAGATCTTCACCGATGTCGATTTGGCGGTGGACCGCGGCGCTCGTGTGGTGATCGTAGGCCTCAATGGGGCCGGCAAGACCACGCTGCTGCGGATTCTCGCCAGTCGGGCCGAACCCGACACCGGGCAGGTGCTGGCCGGGCACGGCTTGGCGTTGGGCTACTACGCGCAGGAACACGAAGAGCTCGACACGCAGGCGACGGTGTTGCAGACGATGCAGGCTGCCGCTCCGCAAGCCACCGATGGTGAACTGCGGCGGATTCTGGGAGCGTTTCTGTTCAGCGGAGAAGCCGTATCGCAGCAGGTAGGCACGTTGTCGGGTGGCGAGAAGACCCGACTCGCGCTGGCAGGGCTGGTGTGCTCCGGTGCGAACGTGCTGCTGCTCGACGAGCCGACCAACAACCTCGATCCCGCCAGCAGGGGACAGGTGCTGGACGCGATCGACCGCTACCCCGGCGCGATTGTGCTTGTCACGCACGACCCCGGAGCGGTTGCCGCGCTGCGGCCGGAGAAAGTGATCGTGCTCCACGACGGTGTCGAGGACGCGTGGAGCGACGAACTCGCCGACCTGATCCAGCTGGCCTAATGAGCGGTGCAGCAACGAGGCTATCGGGGGTTACAGCTCAGTCGGACCGCCGACATTAGCGGTGATCCGGCGTAACACCTTGAGCGCGGCGACATACTCTTCGTCGGGGACGCCTTCGTGGAGGCGGGCACGAATGTCGTCGATGCGCTCGGCGATCCGCGCGCGGCCGGCGCGACCGTTGTCTGTGAGGGTGAGTCGGCCTTCGGTGTCGGCCGTGATCCAGTCCCGATCAAGGAGATCATCGAGGACCACCGGATAGGTGGACACGTCTCCGATCTGCGGCGTCATATACCGGCGCAGCGCCTCCGTGACCTCCTCACGGGTCAGCCCACTCTCGCTCCTTATCAAGGCATTGAGGGTCATCCAGTGTCGCTGTGTCACCCCGAGCCTGCCGAACTCGTCATGGATGAAGCGGATGACCGTCTCGTGCGCGGCCCCGGTCCAATAGCCGACCGGCTGCTGTGCGAGTTCGGCGTCGGTGTAGTCCATGAGTGTCACTCCCGTCTCGTGTGCAATGGGAGTTATGCTAGGTATTAAAGTTCACTTGAAGTCCAGCTCGGTGTGAGCGATCTCACCGGCGCCGCGGTCTACTTCAGCATCGGGTGGCGAACACGCCCCTAAAACATCGCACGTGGCTTACATCGTTCGCGATAGGGTCGCTGCCACAGACCCGACGGCAGAGGTTAGGCTGGCCTTAGTACGGTCGAACTTCCCGGTGGCCGTAGTCCCATGCAGTACAGCTCAACCCGGCAGGACTCATCGTGACTGTAATTGCTGAGCAGCGCATCCAGCGTGTGCGACATGAGCTGGTGTATCGCAACCTCATTGTCGCCCGGACACGGCAGGTGACACCGCGCATGCTGCGGGTCACGCTCAGCGGTGACCAACTTGCGGGATTCCACAGCCCCGCGTTCGACGATCACGTCAAGATTTTCTTTCCGGCACCCGGCCAGCGTTATCCGGTACTGCCGGTAGCCGGCCCGGAAGGTCCACTTCCGCCCGCTACCGGAATGGCATCGCCGGCGCGCAGCTACACCCCGCGACGGATCGACTCGGCCGCGGGTGAACTCGATATCGACATGGTGCTGCACGGTGAAGGCCCCGCCATGGCCTGGGCGGATCGCGCGAAGGTCGGCGACGTAGTAGGGATCGGCGGACCACGACGCTCATTTCTGGTCTCCGATCGGCCGCGATATCAGCTCATGGTGGGGGATGAGACCGCTCTCCCAGCGATCGCGCGCCGACTAGAGCAGCTCCCGGCCGACGTCGATGTCACGGTGGTCATCGAGGTTGCTGACACACATGAGTGTCAGCCGCTCATAACGCACGCGAACCTTCGATTGATCTGGCTTACTCGGGACGGCGCTGAACCGGGGACAACCTCGGCCCTGATCGACGTGGTTCGATCACTCGATATCCCAAGCACGGCGTGCTACATCTGGGGCGCGGGGGAGTCCCATCAGATGCGCAGAATTCGCATGTACCTGCAACGCGAGCTCGGTATCGAGCCAGGCTGGATGCGGGTAACCGGCTACTGGACCCGAGGAATCCCGAACCACACGGAGTAGCGCGGCCGGCGGTCATTTGAGGATTGACCCATGGGGAATATCGGAACCGAAAGCCGGAGCCGGGTCTCTTGTATACAGTTCAACATTGAGAGAGCTTCTGTTGCGCGCAGAATCACGCCGGTATCGGGCTCGTCTCAGTGGGGCGATCCTTCTCGGACGGAGTTGAGGCCGGTCAAGATGCTGCGCGCTGTTGGGGGTGCCGTCGTGTGGTGATGGCAGTCGAATGTTGTCGGAGAGTTCGTGGGATGCTGTGCCGCGTGGAGGACCTGCTACTGGCCGACGCTGGTGACTCCCGGTTCACGATGCGCCTGCGGCTTGAACCGGTCGGCCCCGCCAACGCTCCTGACCTGTGGCTTGTCCATAACGACGACGAGGTGTCGTATTGGTACGACAACGAGAAGCCGAGCCTCGAGGAGGCGGAGCAGCGGGCGAAGTTCATGGGCGACTCGTGGCGCTTCCACGGCGTCCACAAGTGGATCGCGTACGACCACGTGAGCGGCGAGGTTGTCGGTCGCGGCGGATTGTCGCGCACGCCGGTCGGCGACGACTGGGGTCAGATCTACGCACTCCTTCCGGCAGAGCCGTGGGTGCGCGTCGCGCATGAGATTCGCCGCCCATTCATTGCGCACGCGAACTGGCTCGAGATCGGATGGGCGCTACGGCGCGAGGTCTGGGGACACGGCTACGCGTCTGAGATCGGGCGCGCCGGGCTGGCGTTTGCGTTCGACGTCCTCGGGGTGCAAGCCGTGGTGTCGTGCACGGTCCGTCATAACGTGCGTTCGCGTGCCGTGATGGAGCGCATCGGCATGCGGTACGCGGGCGAAATCCGGAGCCGCGGCATGGTTGAAGGGGTTGAAGGAGAGCAGGACGACGCGCCGTTCGCGGTGTGTGTGCTGCTGCGAGGAGACTGGGACCGATCCTCCGCGACTCCTGTGGTCGTATGAGGAACCCCGGCTGGGGACAGCTTCAGGAGTTCTGGGCCCAATAGCACAGTGAGTACTCGGCAATGGAGGACTTGACCACGGATTCGGATCGTTGTTGACCCTGCCGCAACAGGGGCGAAAGGTATAAATCTAAACTTCAGGTCGAGACTTGGGGACATTACGTCAGCGGCCGGAAGAGGGGTAACCGTGAACCTCGACCAAAGGGTGAATGTATCGGATTCTGAGTCTCTAGGAGGCGCTGAACAGTCGCGGATCGTTACGATTCCCAATGCCCTGAGCGTGCTACGTATCGCCGGTGTCCCGCTGTTCTTGTGGCTGATTCTGGCCCCGGCCGCATACGAATGGGCGGCCGTCGTATTAATACTGAGCAGCTTCACGGACTGGCTGGACGGTTATCTAGCGCGCCGACTGCACCAAACCAGCCGACTTGGGCAGTTTCTAGACCCTATGGCCGATCGGCTGTATATCCTTGCTGCGCTGGTTGCGCTGTTGATCTCCGAGATCGCGCCGCTGTGGCTTGTGGCGGCCATCGCCACGCGCGACGCGTTGCTGCTGGCTAGCGGACCGGTGCTGCTGTGGTGCGGGTATCGATCGTTGACGGTGAGTACTGTCGGGAAAGCCGGCACCATGGGGCTGCTGATCGGAATCCCGATGCTGCTCGTTGGCGCTTCATACGCACCCTTACACGCGCTGATCGGCACCGTTGGATGGGCATTCACACTGTGGGGAGTCGGGCTGTACTGGGTAGCGGGCACGCTCTACATCATCCAGCTGACCCAGCTGGTTCGCGCACGATATTCCAACCGTGAGATGTCTACCTGACATCCCCACTGATATTCCAAAGGAACCCGAAGATGACAGATGTCTCGTCCATCCCTCGCCACCTGCGCTACACAGCCAAGCATGAGTGGGTTGCGGTCCCGGCCCATAGCAGCGGTAGTGCCACGCTTCGGCTCGGGATCACTGATTTCGCCCAAGATGCGCTTGGCGATGTAGTGTACGTCAATCTGGGTGAGATCGGCACCGCTGTAGTGCCTGGCGAACCGCTCGGTGAGGTTGAATCGACCAAGAGCGTTTCAGACATATATGCCCCAGTTGGTGGAGTGATCGTAGCGCGTAACCCTGCACTGGAGAGTGAGCCCGAACTCATTAACCGTGACCCGTATGGTGAAGGTTGGCTTGTCGAGCTCAGCGTCGAAGATCTGTCCGGTGCGGACGCACTGCTGGATTCGACAGAGTATGGCAAGCTACTAGGCAACCAGGCTCAGTAGAAGAAGCGAGGCGTTTTCCACCATGGCAAGCAGTTCCCATCGCTCGGACGAGCAGGACGCACCGCAGCTCGACACCACTTCCACCATGATGCTCGGCGCCATTGATGAGCTCGATACCGACGCTGCCGTCGAGGCTGAGAATGCCAGCCATGCGGCGACGCTACCGCCTAATGCGGCACTGCTGATCGTGCGACGTGGACCTAACGCCGGAAGCCGCTTTCTGCTCGATGCCGAACTCACCAGCGCTGGGAGACATCCCGATAGTGACATCTTCCTCGACGATGTCACCGTCTCGCGGCGTCACGCGGAGTTTCAGCGTGAGAGCTCGGTGTTCACCGTGAGAGATGTGGGAAGTCTCAACGGCACCTACGTCAATCGTGAACGGGTCGAGTCGGCCACGCTAGCGAGTGGAGATGAAGTACAGATCGGAAAGTTCCGGCTCAGTTTCTTGCTCAGCACGGCAACAGGGCGCGGCAGCCGGTCAGTTACGCGCTAGCGCCATGTCGATGAGCGCGGAGCGGGCAATCGAGAGCCACGCCAGCATCGGGGAGGTGCTTTCGCAGCTGCGATCGGAGTTTCCCGACACCACGATCTCCAAACTCCGATTTCTGGAGTCCGAGGGATTAGTGGAGCCCGAGCGGACGTCGGCCGGGTACCGCAAGTATTCCGCGGAGGACGTGGCCAGGCTGCGTTACGTCCTTACCGCGCAGCGCGATCATTACCTACCGCTGAAGGTGATCCGAGAACAGCTCGATGCGATTGATCGGGGTGTAACGCCCAGCACGCAGGCGTTCCCTTTGCCACCCGCAGCGGTTGTCGAGGGTACGCCGCGGCGTCCGCTACGGGCACTGGAGCCGGTAACAGAGGCACCGCTGTCTGGCGACGAGCTCGGGGAGACGGAGACGAGCCCACCGGACGGACGAATCACGCGGGCAGAACTTCGGGCACTTGCCGAGGCTGACGAGGGGCTGTTGAACTCGCTGGAGCAGTTCGGGTTGGTCGTCGCAGACGCCCAGGGATACTTCGCCGATCATGACGTAGCGATCGTGCAAGCGGCGTCGGGTCTTGCCGGTTACGGCATCGAACCGCGACACTTGCGTGCGTTTCGAGGTGCGGCCGACCGTGAAGTCGGCCTGTTTACACAGGTAGTGGCGCCGTTGGCGCGGCAAAGAAACCGAAGTCGGACCGATGATGATCACGATCCGGCTCGTGAGGCCGCGGCCGAACTCTGTGCCCTTTCGGTGGCGTTGCACGCCGCGCTGATGCGCTCTGCCTTACGGCGGGCGTTGTAGGAATGAACAGATCGGCGAAGATGCCGAGAATGTTGAAGAAAACATCTTGCCCGAGACACGGGGAGGGTGAGCGATAGTCGGTTGCGGGGTCAGTGAGGCGTGTGCAAGTCTCGGCTCCGTGTTAGCCGAGTTGCACCTGCATTTCCACGGATGCATCCGCCCGATGGACCTTCTTGATCACCTGTCACGTAGCGACTGTGTGCTATGGGACTGGTATGAGGCGGAAATGGAAGCTGCCTATGGCGCCGTTCCGCCGACACGGCTGGTCGTTGAGCGCTACCGGCACGGGGATGCCGACGCCGCCACGGACTTTGAAGAGCTATTCGTGTTTGGTGAGAAAGACGCAGGCAATTTCGACCGCTTCCAGGCCAAGGCCAACCTGCTGTGGGCAGCCTCGCGTATGGACGATCCGTCCGCCGCGCCGGCCGAGGCCGAGGTTGCAAGGTTCGCCGCCAGAATTCGCGCCGATCACATTCGTCAGGGCATCGCTTACGTGGAGCTGCGCATCAGTGCTGACATGTTGGCGGCCGCATACGGTGGGGCCGATACCGGTATCACCGAACGCTTCGCCATCTCGTTGGCTCGTTCCGATCCCTGGAACGAGTGGGGGCATGTCCAGGAACTTGCGCTCGGGCCCTACGGGCATGTACTGACCGGTATCGACTTCTGCGGCATCGAGGAAGGGCACCCACCGAAAGACAAGGCCGCGTTCTTCTCTGCCGTCCACGACTTCAACGCCGCACACCCAGAACGCGCGTTGGCGATCCTGTACCACGTGGGGGAGAGTTTCCGCGACAAGAGCCTGGAAAGCGCCGTGCGATGGGTGCACGAGGCATCCGAACTCGGGGCGCACCGGCTGGGGCACGCGATCGCTCTCGGCGTGGACCCCAACGTGTTCGGCGCCCATACACGCGAGGAATCCATCGCCGAACGCAAAGACCAGATCACCTACGACCTGCGCCACCACGACGGACTGCGCGCCGCCGGTATCCACCTTGACCCACTGTCCCTTCGCGAAGAGCTAGCCCGGCTCGCCGCGCTGCCCGACACCACAACCATCACCGTCGAATATGACCACGCACGAATCGGAGAGATTCGGCGCCGCCAGGACTACGCCATGAGCTGTGTTTGCTCGACCGGCGCGGTCATCGAAGTCTGTCCAACCTCAAATCAAAGGATCGGCGGCATCGATGACCGAGCGCACCACTCCATCCACCGGTTCTTGTCCGCGGGATTACCCGTCGTGATCTCGTCTGACGATCCCGGCATCTTCGGCACCACACTCCATTATGAACTCGACTGGGGTCTGTGAACACACCGGTGGCGGCGACGATCTTCGCCGAGAACTACTAGAGACTGCCTCAGCAAGTCGCTCCGAAATACTCACCGCATGCGTGAACCGATAGCACCGACGTGTACCAAAGAGGCTGCCGCGCAGGAAGGGGCCGGTTGTTGTCGTCCCGAGACGTCCGAATCTGGGACGGCCACCTACCGCTCAGATGTGTCGTACACCGAGCGGCTAGCGTTCCACACTCCGGTCACGGCGGTGGCTCTGGCATAGTCGGTGAAGTCGCGGGGCTCGCGACCGAGCACTCGTTGCACGCCGTCAGTGAGGTAGGCGAAGCGACCCTCGCTGATCCAGCCGCAGAGCATGTTCAGCAAGGCGACGACCTCCTCGGGCAGGCCTCGCTGCATCGCGTAGGTCGCGTACTCAGTGGAGGAGACCGGGCGGTAGGTGATAACCCGGCCGGTGGCCTGGGCAATCTCGTCGACCGCGGCACCCAAGCTCAGCAACCGCGGTCCTGACAGCGGGTAAGCCTGCCCGCTGTGGCCGTCCTCGGTGAGGACGGCCACAGCGACGTCTGCAATGTCATCGACGTCGATGAACGGCTCGACGCCCTCCCCGGTCGACATCACGACTTCACCGCCAACGACCTGTCCTCGGTAAAATGATTCTTCGCTGAAATTCTGCGAGAACCACGTTGGTTTTAGGATCGTCCACTCTGCGCCGGATTCCCGCACCACGCGCTCGCAGGGGAGCTTTTCTTCTCCGGGGGATACTACCCAGTCGCGGACGGAAAGCAGCACCAGTCGCTCGACGCCGCTCGACACAGCGAGCCTGCTGAAGGAGTTCAGCGACGTCGCCGCATCGCTTAGCTGGGAGTCGACCAGGTAAGCGGTCCCGACGCCGTCGAGCGCCGGCTCCCAGGTGTTTTCGTCGTTCCAGTCGAAGCGGGTCGGCCCCTTCCGGGACGCCGCCCGTACCTCGTGGCCACGCTGCTGGAGTCGGGATGCTACACGGCGCCCAGTTTTGCCCGTACCGCCGAGGACCAGAATCGGTTTCATTGTCATGTGTTCAGTCAACCGACCACTGGTGAGGCGTGGAATGTTCTCAACGCTCAATTCGATGTCTAGGTGTCTAGACTGGCGGATGTGGATGCACTGGGAAGCCTGCTGTCCGAAGTGCGATCCGACGGCGCCCTGTTCGGCCGGGCCATCGTGGACCCACCTTGGTCGGTCCGCTTCGCAGACAGAACTCCGCTCACCCTGGTCACCTTGCTGCGCGGCCAGGGTTGGGTCGTCCCCGACAATGCCGCTCCCGTTGCGCTCGGTCAGGGCGATGTGGCAATCGTGGTTGGACCGGAGCCGTTCTCTGTCGCTGACACCGACAACGTACACACTCCGCCGCTGTGCGTGGTGCACGGTCCTGACCACTGCACGACAGCGGACGGCGAGGAGTACGGCGACGATCTCATGTTGGGAGTTCGCACCTGCGGGCAGAGACTCGACGGTCCGACCGCACTGCTCGCCGGCAGCTATCAGGTGCGTGGCCGAGTCTCCGACCGACTTCTGAATGGACTTGATCGGGTGCTCATGGTGCCCCGCAGCGATACGCTTCGCCCGATTCTGGACCTCGCCGCTGCGGAGATCGCTCGAGACGAGCCGGGACAACAGGCCGTCCTGGATCGGCTTCTGGATCTGCTACTGCTGTCCACGATCAGGGAGTGGTTCGCCCGGCCACAGGCCGATCCGCCCGGTTGGTATCGCGCGCTTAGCGACCCCGTCGTGGGTTGGGCACTACGACTGATCCATGACCAACCTGCCAGGGGGTGGACCGTGACAGCCTTGGCCACGGAGACCGGCGTTTCGAGGGCGACGTTCGCCCGACGATTCATCAACCTGGTCGGCGAACCGCCCATGACGTACGTGAGTGGCTGGCGCGTCGCATTAGCAGCCGATCTCCTGATGCGCACCGAGGCCACCGTGCAATCTGTCGCCCGACAGGTCGGCTACGCCAGCGCCTTCGGGCTAAGCGTCGCCTTCAAACGTGTCTATGGAACCCGTCCCAGCCAACATCGCGCAACCGCCGCCCCGGCGATAGGACCCATGGACCCATGAGCAGGCGAGGAAGGAAGGCATGACTACGACTGTTGACCTGGTTGCCCTGGAGCGGCGAAGCTGGCAAGCTCTGTCGGCCGAGAGCAGTACGGCCAAGAGCTTCTATCGACAGGTGCTCGGCGACGCTGTCGTTATGGTGTTACCTGGTGGGATGCTGCTAAGCGACCGGGATGAGAATATCGAATCTATAGGTAATTCGTCACCGTGGACCTCGTTCAAGCTCGAGCGTCCTCAGGTTCTGCTGCCCACAGAGGACACAATGGTCGTCAGTTACGGAGACGTTGCTCAACGCGAGGGGGCACCGGAATATTCTGCCTTGATGAGCAGCATGTACGTGCGTCGCGGCAAGGACTGGAAGTTGGCCCTACACCAGCAAACACCTCGATGAGCTGGGGGCTAGCCTCTTTGTCTGAAGGAATGACCCGGCCCAGTCGGCAACGAACTCTCATGGTCGCGGTAGTAGCCACCCCTGTACCGTGTCTAGCCGACCTAGATGCCCCTTAGTCGATATAACCGCCGAGCCGTGTAGGTTCGGCATAAGCTGAAATGGTCGAGCGCCGATTCAGATGCGCAGCAGGATCGGAACCTGTTGAAGGCGGAGGTGCGAGTGAAAGACCTCAACGTGGTAGGCGTCCGGGTGGAGCTGCCATCGAATCAACCTATCGTCTTGCTCAAGGAAGACGACGGGGAGCGCTATCTGCCAATCTGGATCGGTCCAGCCGAGGCAACCGCCATCGCCATAGCCTGTGACCCCCCGGAACGCCCCGTCTCGCGTCCTCTCACGCACGACCTGTTCACCGACGTGCTTAAACAGCTAGGTGCGCCGCTGCGCAAGGTAGAGATCACCGAGCTCACCGAAAACGTTTTCTATGCCGAGCTAGTGCTGGGCGATAAGTTACGTATCAGTGCTCGACCCTCCGATGCCATCGCGCTCGCCCTTCGCGCCGGCGCCGACATCTGCTGCACGGAAGAGATACTCGAAGAGGCGGGGATACTCATCCCGGAAGATCAAAGAGACGACCAGGAGATCGAGGTCGAACTGTTCCGAAAGTTCTTGGACAACATCTCTCCCGAAGATTTCGCCGGCCCGAACACCGCTTCCTAGCGGTCTCTGTTCAGAGGTTCGCAACTACACTGGCGCCATGGACTTCAAACTCGAACTCGTGACCGTTCCCGTGACAGACGTTGATCGCGCCAAGTCTTTTTACGTTGACCAGATCGGCTTCCACGCCGACGTCGACGTACAGGTCACCGATGAGCTGCGCTTCGTGCAGCTCACGCCGCCGGGTTCGGCTTGTTCCGTTATGCTCGGCACCGGTGTCAGCGAGATGGTTCCGGGGTCACAGAAAGGCTTGCAAGTCGTCGTCGCCGACATTCACGCGGCTCGTGAGCACCTGGTCAGACGTGGCGTCGAGACCAGCGAGGTAGACGTACAGGACTGGGGGTCCTTCGTCTACTTTACCGATCCGGATGACAACACCTGGGCAGTGCAGCAGCTACCCCAACGCAACAGCGACTAGTCCTGATCGGCTATCCCATCAGATCCGCGTTTATTGCGGCAGGATTTCCAACCGTGAGTTGATATCACCGAACCCGGGGAAACACGGTTCGACCGTTCAGTGACTTGACAGTACTAGTCATTCAGTGAATAGTGGGTTGCGTGTCCACTTCCCATGTCCTCCTCGGCCTGCTCGCGCGTGGTGAGCGGCACGGGTATGACCTCAAGCGCGAGTACGACGCCCGCTTCCCTAAGGCACGCCCGCTCGCGTTCGGCCAGGTCTATGCCACGCTCGATCGTCTACTCCGCGACGGGCTGGCCGCCACCGCCGGCACCGAACGCGTCGGGGGGCCCGAACGCACCACGTACATCCTCACCGAGGCCGGTCGGGCGGCGCTTGCGGAGTGGCTCGCCACCGTGGAGACGCCGGCACCCTACGTCGTCAACCCGTTGTTCGCCAAAGTGATAGTCGCGCTGCTCTGCGGAGGCGGCGATGGCGGCACGGCAGCCGCGAAATATCTACGTGACCAGCGGGCCGCACACCTCGAGCGCATGCGTGAATACACCGCGATCAAGGTCGACGCCGCTTCACCGCTCGGTGAGGTGCTCGCCGCCGACCACGCCCTTGTCCACCTCGACGCCGACCTGCGGTGGATCGACACCGCCCTGTCCCGCATAACGACCCTGTCCCAGGAGGTAGCACCGTGACCAGCCAATCCGTGACCAGCAAATCCGTGACCAGCCCACCCGTTATTCTCACTGCCCGTTCAGTGGTGAAGTCCTACCGTGCCACACCCGCCCTGCGGGGAGTATCGGTCGAGCTGCGCGCGGGGGAAGTGCTCGCGATGACCGGCCCGTCAGGGTCGGGCAAGTCCACGTTGCTGCTTTGTTTGGCAGGGGTGCTGCGCCCAGAAGCAGGGGAGGTGCACTACGGGCAGATGCGTGTCGACACCTTGAGCGAAGCCGATCGCGCGCGGCTGCGGCGCGGTGATTTCGGCCTGCTGTTCCAGTTCGGGCAGCTTGTGCCCGAACTCACCGCGATAGAGAACGTCGCACTGCCGCTGTTGCTCGGCGGTGCCCATCGGAAGAAAGCACACACGGTGGCGCGAGAGTGGCTCGGACGCTTCGGGGTGGCCCACCTCGGCGCACAGCGGCCCGGACAGATGTCCGGTGGCCAACAACAGCGCGTCGCGGTGGCCCGGGCAATGGTCACCGAACCCAAAGTGCTTTTTGCCGACGAACCTACCGGCGCACTGGACACCCTCAGTGGCGAGCAGGTACTAGGCGAGATAGTTCGGGTCGTTAAGGATGCCGACACGGCAGTGGTACTCGTTACCCACGACGCAACAATCGCCGCGTACGCCGAGCGAGAGATCGTCGTGCGCGACGGGATCATCGAAGGTAGTAGTCCGGCTCGACCTCTCGCTCAGGTCGCAACACTAGGAGGACGCTGACATGCGGCTCACCACATTGCTCCGCCTCGCTGTAGCAGGCGGACACTCCGACGGACTCCGAATCGCCTTGACCAGCATCGGCGCCACCCTCGGTGCGCTCGCTCTGCTGGCCGCCACGACGGTGCTCAGCATTAACGGGACAGCCTCCTACGGCATTTCGCTGCTTGACGAGCCAGGGCTGCGGCCCGGGGTGGCTATCGCGCTGCTGCTGCTCTGTGTCCCCGTGATGTTCTTCGTGGCGCAATGCGCGCGGGTGGGTGCACCGGCTCGCGATCAGCGTCTAGCTGCCATCCGGATGGCCGGTGCCACCCCACGCCAGACCGTCCTGCTCGCCGCGGTCGAAACCGGCATGGCCACCGCACTTGGCGCGCTGCTGGGGATCGGAGGCTATCTCGTCGGCCGCGCGCTACTCGACAACCCCAGCGGTGCAGGAAGCACACTGCCCACCGACGTACTGCCCCCCGGATGGGTGTTTGTGCTGATCGTGGCAGGCCTTCCGCTGCTGGGAACCTGGCTGGCTGCACTGTCACTGCGACGAGTGTTGTTCACGCCGTTCGGTGTCGTGCACAGAGAGAAAATCCGCCCGCCTCGGGTGCTACCGGCTGTGCTGTTCGTCGTCGGTACAGCCGGGTTGATCCTGCTCGCACCTCTTTCGAGCTGGCTCGAACGCTCGCTGTCGCTGCCCTCATGGTTCTTCTTCGTTCCGGTGGTGATTTTCACCGTATTCGCCGCGCTTGGACTAGTGTTAGGCACCGCGGCACTGTCCGCGACGCTCGGTCGCACGATCGCCAGACGGGCGCGGCGGCCGGCGATGCTCATCGCCGCA
>JBGTNI010000103.1:0-27718 GCA_041743105.1 Mycobacteriales bacterium | reverse complement strand
TCCAAACAACGCCGCGCCACCGCGGCGGCCTCGGCGGGTTCGTCGTCGAACATCCGCGCCGTCGGGGCGGGACCGGCTGGGCGTTGACCTTCTAGGCGCAGCCGCAGCTGCGCCTGGGCTCCACTGGCGGCAGCGATCACCTGATTGGCCAGCTCCACCACCTGTGGCGTGGAACGGTAGTCCCGTTGCAGCCGAACTACGGTGGCGCCGCGATGCTGCCGCGCGAAGTCCGCCAGATACGACGAGGTGGCCCCGGTGAAGGAGTAGATGGTCTGCGAAGCGTCGCCCACCACGCACAGATCGTTGCGTCCACCCAGCCATGCCTGCAACAGACGCTGTTGCAGCGGGTTCACGTCCTGATACTCATCGACCACGAAATGTCGGTACTGTGCCCGCACCTGCTCTGCCACGTCGGAGTGCTCTTCTATCGCCCAAACCGTGGCTCGCAACACGTCCTCGAAGTCGATCACGCCGGCTGCCCGTTTGACCTGCTCATAGGCGGTGTAGATCTGCACGATCTGTGCGACTGGCAGCGGTGAGCTTCGATGCGTCCGTTGAGCGGCCGAGGGGTAGTCGTCGGGCTCCACCAGCGAGGACTTTGCCCACTCGATCTCGCTGGTGACGTCGCGCAGCGCGGTGCGCTCCAAACTCAGCTTGGCGACGTTTGCCGCCTTAGCGACGAGACGAACCTTGGTGTCGAGCAGTTCGGGTGCGGATCTGCCGTTGAAGACGCGCGGCCCAAAATAGCGCAGCTGTCGCAGCGCCGCCGCGTGAAACGTGCGAGCCTGCACACCGTGCGCACCGAGCTCACGGAGTCGTCCCCGTAGTTCCCCGGCGGCGCGCGCGGTGAACGTCACCGCTAGCACATGTCGGGGTGCTGTTGCGCCGGTCAACACCCGGTACGCGATGCGGTGGGTGATAGCGCGGGTCTTGCCGGTGCCCGCGCCGGCGAGGATGCACACTGGCCCGGCCGGTGCGGTGACCGCCGTCCGTTGATCGTCATCCAGCGCGGCAAGCACCTGGACAGCAGAGGCATCAGCGAGGGACGGTGGCGCGGGGGAAGCCGGCGGCGGGGTCATCGAGGCCATTGTGCCAGGAGGACAGTAAGCGCCGGCGACCCTGTATCGCAAAAATCCGACGGGACTTCACTCCATCGCATACCATATGCGCATCGTGGATGGACGGGATGGAAGGTCGACTAATGGCCACTGTCGACGAACTGCGCTCGACAGCCGAGAGCTACGGCGCGCGCCTTATTACTTCTCCACGACCTGGAGGCCCGTCTGGGCTAACCGATCTGACGTGGGCTTGGTTCAAAGCTCCCAAGCCGAGAGACACGGTTGTTGTAGTCGCCGGCGGGGACAGCGACGATCCAGGGGTAAATCTGGCGGCGGCGCTGAAAACCGCACGGCACATAAACGATTCACCGGCGACACCTGAGAACGTGACAGCGGTTGCTTTTCCTAGCAGCATTACTCGAGAACCGGATATCCAAGGAGAATTTCAGAGGTTTCTTCAGGCTCTCACGGAGAGATTAAGTGACCTCGACGAAGGCGGCTATGAGCACTTCCAAAACTTTCCCTTCGATCTGGTCGTCGCCCCGCTGAACCTCGATAACCCGCTGGCTCACGTCAAGGGTTGCGAATATGAATTCGGAGAGCATTGGAGGATTCCGCAGGTAAAGGCCGTAATTCTCCCCAACTTAAATGCGAATGACGCTTACTTCTCCGGTCGACTGTCGAATCGGGTGGGGTTGGTGAACGCCAACAATCCAGATTGGCCAAGCGATCCAGGAGTGTGGCACACGGTAGCAAGGGAGATAGCTGCAGCAAATGGGCTAAGAAGATTGGAAGGCGATGCACGATCGGCAAGCCACGACGCGGTGCAACGTATGGTTGATGCCGGCAACGTTTTGTTGCAGCCAGGAATTCCCGAAAGCACAATTGTGGTTGGCGCCTACGATCGAGGTCCTCATCGCCTACCGACACATGCTACTTTAGTAACTCGCCCCACGAACGGATTTACAATATTAACAGATCCTTCGCACCGGGAAGAAGTTGTGGCGCTAAGCGCCGCGGGTAAAGGAGCTGTCGTTTTTGATACTTCTCATCCATCGCGAACGCTTGTTAACGACTTAATGAGCAGATTAACCGAAGTTACCGGCAAGGACGTATCAGAAGCTGAGCGGCCTCGTCCACGCGTAGGGCTGAGATTGGGAGCCGGTAGCAGAACGTCGCCGAGAACAGACATCTCACGTAGGAACCCGAAAGCGTCTCGCTAATAATGCAGGTTCTACAGATACCCACGAAGGAAGTTTCGTATGCCCTCCGACGAAGAAAAGTGGCACCAGCTTCAAGCGAAACATCCAGAGCGGGCAGCGGCGTTCAGTGCCCTTCGTGAGGCAACGGGAGGCATAACCCCTGCCGAACTCCGCTTGCGGTTTGCCGAGCTGGTCTATGCGATGGCCGGCCCCGATGGACCAGAAGACGTACTGGCTGAACTGCAGAACGCCAGGAATGAGTATGCCGACTCGCTGGGTCTATCGTCACCGTCTCGGTTACCTGCTCCTGGAATCACCGGATGGGGGGCCTTGCTGAACGCGGTGCGAGCCTCACGCGGCAGGACCTCGCCCGATGCGGCGGAGCGGCCAGGCGGTGAGCCCGCGGGACTGACTGGGCCGACGAGGCGAACCGCTGCTCCAGGGCAAGGCCCATCGGCTCTGGGCACCGTCCGCTCACAAGGAACGAACCGCCCTGGAACCGCTAATGGCCCGACAGGCCGCGGCCCACACAGGTAATTAGCCACGGCTGCCGTACTAGGCCTTGCGAGAGGTGATCCAGACCGTGAACCGCTGTAGCCGCCGAAATCCTAAACGCTCATAAACCGGGCGCGGTCTATCGCCGGCGAGGAGCCCCGCCGGGAGGCTAGGCTCAACTCGCGCCGCATGGTCGGCCAGTAACGTTGCGATTCCCCTGCCGCGATAGGCGGGTAACGTTGCCACGAGCGTGACCCCGTTGACACCCCCAGCGACGACCACCGCCGACGTTGCAACGGCTTTGGTGTCAACACGGGCGAGCCAGCAGTGAATCCGTGGATCCGATAGCACCCGCGCATCCCAAGAATGAGGGGCCTTTCGAAGGTCATCGAACGGAAAGGCCGTTGCCACTACGTCAAGAAACTCCCCTAGCTGAGTGCCACTACGAACCGCTTCGATGCGAACTTCTGTAGCTGGTAATGCAGAACCAACGTGGGCTGCTCGATGCATGAGCCACGGTTGGTCGTATAGCCGCCAACCAAACGACCGCAGGTCTGGGGTAGGCCAGGGACTCCACAACAAGATATCCCCCACCCGAGAAGGGGAATAGAAGCTCTCCACCTCCATGAGCACGCGGTCCGCGGTGGAGTCGTCGATGGGCTGCAGCAGAGTGGCGCTGTTGAAAAGAGACCAACCCTGCCCCAAATCGGCCGCGGCAAACGATGGCCGGCGCACACTATCGCCGGCCATCGCGAGCGCGGGAGACTCACGCCAGACGGTTAAATTTTCCAACCACAGCTTCAAAAAGCCTTCCGCATCCGCATTGACTTCGCCTGTCATACACCGGAGTATCCCAGCAACCGACCTCGATGACGCAACTTCATGTGTAAGCAAATATTGCATATGATTGCAGAAAAATATGTGCTAACAGCAGACAATCTTCGTTAGCGTAAGTAGTATGCTGTTATCATGTCGACGGTTCGAATACCATGGCGGGACCTTCAGCAGAAACCCGATGGCGTGCTCGCAACACTCAAGGCCGGTAACCGGGTTGAAGTTACCCGGCGCGGTGTTCCAGTAGCGGTTATGACCGCACCTGACCCGGAAGAAGTCACGCTCGACGCTCTTGCCGTCGCCGGAGACATTCCTTCCGATTGGCGCGAGTGCCATGATCGCTTTATGACACGCGTACAACGCGGGCCACAGAGCAATCTCCCCACGGGATCACCAAGCGCGTCCGAAACCGTCATAGTGCTACGTGACCAGAGCCGTTCGTGATCTACCTCGACTCCTGTGCCTTGATCAAGCTCGTGATCGCCGAAGCGGAAAGCGCAGCGCTGGCTCAGCACCTCGTCCAAGCCGGGCAACGCACGCTATCCAGTGAGATCACCATCGTCGAAACCCACCGAGCATTGGTCCAGCTCCGCGTCGATGCCGAAACTCACGCCCAGGCCGATGAACTCCTCACCGACACGCTCCTGCTCCCTGTACGCCCGGTACTAGCCGCTGCGGGCAAGCTGCCTTACCCCGGCTTACGCAGCCTTGACGCACTACATCTGGCTTCCGCACAAAACCTCGGTACGACTCTTACATCGTTCATTACATACGATCAGCGGTTGACAAGAATCGCCCAAGAAGCAGGCCTACAAACCGCAATGCCCGTACCCAGCGCCAGCTGACGGCCATCTGCTGAGCCGATTAAGGTCGGAAGTAATTTCTCTCCGCAAGCGTTATGCGTGACGGCGGGAATCGACTAGTAACTGAGCAGATTGGAACGGGAGCGCCGGATGAGCGACTTGACGATTTACAGCACCCCTTGGTGCGGATACTGCCACCGTCTTATGAGCCAACTAGACCGCGAGGGTATCGCCTACGACTCGATCGATATCGAGCAGGACCCGGAAGCGGCACGGTTCGTACAGGAAGCTAACGGCGGTAATCAGACCGTTCCGACCGTGAAGTTGCCCAGCGGCGCGATACTGACCAATCCAAGCGTGGCAGAGCTCAAGGCTGGGCTATAGCCGCGGGGCGCTGCGCGAGCGGCTGCGACCGTTAACCCCAACGCGTAGACTGGGCTAACTCGACCAGAAGGAGCTCTGATGGCAGCTGCTAGCGATCCGCGTGGCACGTTCGCCCAGCTGTTGGGCTCGGCCGCTGGCAAGCTCGCACTAATAGTCACTGCCGCCGTCATAGCGCCGGGAGTGGGAGGCGTAGTCATGGCTGGGTTCCTGCTCAGCGGCGCAGCCAAAGCCCCCAAAGCTCACCCGCTACAGGGCGCCAGCCATGAACTCACCCAACCGTCGACAGGCGCATTCCGAGCTGGCGCTGTCGCTGGAAGAATCGTCAATGCTGCCGGGCGAGGAGGGGCTGGCCACGTCGCTCGGGCCGGGCGCACAGCCTGGTCGCGCTAGCGGCTACGCAGGGTTAGGCGCTACCTCCACAGAGTGCAGGCGACCGACGCTATCGCTGATCTGGTTGGCATCGCCCAGAATCACGGTAACGGCTTGAGCGGGGGCGAGGTAATGAGCGGCCGCCGCCTGCACTTCGTCCATGCTGGTCCTCGCAAGCCGGTTACCGTGCTGGGTAAGCCAATCCACCGTAAGGCCTTGACCCGCCAGCATGGTGATCCAGCTCGCCAGACCGCCTTGGGTCGCAACCGACAGCGCCATGGTGCCGATCGCGTACTGCCGTACATCTTCGAGCTCGTCGGGCTGCGGCGCCACAGTGGCAATGCGGCCCAGCTCGTAATTGATCTCGTGCAGCGCCGGGGCGGTGACTTCGGTGGCGACATCGGCGTCGACGATCAATACTGACGTGGCCGCCGAATGGGAAACGGAGCTGTGCGGCGAGTACGTATAGCCCTTATCTTCCCGAATATTGGAGACCAATCGGGACGAGAAATAGCCACCGAAAATGAGGTTAGCGAGCTGCAGCGCCGGATAGTCGACATGCGCGCGGTTCACTGCGGGTATCGCAATGCGAATAGACGACTGCACCGCCGCTGGGCGATGTGCGATCTGCCATGGTCCGCCTACCCATGCTGGTACCGGCGGCATCACAGCTGACCGGCCCGGCGTGCGCCAGTCCCACAACGCCTGCTCCACCACGTCGAGCCCATATTCGGGCTCGATATCGCCGACCAACACCAGCACCGCGTCCTGCGGTACGGCGATAGCGGCGTGCAGCCGGCGGAGTGCGTCGGATTTGACGTCCAGTACCGCGGCCGGCTCGGGTAGCTCCGCACCGTAGGGGTGTGCGCCGTAGAGCCGGCACAGCATGGCACGCCGCGCCGCCGTCGCCGGTTGGGCGAGCGCCACCTGAATGGAGTCGGTGAGCCGGTCGCGTTCTAGGCTGACCTCCCGATCGGGGTAGCTAGCGCCGGTGAGTACATCGCCCAGCACTTCCAGCAGACTGGGCAGACCGCTAGCCAGGCAGCTACCGGAGAACAGCAGCCGATCGGCATCGATGGAAGAGCCCAGGTCCCCGCCGACAGCCTGGAGCGTCGCCGCGATCTCAGTGTTGCTGCGGGTCGGCGTCCCCGAGAGCGCCGTCTCGGCAAGTAGTGCGCTCTGGGCCAGCAAGGCCTGCTCCCCCACCGTGGCTATGCGCAGCCGCAACTCCACCAACGGCACGGCGGCACGGCGCACCACCATGACCCGCAGCCCCGAGGTTAGAGTGCGCTCGGCAACCTCAGGTGTGCTCACAGGGCGCGGCGCGGTCAGCGCGGGCACCTCACGGCGCGGTGGGGTTGGTGTTAGCGGCCCTGTCGTTGGAGGCGCTGTCGCTAGCGGCGTTGTCGTTGCCGGAGTGGTCATGATGGATCGCCTTCCAATGGCTGTTCGGCAGTGTCAGTCAAAGCTGCCGAGGCGGTCGATGCTGCGCCAGGGACCAGCTCCAACACCGTCCGCCGCTGGGGCGTCAGGGTCGCTGCCGCCCCAGCTAGCTGCTGCGGTGTGATGGTAGCTAGCAAAGCCGGGAGCTCGTTGATGAGTTCGGCACGACCGTGCTGCTGCTCAAGCGCGGCCATGAGCAGAGTTCGACCCAGTGTCGCGTCGCTTTCTTTCAACAGACTGGCCGCCAGGCGAGTCCGAACCCGATCCAGTTCGGCAAGCTCGATGCCGTCGGTGGCCAAGCGTGCAAGCTCTGCGTCAATGGTCTCTATCACCGTGTCGGTAGCCACGTCGCCGGGGTAGTGCGCTTGCAGGATCAGCTGCGTGGGCCCGCGCGAGGCAAGCGGTTCCGCCATCAGACCCACGTAGCCCGATACCGAGGTAGCTATGCCGTCGCGCAGCAGCAAGCGTTCGATGAGCCGGGAGGCATCGCCGTCGGTGAGCACCTCACCCAGTAGGGCATAGGTCAGGTAGCGACCAAAGTCGGTCACGGGATCGGGTACCCGCCACGCCAACGCGACCGCTGGCAAGGGCGCCAACCGGTCATGGTGCTGGACCCGGCGCTCGGAGGTGCGGTCGGGCTCCTCAAAACTGGGCAGCACCGGGAGAGGGCGGGCCGGAATGTCGCCAAAATGGCGCTCGACCAAAGCTTGCGCAGTGGCCGGCTCGAAGTCCCCGGCTACCGCAAGCACCGCGTTAGCCGGGGCGTAGTAGGTGTGGAAGAAAGCCTGCGCATCGGCGACAGTCGCGGCATCCAGATCGTCGAAAGAACCGTAGCCGTCGTGAGAGTTGGCGAAGGTGTCGTACATGACCGCCGGCAGGAAGCACCATGGAAAGCCGCCGTAGGGGCGATTGCGTACTTGTAGCCGAATCTCTTCTTTCACCACCGCGATCTGGTTCGCCAGATTCTCGGGTGTGAGCAATGGGGCACGCATCCGATCGGCTTCTAAGAACAGCGTGCGCTCCAGCGCGTTGCTCGGCAACGTCTCGTAGTAGTTGGTGTAGTCAACGTGGGTGCTGCCGTTGAAGACCCCACCGGAAGACTGCACATACCGGAAATGCTCCAGCTTCTTCAAGTTCTGCGACCCTTGAAACATGAGATGCTCGAACAAGTGAGCGAATCCGGTGCGGCCTTCTGGCTCCGAACGCATACCGACGTCGTAGCTGACTACGACCGCGATCACTGGCGCGGAGCTGTCCGGCGACAACACCACCCGCAGGCCGTTAGGTAGAGTGAACCGCTGGATCGGATAGGACGTTGTTGGGTAGGACATGGTGGCAAGCACGTGCGGCGTTGCGGGTTCGGTCACCGATAAGATCCTTCAACTATGACGTGACAGGGCATAACGAGCTTAGAGGGCGCAGAAAACGGCAGCGTCCACCGGTCGCTGAGCGACGCGGCCGCTGGGATAGCTCCATCCTAGACGGTGCTCGTAGCTTCAAATTGGACACCGCGATGGAGTCTGCTCTGACCCGATTCCGCGAGTAGGCGTTGCGTGTAGCGGCGCGGAAGATGTTCTCGATGACGGTGCGGAGGAATGAGTGACCACAAACATGACCCACGGCAATGCGTGGAGTCCTGGGCAAGACTGTCAGGCCGTGGCTACGGCGAATGCGCTCGGCCAGAATCCAGAAAACATCCATAACCCGACCTGGGCAGTGGTGGGCACTCTAGGGGACAGCATTTGCTACGCGGGCGTCCCGCTGAAAGTAGACGCCATCCAGCACGCGTTGAGTGAACGGGTCATTGCGCAAGACCTACCGCTGAGAATTATCGCACCGAACTTCGCCGGCGGAATCTCCGACGGACAGCGCAACGGTACTCCGCAGATGCGGTACTCCCTCATCGGACGCGAAACCACCAACGACGGCATATGTCTCCACCTCGAGGGTAGTGACGTACGGGCCGTCATCGCGGTGGTCGCCTGCGACAAGCCACCCGTTGGCACAATGGCGGCGATACTCGACCGCAACGTGCCCGCCATTGTCATGTCCGACGGATCGATCAAGCCCGGCATCGACCCAGTCACCGGCGAGACGATCGACCTCGTGAGCTGTTTTCAGGTCGCGGGCGATCCGGACGTGAAAAAGCAGGAACGATACGCACTCAACGCGTGCCCGGGATACGGCAGCTGTGGAGGCATGTTCACCTACAACACCATGCAGTCCTTCATCGCCACCGTGGGCATGGAACCGATACACATGGTGTCGCCCGCTTCGGAGGATGAGCGGCGGCTACGGGAATTCCCCACGCAGCTCATCGACTGTCTACAGAGGATGGTCGAGGCAAACATCAGGCCACGCGACATTGTCACCCCAGCTTCGCTGAAAAACGCGATGCTCGTCGCCATCTCGCTCGGCGGTTCCACGAACGTTTTACTGCACGCTCCCGAGATTGCCCGAGCGGCGGGAATCGATTTCTGGTCGCAGGTGATGACACAGCGCGAGTTCAACGACTATTCGCGCTCGGTACCTGTTCTGGTCGACGCACGCCCGTTCGGCAGATATTCGATGGTCGACATCGACGCCAAAGGTGGCCTCCAAGTCATTATTGCCGAACTCTTGGCCGGCGGTTTCCTTGACGGCGACTGCCTTACCTGTACCGGCGAGACTCTCCGGGAGCAGGTCGAACGACTCAACCCGCCCGGGCCCGACGGCGAGGTTATTCGCTCGCTGCGGAACCCCTTTAAGGAAACGGGAGGCCTTCGACTCCTCACCGGCGGCCTCGCCCCGCACGGCGGAGCGGTGATAAAGGTGGCGGGGGTAGAGAGCGGAGTCGAAGACGGCAGGTTCATAGGTAAAGCTCGGGTTTTCAACAGCGAAGCGGCGCTACTCGACGCCTTGGCGAACCAGCCCGACTCATTCGAAGACAACGACATAGTGGTAATCAGGTACGAGGGCCCACGGGGAGCCCCAGGAATGCCGGAGATGCTCGATCCGACCTCACGGATCACGGCGCTATGCCGGAAGAAGAACATCACCATTGCTTTGATGACCGATGCGCGGTTTTCCGGTGGTTCGGTCGGACTCGTCATCGGCCATGTCGGCCCCGAAGCCGCTGTAGGCGGACCTATCGCCCTCGTGGAAAACGGTGACACCATAGTGGTCGATCTGGGCAACGACAGTCTGGATTGTACTGAGCTAGCCGACCCGGAGACGTATAAATTCCGGCAAGCGCTGTGGCGGAAGGCGGCTGACGCGGGCGGTGGAACACATCCTCTGGTCCGCGAGGTGAACGCTCGACTGCTGCGTCGGATGCGCGCAACCGCGTCAACCGCGCTAGACGGCGCGGGAATGTTCGACCCGGTTGGAAGTCGCTGAGTCCTTCCGCAGCGCATTTTGGGCTGTTCACGTCAGATAAGGGTGTGTGTTCGGCTGGGGCGGCAGCTCGGGTACCGCAACATCAGTCCTCCGGTCTTGCTGGAGACCCCGCTTGAGTGCGATGGCCATCAACGCGCCTGACACCATACATCCGCCCACCACCCACAGCCCGGTTCGCTGTGACCCGGTCAGATCCATCAAGCCGCCTGTGATGTAGGGGGCGGCGAACCCACTGATGTTGCCCAGCGAGTTGATCAGCGCTATCCCACCCGCTGCCGCGGTGCCAGCCAAAAAGCTCGACGGTAGCGCCCAAAATGTGGGGAGAGCGCAGAAAATACCGACCGCGCAGACCGTAACCGCCGCCATCGCCATCAGTGGGCTACTGAGGTACAGCGCGATCGGGATGGCAATGCCGCCGACAAGCATGGGCAGCGCAACATGCCAGACCCGCTCCTGTGTGCGATCCCCATGGCGCGCCCAGAACACCATCACGATCGCACCAACCACATAGGGCACCGCGGTGACCAACCCACGTTCGACAATCGAGAACGTGGTACCGAACTGTTGCTGGAAACCTGCGACGATACTTGGCAGAAAGAAACCCAACGCATACAGACCGTAGACGGTTCCGAAGTAGACAAAAGCGAGGCCAAGGATCTTGGGATGGGTCAGCGCCTTACGGAGCGGCCAATGGTGCTGGCGTTCGGTTGTGGCATGCTCGCGGTCTAGTTCCTGTTGCATCCAATGGCGTTCGCCGACAGAGAGCCAGCGCGCGTCAGACGGGCGGTCGGTGAGGTAAAACCATGTCACCGCGGCAAGCAGGATCGCCGGAACGCCCTCGACCAGGAACATAAACCGCCAGCCCGACAGCCCAAAGACACCGTCACCATGCTGAATGAGCAGGCTAGACGCGGTAGCGCCGATCGCACTGGAGATTGGGACGGCGACGATAAACCAGGCCACCATCCGCGCTCGGTAAGCGGCCGGGAACCAGTACGTTAAGTACAGGATGATGCCGGGGAAGAAGCCGGCCTCAGCCACACCGAGCAGGAACCTCAGGACAATGAGCACCGTCGCGTTGGGTACGAAGGCCACTGCCGTAGCCACAATCCCCCAGCTGAGCATGATCCGAGCAATCCACCGTCGCGCGCCGAACTTGTGCAACGCCAGGTTGCTGGGCACTTCAAGGATGAGATAGCCGATGAAGAAGATGCCAGAGGCAAATCCGAACACAGTCGCGGTCAGCCCTAGCTCGCTCGACATGCCGTTCGGGCCGGCGAAGCCAATGTTTACCCGGTCTAGGTAGTTAATGAAATACAGCAAACCCAAGTACGGCACCAATCTTCGGGCTGCCTTACGCCAGGTGTGAGCACCATATGGCTGCTGCGCTTCCTCTATCGGCATATCTCAGTATTCCATCAGCCCAGGTGGATGCGCTTACGCCGAACGGTCGTGTTGCGGGCAGGCTCAGCGGGTAGCAATGACGGTGAACGACTCGGCGAGCGCGCCGTCGGGCAGCCCAGCTATCGCCGCGTTCGCGCTCAACCAGTCGCGCAGCATGTCCTCTAGGGAGTCCAGATGGGAGACCTGGCTGGCGTGTGCCCGTAGCGCCGCCAGCTTCGCGTCGAATGTGTGAGTGATGTCGACCATGTGGTCGGGTTCTGGACCGCCACTGAGCCACACCTCCTCGACCGTCCACTCGTCGAGTCCCTCGTCGGCCAGCAACTGCGGGTGGGCGAACCTGTTACGGGCGTCGGGGTACACCGCGCACATCACCGCCTCCCCCACCGCGAGGTGGTCGGGGTGGCTAGGCGACATGCGCCGCCAGTCGCGCAACGGCGAATGCGTCACCACCCGCTGAGGTCGGAATCGCCGAATCTCCCGGGTGATGTCGCGGCGCAACCGATGGCTCACATACACCGCTCCGTCGGAGTAGCCGTCGAGGAAGGTCACCTCTTTCACGCCGATCTCGGCGGCGGCGGCACGCTGTTCGGACTCACGCACGATCGGCATCTGTTCGCGCGGGCGGTCATCGAAGCCACCCGCGTCACCACGAGTAACGAGGCAGTAGGCGACCTCGATCCCGGCCCGCGTCCATCCGGCGATCGTGCCGGCGACACCGAAATCCACATCGTCGGGATGCGCCACCACGACGAGTGCTCGTTCGACATCGTCGATGGGGGCTACCGAAGGGGGGAAGCTCATATCGGAGATTTTAGCCCGCGGCAAGGTGCAAGGTACTGCTTAATGGGTAAGGCTCAAGGGCGACGCGAGATACGTGAGACAGCGGTTGTCGTGTGCTCTCCCGCGCTCAGACCGCGGTCACCTGGTGAATAACCTGCTCGGCGCAGCACCGCCGGATGGTCACTAGGGCCGGCTGACCCAGGTAGGCCGAGCGATTCTGCCAGTCGGCTGCGCAGTGCACCGATCCCTTGTGTGCAAACACTGACCGACGATCCAGCCAACACCCCGACGACCAAGCTGCTAAGGGCGGCCACAGCTCCGATCTCCGGAAAGCCCCGACTAAACGCATCTGCCGCCCCTGTCACTAGGTAATACCCTGAACCGGCGGAGCCCGTAGGGACGATCACTCGGGCTGTCCTAACGACATTGATCCCGCATTGAATGAGCTGCTGCTTCCGGTCTCGGAAAGGCCGCTGAGCCGTGACATACTTCTTGACCCTGGCCGCGGAATGGGAAAGTGCGGCGTCGTGTCGCCGGTCGAAAACATCCAGCCAGTCACTAGGTGGCGGCGTGCTTCTTCCCCTGGCCAGGGGGCGAGGCGAGCGGGGCTGGTCACCGGCGATGGAGCCGGGCCGAACACGTTCGCCTCGCTGATGAACCAAGACATCGTGCAACCCAGTCAGAAACCGAGGATACGCCTCGGCCTGATCCATGCTCCGAACGTATTGCTGACCTTGGAGCGCGAGACGTCCGGCAAGAGGTTGCGTGAGTTCTTCCCATAACCAGTTTCCATCGAGGTGAAAGCCGAGTGAGAGCTTCGCCGCACTCACCCGCGTCGGCATGGACCACGCCAGCCTGGCGTTGGTCACCATTCCGGCCGCCGGGAAACCGCCAACGTCGGCCAACGCCCACCACTGTCGATCCGGGGTCGATAAGCTCCACGCCGGATCGGTATCGTCAGAAACGTTGGGGCTCCGGGCAAAGGATTCACCGTCGCCATCGGAGCTGCCGACTTCGGTGCCGCCACCGTCGGTGCCGCCAACTTCGGAAAGCACCCACAACATCGGGAGCTCCTCAGCGCGAAAGCCCGCGATAAAATCTTCGGGACGTTCGTGCGCCTGGGGCCCGTAACCGAAACAGACTCGCCGGACGTGGAATTGATCGCTAGCTACCATGCGATTCACCCACCCATGGGCCGCAACAATGCTGCCGTCACAAACGTAGCAAGGAGCGGGGCGACCGTCAGGCCTTTTCGAACTAGGTGTGCCCAGGCATCTAGCCCAAGCCGTGCTATCACCCCATCGATGCGACTTACTCAGCACAACTTCAGCTTGACATGAAATGCTGTACGTAAAGCGGACAAGAAGGTCGCGACGTGCGTGTGCTGGTGGTGGAGGACGAAACGCGGCTGGCCGCGTCGCTTAAACGCGGCCTGGGCGCGGACGGATTCGCCGTGGATGTGGCACACAACGGCATCGACGGTCTGTGGGCCGCGCGGGAACACGCCTACGATGCCATCGTCCTCGACATCATGCTTCCCGGACTCAACGGATATCAGATCTGTGCCACGCTGCGAGCAGAGCAGTGCTGGACACCAATCCTCATGCTGACGGCGGCAGCCGACGAGCTCGACGAGACCGAGGGGCTCGATACCGGTGCCGATGACTACATCACCAAGCCGTTCTCTCATCTGGTGCTCGTGGCTCGGCTGCGTGCACTGCTGCGCAGGGGTGCGCGGGAGCGTCCCGCCACCCTGACTGCTGGAGATCTGCACCTGGACCCAGCGCGCCGCCGCGCCTGGCGCGGCGAACAACCCCTGGACCTGACGACGCGGGAGCTCGCCGTACTGGAGTATCTGCTCCGCAGGGCCGGGGAGGTCGTTTCCAAACGCGAGTTCCTCGATCATGTGTGGGACGGCGACTTCGACGGGGATCCCAATATCGTCGAGGTCTACATCCGCTACCTGCGAAAGAAGGTCGATCTCCCTTTCGGTCGATCGTCAATCCAAACTATCCGAGGCTCGGGCTACCGATTGGTGAGCGAGGATGGTTAGGCGGTTAATGCCGTCAACGCCTCGATGGCTCCGACGCCACAGCAACGTCCGGGTACGCACCACGACAGGAGCCACAGGGGTGGCCGCCGCTGCACTGATCCTAGGTGGAGTACTTCTTGTCGTACTGCTCAACAACACGTTGACCGAGAACGTGGAAGTCGCCGCGGACCTACGGGCCGAAGACGTGGTCGCTCTGTTGGAAGGCGGTGTGGAGCCGGACCGAATCTCCATCGATCGAGACGAGGATTCTTTGGTCCAAATTCTCGATGACGCTGGCGCGGTGATAGCTGCCAGTCCACAACTTTCCGGCCTGAGGGCCATTGCGAAGCTGCGCCCGGAGCAAGCTCGCACGCTAGAACTGGCGGACACCGACCAGCCGGATCCGTATCGGGTCGTCGCACTGAGTACCCAGAACGGGGACTACTTGGTGCTGGTTGCTCGAAGCCTGGAGCCGGTACGGGAAAGCGCCGCGGTACTGACTAGGGGCCTCCTAGTCGGCCTCCCTTTGCTGATCATCCTCATTGCGGTGATCACCTGGGTGGTCACCGGCAAAGCGCTGCGGCCGGTAGAAAGCATCCGGGCACAAGTAGCGGCGATCAACGGCAATCAACTGAGTAAGCGCGTTCCAGAGCCTGAAAGTAACGACGAAATCGCCCGGCTCGCCCGCACGATGAACGCTATGTTGGAGCGTTTGGAGCACTCCCGAGATCGGCAACGCCGATTTGTCTCCGACGCCTCACATGAGCTTCGCAGCCCTATCGCCACTATCCGTCACCAGCTGGAGACGGCGATGGCTCATCCAGGCAGCAGTAGCCTCGACGATCTGGCACCCGATCTGCTCGCGGAGAATCAGCGCATGCAGCAGCTGGTATCCGACTTGCTGCTGCTTGCCAGGACCGACGAGGACACCGCGCACCACAAACGTCACCCGGTAGATCTCGACGACATCCTGCTCGCCGAGGCCATCCGGATCCGCTCTCTGGGCATTGGACAGGTTAACGAGATCGTGGTCGACACGACGGGCGTGAGCGCCGGACAGACCATCGGTGACGCCGGGCAGCTGTCTCGGTTAGTCCGCAACCTGGTGGACAACGCCGTACGGCACGCCCGATCCCGGATGTGGCTCGCGCTGCGAGCCGACTCGGGTCGTCTGCGGCTCACGGTCAGCGACGACGGAGACGGTGTCGCTGAGGCTGACGCGACACGTATCTTCGACCGCTTCGCGCGGCTCGACAACTCCCGGACCCGTGAAACCGGCGGAGCCGGTCTGGGTCTGGCGATCGTTGCCGAGGTCGCCCGCGCGCATGGAGGCTCCGTGCACGTGGAGCCCATGCACGGAGAACCCCGGACAAACGGCTCCGACGGTACCCAACGCATCGGCGCCCGATTTGTGGTGGACCTCCCGGCAGCGTCCGACTAAACCGCCACTGACAAACAACCATCGACGTTCAGTGCACTACAAGCTGCGGCCGAGGGGTGCGCCCCTGCGGTGAGCAATCCATTGCTTCGCCAATGGCTCTAATGGACTATTCCATTCCTTACCTGATCTGTTCGGGCAGGGCGTAGCGAATCGTAGCGTTGCGCGGCGCACTGGGCTACACTACGAGCATGACTGCATCTATCACCCAGAGAGAGCTACGTAATCGAACGCCCGAGATAATGCGGGCAGTTGAGAACGGCGAGTGTTTCACACTCACCCGCAACGGCACCGCTATTGCCGACATTACGCCACATAGCGCTCCAAGACGGCGGAGCCTTACGGGGGCTGAGTTGCTGACAGCAGGACAGGAACTACCACCAATCGATCCCCAGCGATTCCGTACCGACCTCGACGCTGTGACCGATGACGATCTCGACCGTGGTTCAGGCGAAGTTGACCAAGCGGCATGAACTATATAGCTGCTTTGCTGGACACTTCCGCTGTCATCGAGCTGCCTACTCAAAGCTCTGACGTTGACGCAAGCGCAGAATATTTCGTCAGCTCGATCACTATTGCCGAACTCAATGCAGGTATTCACACCGCAAATGATCCGATGGAACGCGCCCGCCGCCTGGCCCGATTGCAGTGGATTGACGCTCTAGACCCGCTACCGTACACACAGTCTGCCGCCCGCATGTACGGACAGCTCTACGCGGCGGTGATAGCTGACGGTCGAGAATCCACGGCAGTCGACCGGCACTGCCGGATAGATCTCCTCATCGCCTCGGTGGCGGCATCACACCATCTCCCATTGTTAACCCGCAACCCAAAAGATTTCGCGGGGCTAGCGCCTCTGGTCACAGTAGTCAGCTTGTAGCTCCGCCCATTCGGCCAATCTAGCCATGGTGACTGCAACCTACATCGCCCCGTTCGGTCCGCTTTGATGATCGTGTCCGTGGTCGGCTTGCGCATTACGTAAGGGACCATCCTGGTACTTCAACGTCCAGCGTCATCAATCAGTTCGTCGATGAGGCGCTTCGAGCCGAAGAAAACCCCGGAATCGTATTCCGTCCTGGCCCTACTGGCCGGCGGGCGGGCTTAGCTGGCGGGCCTGACGTATGGGAAATCATCGCAACGCCGCACACGGTTCGGGATGCCGATCCCACACTCAGCGGCAGCGTGCTACTCACTGCGACCGCTACTGCCTTGGGCATTTCAGAACAAAAAGCTCGAGTGGCTGTGCAGCATTACGCTGCTAATTCAGCGGAGATCGATCAATGAATCGCCGACAATAACGATGCGGTAACGCGGAGTGAAACCGCATGGCTTCCAGCCGCTGATTCGTAACCCGCCCGGCAGGGCAGGCAGGTACGATTTTATAACGCTTCGGCCGACTCCACCGGCACCGAAACGCCCTCGTCGGTGACGGAGAGAAAACCGCCGCGCACTTCGAACACGTGGTCACCAGAATCGGTCTCGATCTTCACGTGACTGTCGTCCACCAGCTGACCAAGTAGCGGCGCGTGGCCGGGCAGCACACCCAGCTCGCCTTCGGTGGTCGTCGCGGTCAGCATTCTCGCCTCGCCCGACCACACCTCACCGTCGGCCGCCACCACGTTCACCGGCAGAGTGCCAGATTGCTCAGCCATTTCGGTTCTCCTCTACATCCGCCACGCAAGCACTTTTGTCTTTGATCTTTACTCGAAGACCGGCTGAGTTGCTCCCTGCCAAGGCCGCAGGAGCCGCCGCGTACGTAGGCGGAGCGAAGCGGAGCAGGTACGCAAGGCGACTGCCCGGGTTGCGGGTGTCCCGCACAAGCACCACGCCAGCAGGGAGCAACTCAGCCGGTCTCGATCATCCCTGTAAAGCTTTGGCCTTCGATTCTAGATCCTCGATGCCGCCGCAGAGGAAAAATGCCTGCTCGGGCAGATGGTCGTACTCGCCATTGCACAGCGAAGTGAACGCCGCGATCGTTTCTTTCACCGGTACGAAGGAGCCTTCGATGCCGGTGAAGTTCTTCGCAACGAAGGTGTTCTGCGACAGGAAGCGTTCGATTCGGCGAGCCCGACCGACGAGGATCTTGTCCTCTTCGGAAAGCTCGTCGATACCAAGGATCGCGATGATGTCTTGCAGGTCCTTGTACCGCTGCAGGATCTCGATCACACGGCCCGCGGTGCGGTAGTGCTCCTTTCCCACATACTGCGCGTCCAGAATTCGCGACGTGGAGTCCAGCGGGTCCACCGCCGGGTAGATGCCCTTCTCCGAGATTGGACGCGAAAGCACCGTAGTCGCGTCGAGGTGCGCGAACGTGGTGTGCGGCGCGGGGTCGGTGATGTCGTCGGCGGGCACATAGATCGCCTGCAGCGACGTGATGGAGTGACCGCGCGTGGAGGTAATCCGCTCCTGAAGCTCACCCATCTCGTCGGCCAGGGTCGGTTGGTAACCCACAGCGCTAGGCATACGACCCAGCAACGTGGAGACTTCCGAACCCGCCTGCGTGAACCGGAAAATGTTGTCGATGAACAGCAACACGTCCTGTTTCTGCACGTCGCGGAAGTACTCGGCCATGGTGAGCGCGGAGAGCGCGACCCGCATACGAGTGCCGGGGGGCTCGTCCATCTGCCCGAATACCAGCGCTGTCTTGTCGATGACGCCGGTCTCGGTCATCTCCACGAAGAGATCGTTACCTTCACGAGTCCGCTCACCGACGCCGGCGAACACCGACACACCACCGAAGTTCTCGGCGACCCGATAGATCATCTCCTGAATCAGCACCGTCTTGCCCACACCCGCACCACCGAACAGGCCGATCTTGCCGCCCTTGACGTAGGGAGTGAGCAGGTCGATGACCTTGATGCCGGTCTCCATCATCTCGGTTCGCGGCTCGAGCTGGTCGAACGACGGCGGTGGGCGGTGAATTGGCCAACGCTCGGTAATCTGTAGCGACCGGGTCGGTACATCGAGCGACTCGCCGAGGACATTGAAAATGTGTCCTTTGGTGACATCACCTACCGGAACCGAGATCGCCTCGCCGGTGTCGGTGACCTCCGCGCCTCTAACCACGCCGTCGGTGGGTTGCATGGAGATGGCGCGCACCATATTGCCGCCGAGGTGTTGGGCAACTTCTATGGTCAAGGTGCGGGTGGCTCCTGAAAGCGTCACCGGAACCTGGAGCGCGTTGAAGATCTTGGGCAGAGTGCCGCGCGGGAACTCCACGTCGACAACCGGGCCGATCACCCGAGCGACACGGCCGGCAGCGGGTTCGTCGGCCGCTGACTGCGCGGCGGTATTTACAACATCAGTTCCGGTGGCGGTCATTTACTCGTCACTTCCTGTTGCTGCCAGCGCGTCGGCTCCACCGACGATTTCGCTGATCTCCTGGGTGATATCGGCCTGGCGGGCCTGGTTTGCTTCGCGGGTGAGGCTTCGAATCAGGTCCTGGGCGTTGTCCGTGGCGGCCTTCATCGCCCGCCGCCGAGCAGCGGATTCCGATGCCGCGGACTCCAATAGTGCTGAATGCACTCGTGCGGTGATGTAGTTGGGGAGCAAGGCGGCAAGGAGCGCTTCGGCATCTGGTTCGAACTCATAAACAGGTAGCACATCGACGCTTTCCTCCGCCTCCTCCACCTCCAGCGGCGCGAACCGCCGCACTACTGGTTCCTGCGTCAGCATCGATCGAAACCGGGTGTAGACCACGTGAATCTCGTCCACGCCGTGCAGACCGTCCAGGCCCGGGCCCTCCTCGGTGTCATCGGCGCCGGCGAGGAACGTGGGCACCAAGGTGTCGCTGACGATACGCGCGTCGGAATAACTGGGTTGCTCAGAAAAACCCGACCATCGGGCAGCGATTTCCCGCCCACGGAAAGTGTAGTAGTTGGCACCTTTGCGTCCGATGACGAACAGCACCGGCTCGGTGCCCTGCTCGGTGAGCGCGGCGATGAGACTCTCAGCCGCGCGAAGCACATTCGCGTTGTAGGCGCCCGCTAAACCTCGATCGCTCGTGACCACCACCACGCCGGCGCGCCGGATATTCGGACGGGCCTGTAACAGCGGGTGATCCAAGCTGGCATTGGATGCCAGCGCCGAGAGCGCTTGGGTAATCTCGTTGGCGTAAGGCGTCGCCGCCCGTACTCTCTGCTGTGCTTTCACGATGCGCGAAGCCGCGATCAGCTCCATCGCCTTAGTGATCTTCTTCGTCGAGCCGACCGAACGGATTCGCCGCCGAAGAACACGAACTTGTGCCCCCATCGGCTAGCTCCTGGTCTGTGGTTGGCTGTAGCGCTTCACGGTCTCGCGCTCCCGGTCTTCGTCGGCCATCGCCGCTGCCGCCGCCTCGTTGATGCCATCGGCGTTAGCGACGCGCTGGGCGAGGAAGGACTCCTTGACATGGTCGGCGGCTTCCTTCAGCCCCGCCAGCGTGTCATCGGATAGCTTCCCGGTCTCGACGATGGCGTCCAGCAGGTGCTTGCGTTGGCGACGTAGGTAGCTCAACAGCTCGGTCTCGAAAGCCCGGATGTCGGTCACGTCGATGTCGTCGAGCTGACCAGTGGTGCCCGCCCATACCGAGACCACCTCATGGGCCACCGGGAACGGCTCATACTGGCCCTGCCGCAGCAACTCCACCAGCCGGGCACCCCGGTCCAGCTGCGCCTGCGACGTCTTGTCCAGGTCGGAACCGAATGCCGAGAACGCTTCCAGCTCACGGTACTGCGCCAGGTCCAGCTTGAGCCGGCCGGCCACGGACCGCAAAGCCTTGATCTGTGCGGCTCCACCCACCCGCGACACCGAGTTGCCGACGTTGACCGCCGGCCGCTGTCCGGAGTTGAACAGGTCGGACTCCAAAAAGATCTGACCATCGGTGATCGAGATGACGTTGGTGGGGATGTACGCCGAGATGTCGTTGCCCTTGGTCTCGATGATCGGCAGACCCGTCATCGAACCGCCGCCGAGTTCGTCGGACAGCTTCGCGCAACGCTCCAGCAGGCGCGAGTGCAGGTAGAACACGTCACCGGGATAGGCCTCACGACCCGGGGGGCGACGCAGTAGCAGCGACACCGCGCGATAGGCCTCGGCCTGCTTGGACAGATCGTCGAAGACGATCAGCACGTGTTGGCCGTTGTACATCCAATGCTGGCCCAGTGCCGAACCGGTGTAGGGCGCGAGGTACTTGTATCCGGCCGGGTCGGATGCGGGAGCAGCGACGATGGTGGTGTATTCCATTGCGCCGTGCTCTTCCAATGCGGCTTTAATCCCGGCGATCGTGGAGGCTTTTTGTCCCACCGCCACGTAGACGCACTTGACTTGCTTAACCGGATCGCCGCTGTGCCAATTGTCGCGCTGGTTGATGATCGTGTCGATCGCCACGGCTGTCTTACCAGTCTGGCGGTCGCCGATGATCAGCTGGCGCTGGCCGCGACCGATCGCGGTCATCGCATCGATGGCCTTGATGCCGGTCTGCAGCGGCTCTTTTACCGGCTGACGCTGCACCACGGTCGGGGCTTGCAGCTCTAGGGCACGGGTCGCCTCGATCGCGATCTCGCCTTTGCCATCGAGGGGTTCACCCATGGGGTTAACGACCCGACCGAGGAATCCGTCTCCCACTGGCACCGAAAGAATCTCACCAGTGCGGCGCACCGGCTGACCTTCCTCAATCCCGTCGAAGGTGCCGAGGACGACGACACCAATTTCGCGGACGTCCAGGTTCAGCGCGATGCCCAGAGTGCCGTCTTCGAAGCGCAGCAGCTCGTTGGCCATCGCCGAGGGAAGACCCTCGACCCGGGCGATGCCGTCACCGGCTTCGGTGACCACACCGACCTCTTCGCGGGACACGTCGGGGGTGATCGACGAGACGTAGCGCTCTAACGCGCCGCGAATCTCATCGGGGGAGATCGTGAGCTCGGCCATAATAAGTCCTCTCTAGTCGGCTCAGGGTGCCTGTCAGAAGCCTTCTCCCGGCGTTCTCGTCGCCTTGCGTACCCATTCCGCTGCGCTCCATTTTCGTACGCGGCGGCTCCTGCGGCCTTGGCAGAAATCTCCTGACAGGCACTTTTGCGTTTTCAAATACGATATGAAGTTTTTGAGCTGAACGTCAGGCCAACGCGGTACGGGCCTGCTCTAGCAGCCGCGTCACGCTGCCGTCGTAGCGATCGTCGCCTACTTCGACGATAGCGCCACCCATGACAGTTGGATCGATCTGAACCTTGAGCGAAATCTTCCGGCCGTACACCTCGTGCAGGTGCCGGGCCAACCGGATTTCCTGCTGTGGCGTCAGCGGAGTTGTCGAGCGCACGTAGGCGACCTGCGATTCCCGCCGCTGCGCCACCAGCTCCACCAGCCGCAGCACACCACTGGCAAAGCCTCGACCACCCAGACCGTGCAACGCCATCGTGATCAGTCTCACTGTGACGGGCTGCACCTTGTCTGCGAGTAGCTGCTCCGTCAGGCTCGCACGGTCAACGGGGGCGACGCTGGCGTCACTCAACGCTCGCAGCAACTCGGCATGAGCAGTGACGATCCGATGAAACCGGAACAACTCGTCTTCGATCTCAGCAAGACCACTGTCACCGCCGTCGACGGCAGCCGCCTCAAGTTCTGCATCCACCGTTAGCAGCTCGACGGCGCTGAGCAGGTCGACGGCGCTAGACCAGCGCTGCTGCACCACTATTTCCAGCACCCGCAGCGCCGACGACGTTACGCGACTGGCCAGCAGGCTTCGCAACAGCTCAATGCGCTGTTGCGGGGTTCGGGCGGGATCGGCCAGCGCCCGACGCACCCGCGGCTCAGTGACCAACAGGCCAGAGATGTCGCGTAGCTGCTGAGCTAGCTGCTGCCACTCAAGGGAGTCCCGAGCAACAGGGCCCTTAGTAGCAGAGCCCTTAGCGGCGTCAATGTCGCGCGAGCCCACCGATCCGGTTAGCTGCGCCCGAACGGTGGCGAGAGCTTCTCGACTCGCCGTTCGCATCAGCGGTCACCCGTTGCAGAGCGCCCGGCGGCAGCGCCGGCCTGGGCACTGCTTGAATAGGCGTTGCTTGACTGGGCAACGCTTGACTGGGCACCGCCCCGTTCCAACTCGTCAAGGAAACGCTCCACGGTTCGGGCGCGGCGGACCTCGTCGGCAAGTGACTCCCCCACGATGCGGCTCGCTAACTCCACAGACAGCTGGCCGATCTCGGTGCGAAGCTCGCGGACCAGCTGCGCTCGCGAGCTGGCCAGTTGCTGCTCACCGCGCGCCACGATGCGCATCGCATCTTCCTGGGCCTGCGCACGCAGGTCCTGCAGGATCTGTTGACCTTCCTCGCGCGCCTCGTCCCGGATCGCGGTCGCCTCCGATCGTGCCTGCGTCAGCTGCTCGGTGTAGCGCTGTAGCAGCTGCTGAGCCTCTTGCTGCGCCTGCTGCGCCCGTTGCAGTCCGCCTTCGATGGCGTCTACCCGAGCCCGGTACGTCTGCTCCATCTTCGGAAAGACGTAGCGCATCAAGATGAAGCACAAGATGCCGAAGGCGATAAAGCCGATGATGAGCTCACCGACCACTGGAATGACCGGCGGACTCTCCTGCGCTGCCAACGAGATCGCCGGCGTCACACTTACCGGGGTCATGCTAACCGGCCCATACGAAGCCGAAGGCGATACCGAACAGCGCCAGCGCCTCGATCAACGCGAAGCCAAGGAACAACCATGGCAGGTTGAGGCGAGCCGATGCGGGCTGGCGGGCGCTGGCCTGAATGTAGGCCGCGAACACCAGGCCGACACCGACGCCGGGGCCGATGGCGGCAAGGCCATAACCAATGGCGGCAAGGCTGCCGTTCACGGCGGCGAGGTCAGTCATTGGGGTTCCTCCTGTGCGTGCCGCGTGATCCTTCACGCGGCGGCGGTTGTTGGATTGGTACGGAATTCATTGGTACGGACGGCGGCTCAGTGCTCGTGCGCCAACGCCCCTTGTAGGTAGCTCGCGGTGAGGATGGTGAAGACGTAAGCCTGTACCAACTGCACCGCGAATTCGAACAAACTCAGCGCGATCGCTAGTAAGAAGGAAAAGACCGAGAAGCCTTTGAGTAAGAAGTTATCCGAGGCCAGCAACGCAACGCCGCCGAGGGTGAACACCAGCAACAAAAGATGGCCGGCGAACATGTTCGCGAACAACCGCACCGCCAGCGTCACGGGCCGCACCACCAGGGTGGAGAAGAACTCGATCGGCGTCAGCAGCGGATACAGCCATGCCGGCACGCTCGGCGGAAAGAGAATATTACGGAAATAGGTTTTCGCACCGTGCTCTCGGATACCCACCCAGTTGAACAATACGAACGACAGGATCGCGAGCACCACCGGCAACGAAATCTTCGCGTTGGGAGATACCTGTGCCAGCGGGAGCACGCCGTAGATGTTGTTGGCGACGATGAATAGAAACAGTGTGGTTAGGTATGGCGCGAACCGAACTCCGGCTTCGCCGATCATCGACCGTGCCATGCCGTCGCGGATGAAGCCATATGTGGACTCCGCCGCCCATTGCAGGCGACCCGGCACCAACCGCGGCTTGCGTACCGCGAGCAGAAAGAACACCGAAATGCCAGCGACGGCAAGCCAGGTCAGCAAGGTGAGCTTGGTGATCGCGAACTCCACGCCGAGCACGTGAAAGTCCCAAATCGGGGCGTAGTTGAAATCTTTGAGGCCGGGAGGGAACTCAGCGGCAAGGCTGGAAGCCGGCTCAGCTGAGTCGGTGAGCTTCAGGCTCACTCGCATCCGCCTTTCTCTGCGTCCTTAGTGCATATTGTCGTTGGCTCACGCTGCCTTTGGGCCGTGCTGCCTTCGGTTCATGCCGTCGTAGGTTCTACCGCCGTGAACTGTGCCGACTAACTCGAGCTAGCTAACTCGAGCTAGCTAACATCGGGCTAGCGGATCTACTCAGGCAGATGTGCGTACCGCTTAACCACTAGGAAGATCGCGCCGGCGGCGCCAAGCACCAGACCGACTGGCAAACCAAAACTGGTCCCGAGCCACCAGTCGACTAGCCAGCCGATGCCGCCCCAGACGACCATTCCGCTGATCAAAGTGCCGACAATGGCCCAACCAGTATTCATGCCCCACTCGGGGCCGTGATCGGGCTGGTCATCTGCCATGACGAGGGAAGAATAGCTCACCCACTCGACCGCTCACGGCACCCCCTGCTGCGCCGCTGTGGTTACCGCCTGGTAGAAAATTAATGGTTAGGCCCTGCACTGGCGACATCTGTGCCATGTTTTGCCCGATCCATGGGAGATGTCGCCCTTAAAAGTTAGCGCAGCCGTGTTGCCCAGCGGTACGCCCAGATCGCTTGCGTGCTCACCCACGTGGCGGTACCGACGGCAATCCCCCACAGCAGCGGCACAAAACCCGGCCAGTCATGGCGCGCTAAGGCAAAGACCACCACGCCGATGGTGACGATCTTGAGCACGTAGGTCAGCAGCCCGACCGGCAGGATAAGCCGACGATCGATGAGATCGACCCATACGATCACCAGCGATGAGAACGCAAACGATGTCGCGGCGACCCCGACGCCGACTGCGAATCCCAGCCCCTGCGGCACAGCATTGTTCGGACTCGATGAACTCACGTTGGACATCAGTGCCGAGGTCACCAACAGCCCGCCGCCCATCATTGCGACCGCGCCGCACGCTCCAACTGCCCATGCACACATCCGTAGCCCGAAGCCGTTGCCAGCAAGCGGCTCCGGGTTATCAAGAGAGTCTGGCCGCTGGGTCATTGGGGCTCCGATGGCGGCGTCCGATCTCCGACTAGTGTGGCTACCAGTGGCGCAAGCGCGTGATCGATCTCTTCGGCAACCTTAGAAAATACCTCTTCGCTGCGACCGTAGGGATCGGTGAGGTCATCGGTGGTCGGTTGCCGTTGGGTGGTCGGCGCAGACAGCTCTGATACCGCGGCGATCAACGCCTCGCCACGCCGCCAAACCGTCGATGGAGTCGGCGCACCGTGCATCGCGGATAACAGCCCAGGCGCGACTTCACGCGCGAGCCGCCCGAACTGCAGCAGGCTATACGTATGCCTGGCAACCTCGGGCTCGCGGTTGTCAATCTCCTGCTGCTGCTTTCGAGTGGCGGTGAGTATCAAGTCCGATTCGGTCAGCTTCACCTGCCATAACGAGCGAGCCCGAAAACCGGTCGCCGATATCCCTCGTAACGCAAGCTGTTTCACGGCCCCTTGGCTCATCTCCTCACCGACGTGCCAGTCTCCGGTGCCCGCGCTAGCCGAGTGCAGCAGCGTGGCCGGGTCCACGGTCGGGTCCACCATGGCTAGGCGCTCCGCGAACCGGGCAGCAAGCAGCCGCTCGGCCATCGGCGAGCGGCAGATGTTCCCCAGGCAGACGTGCAGCACCGTAAATGTCATGAAGTAGAACTCGCCACGGGGATTTCAAGTTCCGGTACCACTTCCCGCAGTTGCTCCACGCCGATCGCTCCCGCACGCAGCAATATCGGCACATCGCCGCTGACGTCCACGATGCTCGACGGCACCGGCTCGGCGCTGGGGCCGGCCTCAAGGTAGACGGCGACTGACGGCCCGAACTGCTGTTGTGCCTGCGCGGCGGTGCTCGCCGGAGGTTTACCTGAAACGTTGGCACTGGACACCGCCGCAGGTCCGGTAGCGGCAAGAACCTCCAGCGTGACCGGGTGCAACGGCATTCGAACCGCGACCGTGCCGCCGGTCTCCCCCAAATCCCACGCCAGCGAAGGCGCTTGGTCCACCACCAATGTGAGACCGCCGGGCCAGAAGGCCGCCATCAGATCCCGGGCCTGACTAGATAGTGACACCACTAGACCATCCACGGTGCGTCGCGACGCCACCAGTACTGGCACCGGCATGTCTCGTCCGCGTCGTTTCGCCGCAAGCAGCTGCGTGACGGCAATGTCGTCGAAGGCGTTGGCGCCGATGCCGTAGACCGTGTCGGTGGGCAGCACCACGAGATCGCCGCGCTCAACGGCGTCAATCGCGGCGGCGATTCCGATGCTCCGTTCGCCCGGGTCAGCACAGTCGAACAGCTCACCTGCTGCCGCGACGGAAGTCACATTCGATGTTTTCGAGTCGCTGTTAGCCATAGCCCTCCAGGCTACATGGCTCTTCACATTAGATTCTCTTAAGACCAGGCGGCGCGCTGCGAGTGCCTATTGGGAGCGTGGGAGGCTCGTATACGCGGTAGCTGCGCGGCCGGGTCAGGTACCGGGTCGTAAAAAGCGTCTAGTTGCTGCTCTCGGCCGTACCGCCACAGCAGACCTCCCGCAATGGCG
This sequence comes from Mycobacteriales bacterium, assembly GCA_041743105.1. Classification (GTDB taxonomy): domain Bacteria; phylum Actinomycetota; class Actinomycetes; order Mycobacteriales; family QHCE01; genus QHCE01. Next base: position 822 of record JBGTNI010000103.1, on the reverse strand, counting down.
GTCAGCACTCCGCCACCGAGGAAGACTCCGCTGCGCGCGGCGGTCTCAGGCGCGGCGATTGTGACCTTAGGGCCAAGCTTTAGTCTGGGAAGGTCGCTCGCGCGGCTACGCGCGCGCGGAAGGAGTGTGATCGCACCGAGCGCCGCGGCTACCGCCCCAACTTTTGCCAACTGCGCGCCGGCGCCGCGATACCCCCGTCCGGCTCGCGCGATGTGGTCGCGCTGTCGCAGAGTCAGCGTCGAGTCGAGCGCTGCAATCTCTGCGGCCCGGAGCCGATCGCTGCCCCGGCCGACTACCTCCGCAACCGCGAGGTGACCGACGGTGCGGACCGCATCGAGATCGAGCACCGCTTCGGCGAGATTGCCGCGCTCCTCGTCGGCGAACATACGGCCCCACCGGCCACGATTTAACGCCCGGTGTACGTCCCGTTCGCCAAACCGCCGTCTGCGCTCCCAGATCCACGGTTTACGCGCCAGGCCTGGTGCCGCGAATTCTCGCGTCATCGCAACCCCCTACCGCCGGGTCTGCGATCGGCTGGACGCTAGCCCTGGTGATCCGCGAGCGAACGGTGTCCCTTGACGCAGTCCATCCAGTGCGCTGCGAACGCGCTGCGCAGCTCCGGGGCCATCTGCAATACTGAGGCCGGGGTTGCCGGTGGCCTGACCCAACGCTTGCAGCTGCTGGTCTCTGCTGCGCCGCCATGCGGCCCAACCCCCCAGCGCCGCCGCGCCGCCAGCAACTAGGGCTACGACGGCGCCTGCTGCCACCGAAGCGAGCGCAACACCGCCGGCCACCAGCGCCGCGCCGGCAATCTTGCCACGT
>JBGTNI010000102.1:0-2514 GCA_041743105.1 Mycobacteriales bacterium | reverse complement strand
GGCCCCTCGGTCAGTGAGGTCCGTGGCGTCGGTCCCAGTCGGCGTCGACGTTGGAGAACTGCTGAGCGGTCGAGCCGTCGCACGGCATCTGCGTCAGCTTGGCGGGTGGTCGCAGCCTGAACCCGACTCCTCCAGGCGGGCTGGCTGCCGGGGGCCGCGGCTCCGGCAGGGCGTGCAGGCAAAGCCCGCTCGAGGCGCTCTTGATCGTCCAGACCGAGCTCGCTCCTAGTGCGCTCACGGTCCAGCGCTCATTGAGCGCACTTCCGGTGCAGGGGTAAAGGATGACCCATGCTCCCGGACTGCCGCTCGCCCCGGACACGTTCAAACATTTGCCGCTGTCGAGGTGCAGAACCTGTTGTGTCTGTGGGTTGTATGACCACTGCTCGACCGATGCCTCCACCGGGCAGCCGTAGCTCAGCACCAGCGCGTCGTGGCACAGCTTGAAGAGCAGCTGGACGTCAATCGCGGCGCCGTCGGGGGCGATCAGCGGCTCGTCGATGCTGACGGCGTACAGCGCCCGCCGGGCTCGCATGATCTCGTCCGGGACCCGCGTGTCGAATTGGCCACCACCCTGTGACCCGAAGCACGTCATCGACGTCTCCGTACCGGTCGGCACGCCGGTGACGAAGCCGCCGAGCGCGTAGCCCCAGGCGCGACAGGCGTCGTCGCCGCGGCTCCTGAACTCGGCATGAGGCAAGGTTGCATGCTCGGCGACCTCAGCGGTCGCTACCATCTTGCGGTCGCCCTCAGTATCGAGCACGCACACCACGTCGTAGGTGAGCGCCGGGCCCGTGCCATGCACGACGCCGCCCGGAAAGCCTCCGATGCTGCCGAGGACCCGGCCGCCGCAATAGCTCGTGGCCGCCGCCACCGCCTGACCCAGCGGCAAGGCTAGCAGATCCGATGCACCGGACGTCAGGGCCGGGACGTCGCTTGCCGGCAGACTGATGACCCGGGCCGCGCTGGCGCCCAGGCACAACACGTTCGGGCTGGTGCTCGCGCCGTAGCGGGCCAGCGCGGCGACGAAGCCGCGGCGCTCGCAGAACCTGAACATCGAGGACTGCACGACCGGCCAGACCGTGCGCTCATGGGGGTCGTGTGCCGCCGGTATGTTCGGCGCGAACTCCGTCGTGACGATGTCCTGGAAGGCGCGCGTGGGGTCCCAGGCAGGATCTCTGCGCATGGCATCGAAAACGCCCCGCGCGAAAGCCATCGGAGCATCCGCGCACGCGGACACGTAGTCGACCCACATCCAGGAATCCGGTGGACAGGTCTGGCCGGGCAGGCAGCTCGTCAGGCAGAGCGAGTGCACACCGGCCAGTTGGTCACCGTCGAAGCTCGGCCCGCCGCTGTCCCCGCCGCCAACCATCTGGTTTGCGGCATTGCGTGAATACCAGAACAGATTCTGCTCGGCGCGGTCGACCTGGAAAACTCCATTGCGGAACGTGTTGGTGAACAGAGCCGGCATTGGAACGCCGGTCTGCATGAAGGCCTCGCGCTCCATGCCTTGCCCGTAGGCACTGATCGCCCGACCAATCATCGCATCCGGCGCCAACGTCGAGAGCGCGCGCTGATAGCCGGCAAAGCTGCCATTCACGCTGATCGCGGGGATGCGGATGAAGGCCATGTCGAGCAGGTGAGCCCGCTCCGGATCATTGTTGGCCTTCAGCTCCCAGAACCGATAGATCTGGGTGGCCTGGCGGATCTGATTGACCGTCCAGCGCGCCTCGATACGGAGGCTGCCAGGGTTCATCGTATGCATCGCCGACAAGCAGTGCGCGGCGGTGACGATCCACTCATTGGTGAGCAGAACGCCGCTGCAACCGCCGTTGTCGACGTGAACCAAGCCGAGGCTTTCCAGGTCTGCCGCCGGAACCAGCGCGCCCCCGATCACTCTGGGGCTCGGACCGCCTAACTGTGGGGTGGCGGGCTGTCCTACGGCGATCGAGGCAGATGCAAATATTGTCGCAGCTACAGCGAGCAACACGATCACGCGTTGCATGGCGCTTCTCACCCTCAAACTGGTTCGTCTCAACTAGGATTTCCCTGGTGTCTCGTGTATCTCTTGCCATAACAATCTATGATCCATACTAACTTGGATTAGCTCGATCAGAAAACTCCCCAGACAGCGGCCGTGGCGCACGATCCCTGGTGCCGATCTTGGCCCAGCTTCTCGCGCAGCGTCGTCAGCGACCAATCGTCGATCTTCTCTGGCACTTCCGATGGCCGTTTATGGCTAAGAGTGCCCATTCAGCGGCCGATCGAGCATGTCAGCTCTGCACGTTCGACCGGACGTCGATGGGCGAGAGCGGCGCATCGTTGACCTCGATTCGAGGCACCTGACGGTGACCGACGCTTGACGGCTCATCACCCGTGTCAATGCCGAACGAACTTTCCTCAAAAGTGCCGAAGTAAATTTCCCCACGTGACGGTGCGCTCGGCCTATCAGGTGGTGGCTGGAGCGGGGTCTTTGGGCTTGGGCGGACGGCCGCGGCGGCGGGGCGGCGGTCCGGG
>JBGTNI010000101.1:0-1818 GCA_041743105.1 Mycobacteriales bacterium | reverse complement strand
ATTTTGTCGCCAGATTGATTGCAGGTAGTTGGACCTGCGGGTTCTTGTTGTCTCGGGCCGGAATGTGTGCACTAGCCGTGGGGTCGTAAGGTGCCCGGGTGGCGTATGTGCGCACCGTGAAGACCAGCTCCGGGGCGACGGCGGTGCAGATCGTGTGGTCCTCGCGGCGAGGGTCACGTTCGATCGAGCATCTCGGCTCGGCCCATGATGAGGCCCAGTTGGAGGCGCTGAAAGCCGCTGCCGCCCAGCGCCTTGCCGAAGGCCAGGGCACGCTTGATCTGGGGCTGAACACCGCCGGGGTCTACGGCGAGCCGTTGGAGATCCTCAGTTCGCAGTCCAGCAACCTGTGGGACGGGCTGTGCCGGGCCTACGCCGTGCTCGGCTTCGATACGGTGCTCGGCGGTGATGAGGTGCTGCGCGATCTGGTATTGGCGCGCATCATCGAACCGAGCAGCAAGGTCGACGCAGAACGCGTGCTCACCGAGACCGGTGTCGGCGCCGCCTCCTACCGCACCGTCAAGCGCCGTCTACCATTGATCGCCAAACCTGCTGTCCGACAGTCGCTATCAGCAGCGTGTGCTGCGTATGCCGGGTTGGGGCCAGCCAGCCTGGTGCTCTTCGACGTGTCGACCCTGTACTTCGAAACCGATACCGGTGACGGGTTCCGCGAGCCCGGATTCTCCAAGGAACGCAGGTTGGAACCCCAGATCACCATTGGGCTGCTGACCGATGCTTCGGGGTTCCCGCTGGCGATCGAGGCGTTCGAGGGCAACAAGGCCGAGACCGCGACCATGCTGCCAGTCATCAACGCCTTCAAGACCGCCCACCAACTCACCGACGTGACAGTGGTCGCCGATGCCGGGATGATCTCGGAGGCCAACCAGGTCGCACTGCAGGCAGCGGGACTGTCCTACATCCTGGGCGCCCGGATTCCGTTCCTGCCCGGCGTGGTGCGCGAATGGCGCGACGAGCACGCGGACGACGCGATACCGGATCAACTGGTGCTTACCCAGCCCTGGCCGGCCACCAGCAGCGAGAAGGCCCGCGGGATCCCCGACCGGGTCACCCACTACCAGTTCCGCCATGACCGGGCCCGGCGCACGCTGCGCGGGATCGACGAGCAGGTCGCCAAAGCCCAGAAGGCCGTCGACGGACACGCAGCGGTGAAACGGAATCGGTTCATCAAGCTCACCGGGGCCACCAAGAGCGTCAACCGCGGGTTGGAGGCCAAGAGCCGGGCCCTAGCCGGATGGAAGGGCTACACCACCAACCTCAGCACCGAGTCCGCGGAGTTCGTCATCGGGGCCTATCACCAGCTGTGGCGCATCGAGAAGGCCTTCCGGATGTCCAAGCACGACCTACAAGCCCGCCCGATCTATCACCACACCCGCGAATCCATCGAAGCGCACCTGACGATCGTGTTCGCCGCGATGGCCGTCAGTCACTACATCGAGATCCAAACCGGCTGGAGCATAAAGAAATTCGTCCGTACAGCCCGCCGCTACCGCACCGTTCAGATCAAAGCCGGTCGGCAAACTCTGACCACCGCCGACCCACTACCCGACGATCTCCGCGACGCACTCGCCACGATCGGCCGCACAGGTGTGCACTAGTTTGGCCCAACTCGGGGTGGCACGATCGGCCGCACAGGTGTGCACTAGTTTGGCCCAACTCGGGTAAGAGCCGTCCCGGGCTGGGATCTCAAGCTTACGGTAACGTCGCGTCAACTCTTTAGGGCGTTGAGTCCGAGACCTGAGAATGCCGCGGAATCCGAATGCACGCGTAATAGAACCAACTCGTCAACCACGTCGGCTTCGG
>JBGTNI010000100.1:0-4602 GCA_041743105.1 Mycobacteriales bacterium | reverse complement strand
GGGGGCGGCGCTGCGCGGCGGCGTCACCGTGTAGCTCCACTACCGCCGGCACCGGCTGGCTGGGGCTTACCGCTGACGGTCCGGGACGAAGGATCGATGAAGCCCGGCGTTCCCGCCGGAACCAGTCCCAATCGCCGCGCCTCGGTGTCAAGCCGGCTCGGCGCGTCGAGATTGGCCACGTCTCGCCGCAGCTGCGACTCTGTGACGTCGAGTTGCTTTTTACGCTGGGTCTGCTCGTGGAGCCGGAACGAGTTGCTGTTCACTGCGGTATTGAGCACTACTAGACCGGCGAGGCCGGCCGCTACGAGCAGCACAATTAAGCAGACAAACGGTGCCCGAGGCGCCTGATAGCTGGCTTTCATCGGTCGGCTCACATGGTGTGCCATGTAGCCTCCCCGCGCCTACGCATCGCCCGGAGCCGGGCCGACGTGGCCCGAGAATTAGCGCCGATCTCGGCCGCGTCGGATTGCTCGGCGCCGCGCGTGAGAAGCTCGAACGCGGCGGGCTCGGGCTCGACTGGCAGATCGAGTGGCGTAATGCTGGTGCAGCGCCGCATGAACTCGCGTTTGACGATGCGGTCCTCCAGGGACTGATACGCGAGCACCGCGATTCGGCCTCCGACTTTTAGCGCGTCCGAGGCAGCGGGCAGTGCGACTTTCAGCGCTTCCAGTTCGGCGTTGACTTCGATGCGCAGGGCTTGAAAGGTGCGTTTGGCTGGATGGCCGCCGGTGCGTCGTGTCGCGGCCGGGATAGCCTCGCGCACCAGCTCTGCTAGCTGCGTACTCGACGACAGCGGAGCCTTGGTGCGGGCGGTGACGATCGCCGCGGCCACCCGAGAGGCGAACCGCTCTTCGCCGTATTCGCGAAGGACGCGCGTGAGTGCAGCAGTAGAATACGTGTTCACGACGTCGGCTGCGGTGATCCCAGCGGTCGGATCCATCCGCATATCCAGACCAGCGTCGTGGGAGTACGCAAAACCTCGATCGGCGTTGTCGAGCTGCATGGACGACACCCCGAGATCGAACAGAGCGGCGTCGAGCGCAGTGATGTCTAACTGATCTAGTACAGCTGGAATCTCATCGAATCGGGTGTGAACCAAGTGCACACGGTCGGCGTACGCCGATAGTCTCGCCCTACTGCACTCCAGCGCAGTCGGATCGCGGTCAAGACCCACGAGCACCAGGCGTGGATGTTGTGCCATGAATAGCGCGGCGTGACCCGCCAGCCCGAGCGTGGCATCGAGCAGCACGGGGGGGCTGTCTGGCGTGCTGTGGGTGAGCGCCGGACTCAGCAGTTCGACCACGCGCGAAGCCATCACCGGGATGTGTGTGATGTGCTGCACCTGGTGTCCCCTCGTTAGACCCAGCAACTCCGGCATCCGTCGACTTAGCTGGCCCGCCTGGTCCGATTGCTCGTGTCCCGAAGTCCCCATCCGCCGTGACTCCGCCTGACACCGGGGAAGGCGTCTCAGGTGGACAGCGGCTGGAGACTACGCGACACGATCACGCGTTCTTCAGCGTTAGAAAATCCCTGGCATCACCTCGTCCTCCAGCTCGGCAAATGACTCATCGGACTGCGCCAGATACTGCTCCCAAGCGGCACTGTCCCAGATCTCGACACGACTGCTAGCGCCGATAACCACGCAGTCCTTGGATAACCCGGCGTAGCTACGCAGATGGGCCGGTATGGCGACGCGGCCTTGTTTATCGGGTACCTCGTCGTGGGCGCTAGCGAAGAAGACTCGGCTGTAAGCTCGGGCGGCTTTATGTGTCATAGGCGCTTGGTGTAGCTGCTCGGCGATGCGCGCGAATTCGGCAGCCGGAAACCCGAAAAGACAACGCTCCTGTCCTTTGGTAACCACCACGCCGTCCGCCAATTCGTCACGAAACTTCGCCGGCAGGGCCAGCCTGCCTTTGTCGTCCAACTTCGGAGAGTGCGTGCCAAGGAACACCGCAGCCCTCCCTCGACACCATTCTGGAGTATTTCACTCCACTTTCCCCCACTAAATGGCCACTGTACCCCACAATTCCCCACAGTCAATGCATGATTGGCCACAGGAGGGCGACGACTTGTGCCGTCGTGTTCCTGCCAACGGGCGCGGCAGCAGATCAGCTACCTAGCAAGAGACACACGTTGTGTCAGGCAGCGGGGACGAGCCTGGGCACCTGTGGCGCGGATCGTTGCCTTGTAACGGCGCGGCGAAGGGCTAGAGCACCAATCGCGCTGTATTGGCACGAAGCGCGGTGAGCTTGGCGGCCGTGTCATCTATCCCGGAGGTGCGCACCTCTACCGGAGACTCGCCATCGTCGACGATGAGCGTGCCTTCGGTCGTGAATGCCTTGTGACCCAAGACCTCCGACTCGGTATATTCGCTTGCTTCCTTGCGCTTCTTTCCGGCCACCCAGCCGTCCCAGTAAATGCTGTCGGCGGAGACCACGGTGACTTCCCGGTCGCTGGGAAGGGAGAACGAACAGCCGGAGGACCTAAACTCCACCCCGGCGCTTTTGTCGAAGCTGATATCGAGGGCGGAGTACGTCGGCTTCGCGATGGCCTGCTCCACCACCGATTTAACCGCGCCGCAGTCGAGCTTGGTGCTACTCGCAGTAGGAGAGGTTAAGAGCCGTCGAGCCAGTCGGGCCTCCGCCGCGGTGCGCTCCGTACTTGACTGATTCGGTCCCTTGAGCTCGATAAACAGCATGGCTTTGCCGTTACGCACCGCAATGCGCTCCCCATCGACCCATGCGTCACGGTCGAGGCCTGCGAGGGGTTCGAAAACTTCTTCCCGCACTCCCTTTGCCTGCCTCCGTAACACCTCAAAAGTCCCCGTGTCACTGTCGCCACGGCCAATCCGAGCCACCGAAACTTCACCACCGGTGCGTGTTCGGTACGAGCAGCCGACAATTCTGTAGGAGATGCCGTCACGGTACCGGCTCGAATCGAGTTGCTCCTGACCATTGAGCTGTAGCCCGGTTGCTTGCGCGACATTGGACTCTGTCGGGCAGTTAGCCTCCGGTCCGGCGGCGGTGTGCACGGCGTCGGGGTCATCGCAACCTGCAGCCAGCGCAACAAGGCAGGCAACCACCATCACGCCACACAGCCGACTCATCCTCTAGACCCCCTTCGCAACCACTAACAGCCTACGGCTAGCACGACGACCGCGGCGGCATCGCTGGCGTTTCCTTGCGGGAGCTGGCGGCTTCGGCATACCGTGTTCGTCCGTGGGCACCCATGTCGAGTGACCGCAGGAGGAGGTGGCTCGTGGTCAATGGCGTGCGCGGTTCGGTAGTCCGACGCATGGATGGGGGCCACCATCTTGTCTCATGACCGAGAGTTAGAGGGCCTTGAAATTAGAGAAGCGGGTACCAGGGTCTATGTGCCGTTTATGTACGACCTCGGGGGAAGAGTCAAAGACATTGCTGGGCTGCGCAATACCCTAATTGATGTGTACGGTGCCGTCGAAATTGATCAGGCTGCAACCCGCAGTTGGAACTTGTCCTACCTAGCTGTTCATACGCCCGTACTGCGATTTCGTCTACCGGATGGCACCGCTCAACTCGCAAGCTCGGAGTGGCGTTACAAACGAATTCTCAAGGTCTTCCCCTGGCTCGGCATACTGTCAATTGACTATGAGTTTGAGTCTGAGCAGGCCGAAATGAAGATATTGGCTTTCTACGACGAATTAGTCAAGTGGAAGAACGCCGACTACTTGCCTTACCTCCAAGAGTGCGACGTCTTCACTGATGAGCTTGCGGCTCATACTGCGTTCGCATCGCAAGCCCCGGCACAGGACCTACATGCCAGCCTGGTGCGCCAGCTACGCGTTCTTGCGCGGCCCTACATCCATTCACGCCCCGCATTGTATGCCTTTCATGACTTCCGTGTATGCGTCATTGACTATGGGTCGACGCTGGATGCAAACGTCGTTCAATGTCTCCTGTGGCTCACAGTGCCAGACACAGACAACAACGAACTCGAACACGTCGCAAGCATCCGATACGGATCCGTGAAGATCGCAAGTACTGGTTGGTCCACCGTGCTGCGCACCAACACGCAAACCGCCGATAGTGAGGTGACTAAGATCGTTTCGCTACTGAGTCTGATTCACGCTCAGTGGTTCATTTGTCAGCTGTGGATTAATATCTACGATCAGGACGTTAGGGCGACCGATAACATAGATTCAGCGCTCCGAGTTCATGAACTGTCCGCTGGTGAACTCTCACTTGAACGCGACCTTGTCGAGGTCGGAAACCTTAACGTGATGCTCAAGGATCCAGAGCTACTGCGAGTAGCTCGATCGCTCGAACGGTCATTTGCCGTCTTGGAGCATCGCAAAGCGGCGGAGCAACGACTGCACGTACTGCAAGATCACTCAAGAGACTTAACTGAGTTCGCCCGCGAGCGCGCCACTCGACGATTGGAAATTCTTTTTAGTCTGTCCGCCGCCGGCACTATCGCCGCACTTGGGTCTGCTGTCGGTTTGGTTGACTCGGTTTAGGCCGCCAGGGTGACGGTGTTGGTTGTGATTGTCTCGTATTGGATGGGTGTGTGTTTGCCGAGGGTACGTTGTCGGCGTCGGCGGTGGTAGGTTTTCTCGATCCAGGT
>JBGTNI010000099.1:0-3335 GCA_041743105.1 Mycobacteriales bacterium | reverse complement strand
CCGGGCGGCGGGCCGCCGGGCAGGCCGGGCGGTGGTGGAGCCTGGCCGCCTGGGTACTGCGGCTGGCCCTCATGGTTGGGTGGGCCAGAGGATGGCCCATGTGATGGTGAACCGGGTGGTGGGTTAATAGTCATGCCGCGCAGCGTAGTACGACGTGCTCAGTCGTGCATCCCACCACACCGGCATTGATTGGGACACGCCAGCCTCACAGTCGCTGGCGCTTCCTCCGACGTGAGGGCTGTGACCGCGGGTTGAGTCTGTCAAGGTCGGTGATGTGTATCTCTCCCCTGGCGTGCATTCACCGGACTAGACTGCGTCCGCGTGACCAGCGCGAATCGATCGACTTTGAGCTTTGGCACATTGATCCGTACCAATCCATTCGTTGACCCAGCAGAGGTGGCGTCGTGCGCATAGGGATCCCCCGCGAGATCAAAAACCACGAGTATCGAGTGGCCATCACGCCGGCTGGAGTCTTAGAGCTCACCGGATATGGTCACTACGTTGCGGTGGAGACGGGCGCTGGTCTCGGATCGACGATCAGCGATGAGGAGTATGTCGCGGCAGGGGCGATCATTACGCCGGATGCGGCCACGCTGTGGGAATCCAGCGAGCTGGTACTTAAAGTCAAGGAGCCTATCGCGGCTGAGTACGAGCTCATGCGGCCTAACCAGACGTTATTCACCTACCTGCATCTTGCGGCTTCGAAGGAGTGCACCGACGCGCTGCTGGACCGCCGGGTTACCGGGATCGCGTATGAAACCGTCGAGCTGCCCAATCGCGCACTGCCGCTGTTAGCCCCGATGAGCGAGATCGCGGGTCGGTTATCTGTGCAAGCGGGAGCGCATTACCTGATGCGCACTGCTGGCGGCAGCGGTGTACTCATCGGAGGAGTGCCCGGTGTCCACCCGGCGAAAGTCGTGGTGATCGGCGGCGGCGTGTCCGGAGCGAACGCTGTGGCCGTCGCGGTCGGTATGGGTGCCGATGTGGTGCTGCTGGACAAAAACATCGACCGATTACGGCATGTGGATGGCCACTATGGCGGGCGAGTGCGCACTGTGGCTTCCAATGTGTATCAGCTGGAGGGTGCGATCCGCGTCGCGGACCTGGTGATCGGCGCGGTGCTGGTACCCGGTGCGAAGGCACCCACGTTAGTCTCAAACGACCTCGTATCTCAGATGAAACCGGGAAGTGTGCTGGTGGATATCTCCATCGACCAGGGTGGCTGTTTCGCCGATTCGCGTCCGACCACACACGCCGATCCGGTGTATACGGTGCATGACAGCTTGATGTATTGCGTGGCGAACATGCCCGGCGCGGTGCCCCACACCTCTACCTATGCCCTCACCAATGTGACGCTGCCGTATGCGATCGCTGTGGCTAACAACGGCTGGCGGGCAGCTTGTCGGAACGATCGTTCGCTCGGCTTGGGCCTGAACACTGTGGACGGACAAGTCGTATGTAAGCCAGTTGCGCAAGCCCACGGTTTAGCTGCGCTGGAACTCGACGATGTACTTAACTGAAATGAGGTGCTGAGCTGAACCTGCGGCGCGCGCTGGAAGGGTATCTCGACCATCTGGCGGTAGAGCGGGGCCTGTCCAGTCATACCCTCGCCGCGTACCGACGAGACCTGGAGCGCTACGCGGCAACGTTAGCTGACACCGGCGTGGACGAGCTGCACGAAGTGAGCACGCGACAGATTGAGCAGTACACCGCGGCGCTACGCGAAGGCGATATCGATCATGCGCCCTTAGCGACATCGTCGCTGGCCCGAGCGGTGATCGCGGTGCGGGGCTTGCACAAGTTCGCGCTACGAGAAGGCTGGATCAACGAAGACCCGGCACGTTGCGTGGATCCGCCGGTGATCCCGCGACGGTTGCCGAAAGCCATCTCTGTGGACGAGGTGGAACGGCTGCTTACCAATACGGCCGATGGCCTGCTGGGACTGCGGGACCGCGCGTTGCTGGAGCTGCTGTATGGCACGGGCGCCCGAATATCGGAGGCCGTCGGACTTGCGGTGGATGACCTGGATATGGAGTCCGCGCTGGTGAAGCTGCATGGGAAAGGCAACAAGACCAGGGTGGTTCCGCTGGGCTCGTATGCGATAACGGCGATCGATAGCTATCTGGTGCGGGCACGCCCGGGCTTAGCCGGCAAGGGAATGGGTGCGCCCGAATTGTTCTTGGGTGCCAGGGGACGGCCGCTGTCGCGGCAGAGCGGGTGGCTGATTCTACGTGCGGTAGGGGAGCGGGCGGGGTTGTCGAACCTGTCGCCGCACACGCTGCGACACTCCTTTGCTACCCATCTGCTCGACGGCGGCGCCGATGTGCGGGTGGTGCAGGAGTTGCTGGGGCACGCGTCGGTGACGACGACCCAGGTCTACACCCTGGTGACGGTGGAGCGGCTACGAGAAGTGTACGCCGGTTCGCACCCACGTGCTTTGGGCTAGTAGACGGCTTTGGCCCATCGTTTTCACCCACGAACTCGACAGAACTGCGGTTCTGAACAGTAGACCTCCGCCATACTGGTGGCCGTTGCCGGACCGTGTCGAAGGGTAAAGATCGTGACTTCACGTAGCTGCTGGCTGCTCGTTTCGGTACTGCTGGCAAGCGGTGGCCTGCTTTCGGGGCTCGCTACTGCCGCGCCTGTGTCCGCGGCGGTGGCGTATCCGTTGGAGCAAAGTTACGGTGGTGTCGGCAGTCGGCAGCCGGTCACGGGCACCGTGGTGGCCGACGGTGACACCAGCTACCAGCTGTGGTTTCCGAGTGTTTTGGGCCAGCGCGAGACCTTGGGCCAGCGCGGTTTTCGGCATCCGATCGTGGTGTGGGGAAATGGAAACGGGTCCACGCCGGACGGCTATGCAGGACTGCTGCAACACTTCGCGAGCTGGGGTTTTGTGGTCGCAGCGCCGACGAGCGGCGCTGTCGGCGATGGTGCGGATATGTTGCGTGCGTTGGTCTATCTCACCGTCCAAGACCGCACGCCGGGCAGTGTCTTCTATAACCGGCTAGACACCGATCGGGTGGCGGCGGCTGGACATTCACGGGGTGCTGTCGGTGCGCTGAACATGGCGAACAAGACCGCGGGCAAGGTATCGACGGTGCTAACGGTGGCCTTGCCGAACCCAGATCGCGTCCGCTCAGGCGAACAGTTCTACCTGTCGAAGACCAGGGTTCCGGTATTGTTCTTCGGCTCGGGGATCGACGATATTGCTACCCCCGCTAGTCTTCGTGGTTACTACCAGCAAGCTCCCGCCGGCGCGGTACTGGCGGTGCGGACTCAGGCTGAGCACAGCAGCGTGCAGGGAGATGGGGACGGTTTTCGCGGCTATCTTACGG